>DGBH01000163.1:0-15909 GCA_002384205.1 Bacteroidetes bacterium UBA4009
TCACCAACGGTTATTTTATTCAAGACTTCCATGCCGCTCATTACCCTAGCAAAAATGCTGTATCTTCCGTCTAAATGTGGTGTTGGGCAGTGGGTAATAAAAAATTGTACGCCTTCGGTATCTACACCTGCGGAGGCCATACCTACGGTTCCTTCTGAGTATGTTTGATAGTTGCTGAACTCACTTCGTTGCGTCCAGTTTAAGCTTCCCCATCCGTCACCTCTTGGGCAGCCTCCTTGTATCACAAATTGAGGAACAACCCTGTGAAAATATTTAGTATCATAAAATCCGGAGTCTACTAATTTTAAAAAATTACTCACCGTTCCGGGGGCATCATTTACAAAAAGTTGAATCGTGATAGCGCCTTTTGTCGTTTTAATAATAACCTCTTGCTTGGCAGGTATGGTTTTTATGAAATTCCAATCGATAGGGTTATTGTATTTAGGTTTGTAACCTGTGAATTTTTCACCTCCTAATACTTCTATTGCCTTGCAAATGTCTATATATGTTTCAGCTTGTTGTGGGAGTGTAAGTTGGGATTTGACTTGGTTTAATAGTGGTAGCATGGTGACCTTGTCAGTATTTAAATTGCTTTCTTGAAGTCTAATTGACGCCAAGCTTTGTAAGGCCATATCTCCTGATTTTAAAGCAAATTCAATGTAAGTATTTTCACTATCACCATGGGAATGTGAAACGATATATGAAAATGATGCACTTCTTACGGCAATATGTTTTGTATTGTCGTAGAATAATTTGACGAGTTGCTGATACTCTAGATAGGACCAAGATTTCTTATTATTTATTAAATTCACCCTTTGATAGTTGTTCAAAGAGTCGAATTGTTCCCATTTTAAGATTGCACCTTCCACTTTTTGGTTGGTTAAAAGCGCTAATCGTTCCTTAATTTCGTCATACCTTGTAACCCCAATCAACGAATCCACCAATTCCAAATCACCAAGACTTCTCAAATCCCTATATACGTAATGACTCGCCAATATTGCCAAGTCCTTGTTGTCATTATTTAAGAAATTCATCATCCTAGTATTCAATGACTCGGAATGAAATCCTTTTAACCCTAGTCTGAACACTCCGTACGCCCAACCCATTTGAAGTGCAGAGTCGATATATTCTACTTCCTCGAAGAGTTTTAGGGTACTGGAATCTCCACATTTTCCAATAGCTTCTAAAATATATCGTCTGTTTTCATTTAACAGCTCTCCATCAAAAGCACTTCTCAATATTTGCAATGCTTTTGGGTGTCCGATTTGCCCTAGGGCGAAGGCTGCGGCTCTTCTTGGCATTGGATCTTGATCTATTTGTAGCATTTGATTCAAATAAGGAATGGCTAAAGTATCCTGTGCGCTTGCAAATGCCAAGGCAGCAGCAACGCGATGACTTTCTTTTTTAGCTTTAAGAAATGGGATAAGTCCTTCGGTATCCCGTCTGTCTTGCAACTCGTAGATAGTAATTAGCTTATCATCAACCCATTGGTTAGGCGCATTTTTGTTTTTATCACTGCAAGAAGCTAATAATACAAGAAGGATTATGCTGTATTTCATCGCTAGCAAATGTAGGACTTATACACTTCTTTTAATAGTAGCATAACGGTAACATTGCGATAACATGAGCTAAATACCATTGCACTGTGAAATTGAAGCTAACCGCTGTATTACTTATCTCATCGTTGATGACATTAGCGAATAATCCTATGAAAATTAAGGTATTAGATGAGAATAACGAGCCAGTAACAGGAGCTAAGGTTATTTTGCCTTCGGTAGAGTTATCTTCATTTACTAATTTTGATGGAGAAAGCGAAATATCTGCGGAGTATGAAACTAAAGTTACTGTGGAGTATGTAGGATACGAGCCTCAAGAAGTTGAAATTCCAGTTCACGGAGACGAATTCGTAATCGTACTTCGCAAGAGAGTGCCAAGTCACGCACTATAATTTACCTTTATAATCTAATAGTATTTTTTGTTTCGGCTACTTGATAGGCCCAGTTAACTTTGCGGCATGTCAATACAAGTATCTACAGATAAAGATTTTAACGAATTACTTGCCAGTAATGAAAAAGTAGTGGTTAAGTATTTTGCCAATTGGTGCGGAAGTTGCAAGCTTTTTGCTCCTAAGTACAGACGTTTGTCAGAAGATGAGCGATTTTTTGGGGTCACCTTTTTAGATGTGAATGCGGAAGAAAATATAGAAGCACGTAAGGCAGCAGGGGTAGACAACTTGCCTTATTTTGCGGTATTTAAAAATGGTAAGCTTGTAAACGGAGCGGCTACAAGTCTAGAGCCAAAAGTGGTTGAATTATTAGAATCCTTATAAGTTAGATCAATAGTAAAATGCAGATTCCTGTCATTAAAAAAATTACAGAAGCTTATAGCTTAGAAGAATTACAAAAAGCCGAAATGGACTTGTATGAGGAACAAGTTCCTGAAATCAAAATAGAAGGTAAAGATGAAGGCGAGCAGCTAACACATGTTCTAGCGGCTATTTTCATTTTAGAACATATGGCTGAAAATGGCGTTGACTTAAAAACGGCACTAAGAGAATATACCTTGAAGGTGAGAAATAGCATAAGCTAAGAAAGCGGTATAAAAGGATAGAACTTTTTTTAGTTATGATCAAACCTAGTTTTTTATAAGTCTAGCATTATATATAACTTGGTTCTTTTCTCCACTTAAGAAGTAGATACCGCTCGGCAAATCTTCAATCTCAAGTACGGCTGTATTTTGTTTTTCTTTAACTATTTGACCTATTGAATTTGTAAGTATTGCTTTATCTAAATAGAAAGGTAGATGAACAATAGAGGTAGCCGGGTTTGGGTAAAGAGTAATTGATTGGTGATTAGTACGAGAGATTCCTGCAGTCTCATTTACTTTAATTTTAAAGGTATCTACTGTAACAGCATTAAGTGGACATGCATTATCTCTAGCAGTTACGGTGAAAGTGTATGGAAGAGTTCGCACATCGCCAGCAGTAGGAGTCCAGCAAAACCTACCTGTTTGTAGTCTGTCAGTTGGATTAATAATATTGAAAGAGGCCCCTGGTATACCTCTATTCCAACTTAACTGTACTTCATCTGGAGCAGGTGTAGGAGCAGGAGGTGGTGGTATAAATACTTCATCGTCTGAGGCTATATTAAAACATAAGGTTTGACCTACAATAGCTATGGTGTCTCGTTTCCCAATAATAGTTGGCGGATTATTCTCAGGGCACTGAGAGGTGCTAATAAATTTTTCAATATGACTTGTGCTTATTTTTTGATAAGAACCTCCTTTATCTTTTCGCCATTCCGTTATTTCTATGGCTACAGGTCCGGCATCGCCAGTATTTACAGGTGTATAGATACAATCACCTGTCACTGAGTCAAAATAGAAACCAATTGGCGGCGTGGCATTTGACTGACTATACGGATATTTTGTGCTACCCGGATAGTAAGGTATTAGTGGCTGGTCTGGATAGTACCCACTTTTGAAAGATAGAGCAGAGCCGGTATTACTTAATGGGGCTACTAGTCTGTATGATATTGAGTCGAAATTTGCTGTATCTAACGTTCCTAGATTAAAGAAATAGGGTTGGTTCAAGCAATTGTTACTATGCAGTGATGAGTAATAAGCGGGTGTTTGGTTCGATATGATATTGCAATTTTCGAATTGGGTGTAGATATAGAAATCTGTTAGGGATGTGGATAGACTGGATATAGTGTTGCTTCTTTTGCCGCAGCTTGCATCAATTTTTAGGTTGCAGCAGGCTCCTATAGCACTGAATTTCGTATCTCCTAAATCTAAGGTATTACCATATACTATATTCCATTTATAGCTGGTATTGGAGCAACTTAAAAACTGTTTGGTCTTGCTTAACTCTACGGGATTGGTTAGATTAATGTTCGAGGAACTTCCAACACATCTAATAGTAGAACTAAAGCTATCCGCTGAAAATACAGAATCTTGCTGATCTAGAATAAAGGTATATCTTACGGTTAGCTGAGTAAGGTTAATCTTATTTATTTCAATTGATCCAGAGAGCGTTGTTACGGCTTGTGCGAGTAAAACTAAGAAGGTTAAAAGTATGGTTAAGACTGATTTCATACTTTATGAGACGCACTCAAAGCTAAAACGTTGCTTAGAGAAATAAAAAAGTCGCCCACCAATTGAATGGGAGCGACCTCTAAGTATACTGTTATTTGGATATTAATTCTGAGACAAGTAATCTGCTACACCCGCAAAACTCTCTTTCATGGCATCTTTACCTGCAGACCAGTTTGCAGGGCAAACTTCACCATGTGTATCCAAGTGAATAAGAGAGTCTAGCATACGCATAGCTTCATCAATACTTCTTCCCAATGGTAGGTCATTTACTACTTGGTGTCTAACTACTCCGTTTTTATCAATTAAGAATAATCCTCTATAGGCGATCATCGGACCAGTTGCGAAAAGTTCGTTATTTTCATTGTAATCATAATCTCCAAATAAAATACCATAGTTAGTGGTGATAGTTTTGGTCGTATCAGCAACTATAGGATAGGTGACGCCTTGTATCCCACCGTGATCCTTTGCCATTTGTAACCATCCCCAGTGACTTTCTTCAGTATCTGTTGAACAGGCTACTATCTTACAGCCTTTTGCTTCGAAATCAGCAAGCTTTTCTTGAAAAGCATGTAACTCTGTTGGACACACAAAAGTGAAGTCTTTTGGGTAAAAGAAAAAGATAGCATAGCTGTCTTTTGCATATTCGATTAAGGAGAAATTCTCTATTATTTCGTCTCCATTGATTACGGCTCCTGCACTGAAATGGGGAGCTTTTTTTCCTACTAATACTGACATTTTTTATTATTTTATATTAATCGTTTGATCTGTGCAAAGATAGTAATAACAACAAGCCTGTCTAAAGGTTCTACATTGTTAATTGATATATCGCAATAAGAAGTTGTAATAAAAATTTTGCGCAATGTTAAATTAATGTTAAGTTTGTTATCTAATTGTTAACACACCTAAAAATATGAGAAGCCTTACCACCCTAATTGCAGCAGTTTTTACACTAGTATCCTTTGCTCTTACTACGAATATTGTGGTTAAAGATGGTATGTATTTTAATGAAGATGGAAGTCTATTCTCAGGTGAATATGAGCAATTTGAGTCTGGCATTAAACTGGCTACAATTTCTGTAAATAATGGCTTGCTGTCAGGGTCTGCGGTATATTATCATGCTAATGGTGCTATAAAAGAAGAAGGAACCTTCATCAATGGTAAGAGATCAGGTAGCTGGTTTCAGTACACGTCAAATGGTGAATTAACCAGTGTCGCCGCGTTTCATAATGATAAAAAAGAAGGTAAATGGGTTATATGGGACGATGCAGGAAAGGTTAGATTTGAAATGTACTATAGTGAGGGTAAGAAAGTAGGTACATGGAAAATGTGGGATGCTGAAGGAACACTAACCACAAAGACTTTTGAGCAGTAATTAATTGTTATTGCTTTGAATTTTGTAATCAAAGTCGTTTGTTGCAAGACAAGCGACTTTTTTTGTTTTTACATTTTATAGTATTCAGAAAATTCTTTGGCTTTTGCCACGTACACTTCTGCATTTATTTTTATATTCTTTACCTGTTCATTAGAAACTGTTTTTACCACTTTTGCTGGCGATCCTAAAACAAGTGAGTATGGAGGGATAATTGTACCCCCGGTTACCAATGCATTTGCCCCTATGATAGAAAACTCACCTATGTGAGCAGTATTAAGAATGATGGCATTCATGCCTACCAAAACATTATTAGCTAGAATAGCTCCATGAACTATGGCACCATGACCAATAATGCATTCTTCACCAATATGAGTTGGCTCATTTGGGTCACAATGGATGACTGCATTATCTTGTATATTGCTGCGGGCCCCAATCGTAATACTATCGCTATCTCCTCTTATTACTGCGCCATACCATATGCTCACTTGGTCTCCTAGTTTTACATCACCTATAACGGTCGCAGTAGGAGCGATAAATACGTCTGTTCCTTTAATAATGGGTTTAAAAAGATTACTCATTTTCTTTTCTTACGCGTTTCCATCTTTTGTGTGTCCATAGCCAATATTCAGGGTGTGCAAGTATTTGCTCTTCTAGTTTTCGGGTGTGTGCTTTGGTTATTTCTCCTTCTGCAGTTTGATTAGGGTCGTCAAAAAGCACATCTATATCTAGAGTGTAATGACCTCGTTTAACTTTATGGATAGAACCGTATAAAACAGGTAAATTATATTTTTTGGCAAACCGTTCAGTTCCCAAGGCTACGGCAGTGTCCTGATTTAGAAAAGTAGTCCAAAATACGGATTTACTATAGGTAGGACTTTGATCAGCACCAAAAACAGTCATTCTTGGAGTAGTATGTTCTTCTGTAAAATACGTAAAGGAGTCTTTGGTTGTTACCATACGTAAGCCAAATGCACTACGAGACTCTCTTATTTTACGGTCGAAAAAAGGATTATTTAATTTACTATAGAGAGCTACTAAGTCATAAGGAACTTGTTGATGTAATCCGGATGCCAGCATTTCCCAATTGTTATAGTGTCCTCCTGCAATTAGTACGTCTTGACCTTTTTCAAAATAGGTGGGAAGAGCGTGTGGTAAGTTTACCACAAATCTTTTATCTATTTGCTTTTGGGTAATACTAAATAGTTTTATGCTTTCTACAATTAAGTCACTAAAGTGGCTATAAAATGCCCTACATATCGTTTTGATCTCTCGCTCTGTTTTATTGGGAAATGAATTCCTGAGATTAAAAAGTACTACTTTTTTACGGTAAGGGATTAGGTTGTAAAATACGAATGATAGGAAATCAGAAAATCCGTACAATAGCCAATAAGGCCAGTAGGATAGAGGTTTTAGAATAAGATAAAAAAGTATTTTACTCACGAAACAAATGTAAGTCTAAGATTAAGTTAAAACCAAAGTCTTATTCTAATCTTAATCTTAGACTTAGTTTTACAATTTATTTACATAGAGAGCGCTCCGTTTTTGGCTCTTTTACGTTCGTGTTCTAGTAAGTAGATCTTACGCAAACGAATATTTTCAGGAGTAACTTCTACATACTCATCTGCTTGAATATACTCTAGTGCTTCTTCTAGCGTAAAAAGTTGTGGTGGAATAAGTTTAATTTTCTCATCTGCGCCACTACTACGAACGTTACTTTGTTTTTTGGCTTTAGTTAGATTAACTACTACATCTCCAGGACGTGAATGTTCACCTACCACTTGACCTTCATAAATCGCCTGATTAGGAGATACAAAGAACTTACCTCTATCTTGTAAGTTGTTAAGCGAATAAGGGATAGCACCGCCATTTTCCATACTGATCAAAGATCCATTTATACGTTGAGGTATATCTCCTTTATGTGCTTGAAACTCTTTGAAACGGTGTGATATAATTGCTTCTCCTTGTGTAGAAGTAAGTAGTGTGTTTCTTAATCCAATGATTCCACGTGATGGTATTTCAAACTCAAGATGCATTATATCACCTTTTGGTTCCATCGTAAGCATGTTTCCTTTTCTCAAGGAAACGAATTCTATGACTTTACCACTATGATGTTCTGGAACATCGATGGTAAGTTCTTCAATAGGTTCGCATTTTACTCCATCAATTTCTTTGATAATAACACGTGGTTGACCAATTTGTAATTCATAGCCTTCTCTACGCATAGTTTCAATAAGTACAGCTAAATGCAATACCCCTCTGCCGTATACTAAGAATGAATCTGCCGTAGATGTTTCTTGCAGTTTCATAGCAAGATTCCTTTCTAGCTCTTGTTCTAGTCTATCTTTAATATGTCTACTCGTAACATATTTTCCTTCTTTACCAAAGAAAGGAGAATCGTTAATAGTAAACAACATGCTTATGGTAGGCTCATCTATGCTGATGGAAGGAAGTGCTTCAGGATTTTCTGGGTCAGAGATAGTGTCGCCTATTTCAAAACCTTCAAGACCTGTAACAGCACAAATATCGCCAGCAGCAACTTTTTCTACTTTAACTTTTGCAAGACCATCATATAAGAAAAGTTCTTTTACTTTGGTTTTAGAAACGCTCCCGTCTCTTTTCACTAGAGAAACGTTTTGATTAACAACTAATTCTCCTCTTTTTAGTTTGCCAATGGCTATACGGCCTGTATACTTACTAAAATCTAAAGAAGTAATCATCATTTGTACGTTACCTTCTTCTTGTATGGGTGCAGGAACGTGCGCTAATATAGCATCTAATGCTGCAAACATATTGTCGGTAGGTTCTCTCCAATCGTTGCTCATCCAGCCATTTTTTGCTGATCCATAAACGGTAGCAAAGTCGAGTTGATCTTCGTTTGCATCTAAGGCAAACATGAGGTCAAATACTTTTTCATGCACCTCCTCTGGGGTGCAATTTTCTTTATCTACTTTATTTACCACTACAACAGGTTTTAACCCAGCTTCTAGTGCCTTTTGCAATACAAAACGTGTTTGTGGCATTGGGCCTTCAAAGGCATCTACTAAAAGTAGTACTCCGTCGGCCATATTCATTACACGTTCTACTTCACCACCAAAATCACTGTGACCTGGGGTGTCGATAATATTTATCTTAGTGCCTTTGTATTGAACTGAAACATTTTTAGAGAGAATAGTAATACCACGTTCTTTTTCAATGTCATTATTATCCATTACTAATTCTCCAGGTTTCTCGTGATCTTTAAAAAACTCACATGCTTGAAGAATTTTGTCTACTAGGGTAGTTTTACCGTGGTCAACGTGAGCTATTATGGCTACGTTTCTAATTTTTTGCATAAATTGCTGTATCTAAAATGGGTGCAAAGGTAGTGAATAATCCCTTTGCAAGTGTTACTTGAAAATTACCAAAAAAATAAAGCCTTAATTATGTTTAATTAAGGCTTTAAAACTATTTTAGAATAGTTGGTTAATACGTATTTATCTTTATTCTTTTGGTTAGCTCATCTACGTCAGATTTAAACTTTTTATCTGTATCTATAAGATCGTTTACAGTTTGGCATGCATGTATTACAGTAGAGTGATCTCTGCCTCCAAAATACATTCCTATGTTTTTAAGACTAGCTTGTGTAAGTTGCTTAGCAAAGAACATCGATATTTGTCTTGCTTGTACGATTTCTCTCTTACGTGTTTTAGATTTCATAAGATCTACGCTGACACCAAAGTAGTCAGAAACAAGTTTTTGAATAAACTCGATTGATATTTCGCGAGATGAATTCTTAACAAAGTTTTTCATCATTTTTTTAGTCATCTCTAAGTCGATTTCTTTTCGATTAAGAGAAGCTTGTGCAATCAGTGAGATTAATGCGCCTTCTAATTCGCGAATATTGCTATCTACTTTATTTGCAACGTATTCTATTACCTCTGGCAGAAACTTAATGCCATCTTGATACATTTTTTGTTCTAAGATAGAGATGCGTGTTTCAAAGTCTGGATTTTGCAAGTCTGCAGAAAGTCCCCATTTGAATCTAGATAATAGTCTTTCGTCCACATCTTTTAGATCTTTTGGAGCACGGTCAGAAGTTAAGATTAATTGCTTTCCGTTTTGGTGCAGGTAGTTGAATATTTGAAAAAATATTTCTTGTGTTTTTTCTTTTTTAGCAAAGAACTGAACATCGTCTACTATTAGAACATCTATCATCTGATAGAAATGCAAGAAATCATTGTAGTTTCCATTTTTAGCACTATCTACATATTGATTTATAAATCTTTCTGAAGAGACATATAGGACTGATTTATTGCTAGATATTTCTTTTATACGATTTCCAATGGCATGCACTAAATGTGTTTTCCCTAAACCTACTCCACCGAATATCATCAATGGATTAAAAGCTGTTCCTCCGGGCTTATTGGCCACTGCATATCCAGCTGATCGCGCTAGTCTATTGCATTCACCTTCCACGAAATTGTCAAAAGTATAATTAGAGTTAAGCTGAGAATCTACATTTAACTTTTTAAGACCAGGTATAATAAATGGATTATGAATATTATTGGATAGGTTAATGGGCATTCCCATTTCATTCTTGTTATTGTGAGTAACATTACGAGTGGGCATATTTACCGTATATGGTCTTGCACTACCGCTGCTATTTTCTACAATTACATTGTATTCTAGTTTTGAACCAGCTCCTAATTCCTTTTCCAAGGTTTTTTTGAGTAGAGCAACATAGTGTTCCTCTAACCATTCATAAAAAAATTGACTCGGAACTTGTATCGTTAGAACCTTATCTTCAATTTTTAGAGGTTTGATAGGGGTAAACCACGTTTTAAAACTTTGTGGGTTAACATTATCTTTTATAGTTTGAAGACAATTTTTCCACACCGTTTCGTGTTGTTCGCTCATGTAAGTTTTTGGTTGTTAAAAAGTTAGGTTAATAAAATATAATCTCGAAGTGGTTTTCCACCGTAATAGACGTGCAAGTTGCGGTAAAAAAAGTTTCTAAAAAAATAAAAATAGTATTGATTTTATAAAATATTTGAGTAGTTAAACCCTAGTATTTGTGCGCTTTTTGAGTTATTAACCTCATAATCAATACGTCCCAAGTTTACACCTGCCCATCCGGTTTGATTAATAAATATTTCTTTTCCATATTGATTAAAAATGCCTTGTGGATAACTCAAAAATGTATGGGTATGTCCGCCTAAAATCAAGTCTATATTTTTAGACATTTTAGCTAAAATAGTATCGCTCACCTTGTTATCTTCATACTGATAGCCTAAATGTGATAAGCAAATTATCAAGTTGCATCCTTTTTTTTTCAATAATGCTGCAGTTTTATTAGCACATTCAACAGGATCTTGGTATTTAATTTCTCCAAATAGTTTTTTTGGTACTAAGCCATCTAATTCAATTCCTATCCCAAATACCCCAATTTTAAATTCCCCCTTATGACAAATGGCATATGGATTTACCTTACCGTCTAATAGGGTGTTGCTGAAATCGTAATTAGCACATAAGAAGTTAAAACTTGCATGTGGTAATTGTTTAACTAATCCTTCTATACCTGCGTCAAAATCGTGATTGCCTAATGTTGCATAATCGTAGCCCATCTCACTCATTAATTTGAACTCTAACTCGCCGCCGTAATAGTTAAAGTAAGGTGTGCCTTGAAAAATATCACCACTGTCTAGTAGAAGTACGTTTTTATGTTTAGCCCGAATTTTATTAATCATAGCGGCCCTTTTTGCTGCGCCTCCTAATCCGGGATATTTTTTGTCGGTATCTGGAAACGGTTCTATGTGGCTGTGCCAGTCGTTTGTGTGTAAAATAACTAACCGCTCATGATTACTCCCAAACATCTCTTTCGGAGCCATTGTTACACCTGCAGTAATTACTGCTGCTTTATATATGAATTCTTTGCGATTCATAGTTCCCTGATTTTGGTATCGAAAGTGATATGCTGATGTATTTTTACATATTCTATTAAAGCATCTCTTATTTTAATGTTGGTATTTATTCTTTCAGAAGCTCGGGTAAGAAAACTATAATTATCGCCTCCGTTTGCCATGTAATCTGTAGTGACTAAATAAAAATAGTCTTGACCGCTTAACGCAATTTGTTTTAGTGAATTTATATTATCGGATATAGGCTCACCACCTTTTATCCTAATAAAATTTTGAAGGGAATCTATGTAAGTGGTGTTTAATTTTAAGATTGCAATTTCATTTTCAAATGGCATTATTTGGAATATATCACCCACAGTTATCTCACCTGAATCCAAGGTGCTGCGAATTCCCCCATAGTTTAGTATACAAATAGTGGAAAGAGGATATACCTTTATTGCGCTTTCCATGACGGCATCTGCCATAAAATTACCTAATGCGCTACTTGGTTTTTTCTTTTCTACGAATGCCGGGCTGTGTCCTATAATCACATTCATGGCTGCAGCCATTCCAAGTGTATAAGGGCTTATTAAGTCTTCAATTTGTTTATCTGTCTTATCGTTTATGTTTAATTGAATGTTACTAGTAGGCTGAGCTACAAACGTTATTCTTGTCTTACAACTATATAAAAACAGTATTATGAAGAATATTTTATAAATCAATTTCAATTTCTTTTTTTAATAATTCAATTTCTTTTTGTATCGAATGAACACGTTCTGCAATTAGTTTGTGTACTATTTTTTGCCTAGTACAGGTCCTGTTTCATTTGGCTTGCGCTATTTCGATGGATAGTATCATATCTATAGAACGAAATTAAAGCTAATGGTTCTTTATTTATTTATAAAATCGAAAAATTACTTCATTTAATAGATGCTTCCACCGCGTATCTACTTTAGTACTTACTTTGAAGGTATAAAATGACCATCTACCAAAATTTTAAAGAAGCATTTACCAGTATCAAGGGTAATATTACGAGAACGATAATTACGTGTCTCATTATCTCTTTTGGTATTATGGCATTGGTTGGTATTCTTACAGCGATAGATGGAATAGAGAGTAGCTTGGTAAAAAACTTTAGTTTTATGGGGTCAAACTCATTTAACATCCAGAATAGATCCTCGGGTTTTTCGTTGAGCAGAAAAAACAAACGAACATTCTTCGAGAATATAACCTATAAGGAAGCCGAAGAATTTAAAAATAGATTTGCAGAGGATGCCGAGGTTTCGGTAAATTCTTCCAATTCTTGGACAGCGATAGCCAAAAATGGAAATAAAAAGACGAATCCTAATTCTAATATAATTGGTGCCGATGAATCTTATCTTGCCGTAGCGGGTTACGACTTAGCCGAAGGTAGAAATTTAACAATGGCAGATGTTGAGCGAAATGTTAATGTAGTGATGATTGGTCAAGAGATTAAAGAATCGCTATTTGGTGCAGAAAATTGTATTAATAAGGACATTAAGGTAGGTGGTGTTAAGCTTCGAGTAGTTGGTCTTTTTGCCAGTAAAGGGGGGGCGTTTGATTTTGGAGGAGATAGAATTATCCTAATGCCTGTAACGTTGGCTAGGGATAAATTTCCGAAAGACAATTTGAGTTATAATATAGGGGTTAGTGTTCCGAGTATAGCTAATTTAGACGCTATGTCGGGTTATTCGGAGAACCTATTTAGACAAATACGGAGGCTAAAGGTAAAAGAGGAAATAAATTTCAGTATCGTAAAGTCGGATAGTATTGCTGCTTCTTTGATGGAGAACTTAAACGTTATTTTATTGGGTGCTGTGTATATAGCGGCTATCACGCTAATGGGAGCGGCAATAGCCTTAATGAATATCATGTTGGTCTCGGTAACGGAGCGAACCAAAGAAATTGGTACTCGTAAAGCGATAGGTGCAAGAAGTAAAACGGTTTTAAACCAATTTGTAATTGAAGCCATTGTAATATGCCAAATAGGTGGCCTAGGTGGTGTTATATTAGGAATTACGATGGGTAACCTCATTAGTAGTATGATAGGAGGTAGCTTTATTATACCTTGGAATTGGATTGGTTTGGCCTTGGTTGTATGCACGGTAGTAGGTTTAGGTGCGGGAATATGGCCAGCATACAAGGCGTCACGTATTAACCCAATAGAAGCTTTAAGGCACGAGTAGATATCTGCTCATTTTTTTGGCAAAAAAAATCCCGACTCTAAAGTCGGGATTTTTACATTTATTCGAAAGAATAGTAATTATTACTCTTGAACTACGTCTACATCTATTTCTACAGAAATTTCTTTGTGTAGTTGAATAGATGCTTTGTATTCTCCTATGTTTTTAATCTCAGGAGTAGTTATTTTTCTTTTATCAATATCAAACCCTCTGTCTACAAGACTTTGAGCTAATTGCATAGCTGTAACTGAACCAAATATTTTGCCATTAGAACCTGCTTTAGTTGGAACAGTAACTTTCATTCCTGTTAACTTTTCTGCAAGTGCTTGAGCATCTTCTTTGATTTTTGTTTGCTTGTGAGCTGCTTGTCTCACGTTTTCTTCTGCCATTTTGATGGCAGATGGAGTAGCAATAGTTGCTAATCCTTGAGGAATAAGGTAATTTCTACCGAAGCCGTTTTTCACTTCAACGATATCATTTTTCTCACCAAATCCTTTTACGAAATCTTTTAATATAACTTTCATTGCGTTAAAATTTAATTTGGTTAAACTTATTTCATTTGGTCTGCTACGTAAGGAAGTAAAGCAATATGTCTACATCTCTTAACAGCTACAGCCACTTTTCGTTGAAATTTAAGCGAAGTGCCCGTAATACGTCTTGGTAATAACTTGCCTTGCTCATTAATAAATGCCATCAAGAAATCTGGATTCTTGTAGTCTATATACTTGATTCCACTTTTCTTGAATCTGCAATACTTCTTAGGACGTATTATAGGAACTCTAGTGTATTTTTGTCTCTTAGCCATGATTTATTCCTCCTCTTCACTAGTTACTGGTGTTACTTTAGCTTCTACTACTGGTGCAGCATTTGTAGTATCTACAATTTTAGCTTTTTTGAATTCTCCGTTTCTTCTTCTCTCATTGTACTTGATAGCGTGCTTGTCAAGTTTGATACATAAGTATCTTAAAACTTGCTCGTCACGTCTGTAAGCTAATTCAAGCTTGTCAACGATTTGTGCATCTGCTTCAGCTGCAAATTCGAAAATTTGATAGAAACCTGTTGTTTTTTTCTGAATTGGATAAGCCATTTTAGTTAGGCCCCAATTTTCTTTGTGGATGAGCTCTCCACCGTTTTCTGTGATCAGCTTTTCGAAAGAGGATACTGCATCTTGCAACATCTTTTCGCTAAGCACGGGTGTTAAAACAACCACAGACTCGTAATGTGTTTTTTCCATTGTTATTGTGTTTAAAAATAATTTTTAGGGCTGCAAAAGTAATATTTTAAAATATAAATACACAACTATGTATAGGTTAAAATTTCAGTCGCTTTTTTACTTGCTTATTTTAAGCTTTATTTAATTGTGAAATACAGATATAGGAAGGACTTTGCTTGACTTGATAAATCATTCAGTAGAGGCTTTGAAGGAAATTTGCAAGTATCCATATTAAGCTAAAAGCAAGAATGAAGTTTATTTATTGACTAAATTTTCAACACTTCTTGTTTATCACCTTATACTAAATATACTTTGCACTCTCATGGGAAGTTACGTAGTAAGTGCACGAAAATATAGACCTGAAACCTTTGATACGGTTGTTGGGCAACAGCATATTACCGAAACACTTATTAATGAAATTACCAATGATCGTTTGGCTCAAGCCTTTCTCTTTTGTGGTCCTAGAGGAGTCGGTAAAACTACTTGTGCCCGTATCTTGGCAAAGGAGATAAATAAGGGGACGGTTCCAGATGGGTATGATTTTTCCTTTAACATTTTTGAATTAGACGCTGCATCTCATAATTCTGTTGATGATATACGAGCGCTCAATGAGCAAGTTCGTATACCGCCGCAAACGGGCGTTTATAAGGTATACATTATTGATGAGGTTCATATGTTGTCACAGCAAGCATTTAATGCTTTCCTGAAAACATTAGAAGAACCTCCTAAGTATGCTATTTTTATTTTAGCAACTACAGAAAAGCATAAAATACTTCCAACCATCTTGTCTCGTTGTCAGGTTTTTAACTTTGATAGAATTCAAATACCTGAAATAGTAAGTCACCTGCAAGGAATTGCAAAAGATGAGCATATAGAGGCAGAAGAGGATGCATTACATCTAATAGCACAAAAGGCAGATGGCGCTATGCGTGATGCCCTATCTATTTTTGATCAAATGGCTAGTTTTGGCAAAGATGGAAAGATAACGTATGCTGATGTTATTGAGAATTTAAATATTTTAGATTACGACTACTATTTTAAGATGGTAGATGGCTTCCTTGAAGGCGATATAAGTTCTGTGTTGGTTAACTATGACGAAATACAGCGCAATGGTTTTGATGGTCAATTGTTTATCAATGGATTAGCTAA
>DGBH01000163.1:15989-23941 GCA_002384205.1 Bacteroidetes bacterium UBA4009
GCGATAAACATATTGGGTGAGACCGATATGAATTATAAAACGAGCAGGAATACCCGACTGCATGTAGAGTTATGCTTGATAAAATTGGCATCATTACAACACGCCATAGACGTAACTAAAAAAAAAAGCCTAGGTTAGAAGTCTTAGTCAATACTGGGTTTTACGAACATCTTTTTGCAACGGTAGATGCTCCGCAAGTTAAGGTTGATGAAAGTGGAAAATCGGAAGAAGACGAGCCTGTAGCCAGTGTTAAAATAGGCGGGTTGAGAGCCGTAATGCAAAGATCTCGCGAGAAGGTTGTAGAGAAAATAGAAGAAAAAAAGGTTGATACTTCTCTCACCCTAGCAGATATAACCCTAGAATCGAGTAAAGATATTTTAAAAGAATATGCTCAAAAGCTCATTTCAGGTAAGCGGGCTAGTTTAGCGTCATTCTTTGCAGACCCGCTAATAGAAGTCTTACAAAACAATATTCTCTTTACCGTAGGTTCTAAGATGGTAGCAGAAGAAATCAAAGAAGAATCACGGAAGGTTAAGGCTCTTTTTGCTGAAAAAGGGTATTTATTGGATAATCTTACGTGTACAGTAAATGCCGTAGAGGTCAATGAATATAAACTTTTCACACCAAAACAGCAATTTGATGATATGGCAAAGGAATTCCCATTGTTAGCTGATTTTGAGAGTCGATTTAACTTAGAGATTGAGTGGAATACTTAATCTATAGTTTAAAAATAGCTTGAAAAAGCGGGATTGGCGTATTCTAAAGCTCCGCTACGATAATCAGATTAGGCTCAAAAACCACATTATGCCATGTTCTGGCGGTACAAAAAAGTACCGTTTTTTTTAATGTTTTGTATTTCCACCAGCCTATGCTTCGGATGACTTCTTTAAGTGGATTGGTATTTCTAACAAGTCCACCAAAAACTTCTACCTTTTCAAAACCTACGGCACTGGTTATTTGAAGAGCAGAACTTTTATTCAGAAAAACCTCATGGCTAATATCTCCATAAGCATAAACACTGGTTTGAGGAGCATCCATATTTGGAGTTCTAAAAATGGCTTTTCCCCCCGGATTTAAACCCTTTTTTACGTTTAACAAGAAATCTATTAATTCGTTTTTAGTAAAATGTTCAATAATGTCTAAACCTACAATTACATCTACTTTTTCGCCCTTGGCAAAATAAGAGTCTATGCTACTATGGTGCACATTGGTCATGCCTAACATATGGGCAACGGCTACTTGTTCTTCACTGATGTCATAACCTGATACATGTGTGTATCCCGCATCCATTGCAGGTTTTACAAAAGTGCCAAACCCACAACCTAAATCCACTATTTTAGCCGATTTGTCTTGGGGTAAGAGAGCTAATAATTCGGCTCCGTTATGTGATGCTTGCTCGGCTAGCATACCGGCATAGTCTCGTGCTTGCTTATTTACTTGATTCGTAAAATAGTTATTATAAATAGTATCTCTGTACTCCAACATTTCAGGTTGCAAACTTATACTATTTTTGCTCGATGCTCAAAAGCTATATGCACAAAGGACTGATAGAAGCGGGTTGCGATGAAGCTGGCCGAGGCTGCTTGGCAGGTCCTGTATATGCTGCAGCGGTTATTTTGCCTGTTGGCGTACGTCTGCCATTGCTAGATGATAGCAAAAAACTAAACGAAGCCACTAGAGATAAACTCCGTAAACAGATAGAAAGCAAAGCGTTGGCATGGGCGGTAGCGAGCTGTACCGAAAGGGAGATAGAGAAATACAATATATTGAACTGTAGTATTTTAGCAATGCATAGAGCGATTGAGATGTTATCAATGCATCCGGAGCATTTGCTTATAGATGGTAACCGTTTTGAACCCTTAAATTTTATTCCGCATACCACTGTTGTGAAGGGAGATGGGATTTATAAAAGTATTGCCGCGGCCAGCATTTTGGCTAAAACCCATCGTGATGTCTATATGAAAGAGCTTGCTTTAATTCATCCTGAATTTGGATTTGAGCAGCACAAAGGATATGGAACCACGCAGCATATTGAGGCTATTGATAAATTGGGGTATCAAGATTGTCATCGAAAAACATTTGTTTTGAAGCGTGATAAAATAAAGTGATTATCCGGAATTCTATGATTATAGTCTTCTTGTTAAAAGTAGTAGTTCTTGATAACCGGGTGAATACTGTTACTATCTTTGCTACTTAATATGGCGCAATATCCATCGGTTAAAAATCTAGATTATAAGAATGCCAAAGAAAAGTGGCAGCATATTATTTTTGGAGCTGACACAGTAGAAGGTCGAAGATTTGATATTGGTCTACTTTGGGCTATTTTATTTAGCGTTATTTTACTTATCTTAGATAGTGTAAGTTCATTGCATGAAAAATATCTGCTCTTCTTTCAATATGCAGAGTACTTTTTTACGGCCATATTTACCATAGAATATGCTACTCGACTCTATGTAAGCGATAGTTCCAAGAAGTATATGTTTAGCTTTTATGGTGTTATTGATTTATTAAGCACTATCCCAACCTATCTTACCTTCTTTTTACCTGCTTATGGTTTGTTTAGAATATTGAGATCCATTCGATTATTGAGAATATTTAAGGTTTTAAGTCTTACTAGTTTTATGGGTGAAGCCCAAGGTATGGGTAAAGCGCTGAAGCGAAGTGGAGCAAAAATAACGGTGTTTTTTGGAGTAGTATTAGTGACTGTATTGGTGATGGGCACTGTTATGTATGTCATAGAACCTGAAGAAGCAGGTTTTTCTAATATACCTATTAGTATAAATTGGGCAATTGTTACCATTACCACCGTGGGTTATGGAAATATGGTGCCTGTTACCCCGCTGGGACAAATTTTAAGTTCTATACTTATGCTGTTGGGGTATGCAATTATTGCAGTGCCAACGGGTATAGTAAGCGTGGAAATGGCTAAGGATGACAAAAAAAACATCTTGTGTACTAAGTGCAATTTTATTGAAAATGACGATGCTGCCAACTATTGTAGAAAATGCGGAAACGAGCTGAAGAAATAAAAGATTACTACATAAACGAGGATGGAAATCTTGTTTTCACAAGAGATTATCATCTTAATAGAGGAACGTGCTGTGGCAATAGGTGCTTACATTGCCCTTTTGACTATATTAATGTTCCGAATCCAACTAATAAAAGTTGAATCGGTTAACGGAAATTAATACTTTGGCTAGGTTCTATTTTGTTGATGAGTCTTACCGGGATATAGGTAAACACAAAACAGACCAACAGTGCAGCAATATTAATCAGTATCAAATAACTTAAGGGTAAGGTGAAAGGGACGGCATCCATATAATACGTGTCTGCAGAAAGCTTTATAATTTTGTATTGCACTTGAAGATAAGCAGCACCTAAGGCCACAGCATTACCCATAACGAGGCCACCTATGAGGATGAATAATCCTTGCCAATTAAAAATACTCATGATTTTTCCAGAATGTGCGCCCATAGCTTTTAGTAATCCAATCATAGGAATACGTTCAATTATTAAAATTAAAAGAACCGTAATGATGTTGATAATGGCCACCACAAACATTAAAATAATAATGACTACCACATTGGTGTCCACGATTTCTAGCCACTGAAATATGGTTGGATATAAATCTTCGGCGGTATTTATGGCATAGTTATAATTAAATAGATTAATCAATGCTTCTTGTACTCGCTTTGGTTCTACACCTTCTGTAGATTTTATCTCGTAACCAGCTGCTAAAGAGTAACTAGTGTCATTTACAACCCGCTGCACCGCTCGTAAGTGCATTACCCCAAATTGCTTATCAAACTCTTGTAATCCGGTATTATAGATCCCGATAATTTTTGGCTTACGCATGCGTACATTGTCATTATCTATAAAATATAGATTTATCCTATCCCCAGTGTCTACGCCCATAATAGTGGCTGTATACTCTGAAAGTAAAATGTCATACGAATCTATCGTGTCGGTATAGTGGGGTAAAGTGCCTCGTTTCAGGTGTTTCTTATAAAATGAGAAATCATAATTTGCAGGAATACCTTTTAAGATAATACCTTCCAACGTAGAGTCTGACTTTAAAATGCCTGCTTTATTTATAAATGGGAAGGCAGATGCGATAGACTGCTCCTTATTTATCGTGGCTAATAGTTGCTCATTGACAATAAATAGGTTGCTTTCACTTCCGGTAGCTAATTGATATTGAGTAACACTTACATCACCCGTATAGCCTCGTACCTTTTCACGAATTTCTTTTTTAAAACCAAGGAGTATACCAAATGATAGAATGACCACGCATATGCTTAGTGATACTGCTGCTATGGCTAGTACAGTGATCGTTTTAGTGAACGATTGTTGCTTACTTAAGCTTAACTTCTTGGCTATATAGTACCCTATTTGCATACTTTTGACCCCGCAAGATTATAAACTTAAATGAAGAAATATGTAATAATCTTCTTTTTGATGATCATTTTTATGGCATGTGAGTCTGCCGGATCTCCGAAGGAAGAAACAAATCGAGGTAGAGTTGTCACCACAGAAGGTGTAGACGGCATGCTAGAGGAGATTGTAGACATTGTTGTAGGTGCTGCTAAAACAGCAGATTACTTGCCTTTTTTAAAAGGTAAACGGGTGGCAATGGTAGTTAATCAGACAAGCACCATTGGCTCAGTTCATTTGGTGGATACGCTTAAAAATTTAGGAGTTAATGTAAAAAAAGTATTCGCACCTGAACACGGTTTTAGGGGAGATCACAGTGCGGGCGCTATAATCAAAAATGGGTTAGATGTAAAAACGGGTTTGCCCGTAGTTTCCTTGTATGGAGCTAATAAGAAACCAACCTTAGAAATGCTGAAAGATATAGATGTGGTTGTTTTTGATATTCAAGATGTTGGTGTTCGTTTTTACACCTATATCTCTACGATGCACTATATAATGGAAGCATGTGCAGAGCTGGGTAAAAAAGTATTAATTTTAGATAGGCCTAATCCAAATGGATTTTATGTAGATGGTCCTGTTTTGGAAAAAGAGTTCACCTCTTTTATCGGCATGCATCCTATTCCGCTGGTTCATGGACTTACCGTAGGAGAGCTAGCTCTTATGATAAATGGGGAATCATGGCTCAAAGGAGGCGTAACCTGTGAGCTCAAAATAGTGACTTGCGATAACTATGATCACACTAGCTTATACCATTTACCTATTAAGCCATCGCCTAATTTGCCCAATATGAATTCGGTATATCTTTATCCTTATCTAGGTCTTTTTGAGGGAACTAATGTTAGTGTTGGCCGTGGAACTCCTACCCCGTTTCAAATAGTGGGTCGTCCAGGTGTAAAAGGAGACATTGAGTTTACTCCGATATCTATTCCAGGTGTTGCAGATGATCCAAAGCATCAGGATAAGATTTGTGGTGGTTTTGAGGTACACGATGCGGAGGACGAGTCTTTTTTTGCCTCTCCAAAGTTAAATCTGAGTTGGTTAATCTTATTTTATGAAAATAATAGGGAAGAAGATGGCGAATTTTTTAAAAGTTTCATTTATAAATTATGTGGTACCAAATCACTGTCAGAGCAAATAGAACAAGGGAAAA
This sequence comes from Bacteroidetes bacterium UBA4009, assembly GCA_002384205.1. GTDB lineage: Bacteria > Bacteroidota > Bacteroidia > NS11-12g > UBA9320 > UBA9320. Next base: position 21,574 of record DGBH01000163.1, read on the forward strand.
GTGCCGATGAAATACGTGCGTTATGGCAGCCCGAATTAGAAAAATATAAAGAGTTAAGAAAAAAATATCTTTTGTATCCTTAGTCTTGGTTAATTAAAAATTAATTAACATCTTTGCAGCCCTAAAAAACGAAGGAATGTCAAGAGTTTGTGATTTAACAGGTAAGAAAGCGATGAGCGGGAACAATGTCTCTCACTCGAAAAGAAGAACTAAAAGAAGGTTTTATCCAAACCTTCAAACTAAAAGATTCTGGCTGCCTGAGCAAGATGAGTGGATTACACTTAAAATAAGTACATCAGCATTAAAAACCATCAATAAGAAAGGTATTACTGCTTGTTTAAATAATTTGTTAAAAAACGGTAAAATATAACAGATGGCGAAGAAAGGAAATAGAGTACAAGTAATCTTGGAGTGTACCGAGCAAAAAGGTACTAACGTACCAGGGATGTCAAGATACATCACTACCAAGAATAAGAGAAATACTACGGAACGTCTTGAGCTTAAGAAGTACAATCCGTTTATGAAAAAAGTAACCGTACACAAAGAAATTAAATAAGATGGCAAAGAAAGTAGTTGCAACGTTAAAGAAAGAAGGTTCGGGTAGAGACTGGGCTAAGCTTGTAAGATGCGTTAAGTCTCCTAAAACGGGTGCTTATTCGTTCAGAGAAGAAATGATTCCTACTGAAGCTGTAAAGGCGGCTTTGGCTAAATAAGATATCCAAATAAAATATTTTTTATAGTGAAAAGCTTCCTACTTTTGATGGGAAGCTTTTTTATGTTTATACCTAATGGGTTTATTAGATTTTTTTAAGAAGAAACCAACCGAAGAACAAAAGGTAAAGTTAGATGAAGGTCTAGAAAAAACCCGTTCCTCTTTTATTTCTAAAATTTCAAAAGTAGTAGTAGGCAAAAGCTCTATTAGCGAGGATTTTTTAGATGAATTAGAAGAGGTACTTATTTCTTCTGATGTTGGGGTTAATACAACCGTTAAAATAATCGATCGGATAGAAGCAAGAGTTTCGCGTGATAAATACCTTTCTGAAATAGAGCTTAATGAAATGCTCAAGGAGGAAATTACTAATCTTCTCGCAGAAACGGAGAAGCCAATTCATAACACTGATGTAAAACCATACGTTATTATGGTAGTAGGTGTGAACGGCGTAGGAAAGACAACTACCATTGGTAAACTTGCTAATATGTTCAAAAATCAAGGATTGAAAGTGGTATTAGGTGCTGGTGATACGTTTAGAGCGGCAGCCGTTGATCAACTTAAAATTTGGGGCGAACGAGTAGGAGTAGAGGTCGTCGCAAAGGGGATGGATACCGATCCTGCTGCTGTAGCCTTTGAAGCAGTTAAATATGGTGCCGAAAATAACGCAGATGTAGTGATCATTGACACCGCTGGTCGTTTACACAATAAAATTAACCTTATGAACGAGCTTTCTAAAATAAAGCGAGTTATGGATAAGCAAGTACTTGGTGCGCCTCATGAAGTGCTTTTGGTATTAGATGCCTCAACAGGTCAAAATGCTTTTGAACAAGCAAAGCAATTTACCGCAGCTACTGAAGTTACTTCTTTGGCACTTACCAAGTTGGATGGAACTGCTAAAGGTGGTGTTGTAATAGGAATTAGTGACCAGTTCAGTATCCCTGTTAAATATATAGGAGTAGGCGAGCAAATGAATGATTTGCAGCTTTTTGACAGTAAAAATTATGTAGAATCACTTTTCTCTTAAATGAAAACTAAAACACACAAACCCAATAAGGTTTCAATTATAACCTTAGGTTGTTCAAAAAATACAGTAGACTCTGAAGTATTGCAGTCTCAACTAACAGGCGGCAGAGTTCACTCAGTTCATGAAGATACCACCGATGCCGATACCATTATTATTAACACCTGTGGTTTTATCGATAACGCTAAGCAAGAAAGTATCGATACCATTCTGCAATTTGCCGAAGAGAAAAAAGCAGGTAACATCGAAAACTTAATAGTTACGGGATGTCTCTCGGAGCGATATAAAGAAGATTTATCTCCAGAAATACCCGAAGTAGATAAATGGTATGGCACTTTTGAGTTACCTCAGTTGCTTAATCATTTGGGAGTGGACTATAAAAAAGAACTTCTTGGTGAGCGCAAGTCTTCGGTTTCGAGACATTATGCCTACATGAAAATATCAGAAGGTTGTGATAGACCATGTTCTTTTTGTGCAATCCCTCTTATGCGTGGCAAACATGTTTCTAAATCTATTGATGAACTAGTAGCTGAGGCTAAGGGACTGGTACGAGATGGAATTAAAGAAATTATGCTTATTGCACAAGATTCTACGTACTATGGAATAGACTTGTATGGCGAGCGCAGACTTCACGA
>DGBH01000163.1:24087-27149 GCA_002384205.1 Bacteroidetes bacterium UBA4009
AGACTTAGCGATATTGAAGGTCTAGAATGGCTGAGATTACACTATGCATATCCTTCTAAGTTTCCGTTTGAGGTGTTGCCTATTATAAATAGCAAACCCAATATTTGTAAATATATAGATATCCCAATTCAGCATATTTCAGATAATGTACTCAAAACAATGAGAAGAGGAATTACCAAACGCCGTACGGAAGAGGTATTAGATAGAATAAAAGCTGAGGTGAGTGGTATTGCTTTACGTACTACCTTATTGGTAGGGCATCCTGGAGAATATGAACAAGATTTTGAGGAATTAAAATCATTTGTGGAGCAGTACAAGTTTAACAGACTTGGCGTGTTTACCTATTCTCATGAGGGTGGAACGCACGCAGGCACACTTGAAGATCATGTGGCAGCGGAAATAAAAGCTGCACGAGCTGAAGAGATTATGGGGATTCAACATGACATTTCTTTTATGCATAATCAGGCATTAGTGGGTTCAGAGCAAAAGATTATCATTGATCGGATAGAAGGTGATTTTTATATGGGGCGTACACAATTCGATTCTCCCGATGTAGATAATGAAGTTTTACTTCCATTAAGCAGTGGATATTTGAGATTAGGCGATTTTGTGAATGTTCGGATTACAGAAGCAGAGCCATTTGACTTGATAGGTCAGCTATTGTAATATGCATGTAGAGCATATACATAGACGCGAAACATTTTTTCATAACGACTTTTTAGAAGCCTACTATTTTTCCGATCGATTAAATCACCTCAGGACATACACTCCTTCTATTTCAGAAGTTAAACAAGCTATTCAAGCTAAATCCAATTTTAGCTATGCAAGAAGAAAAATACTGGTAACAGACTTATGCAGTCAATATCAGAATGCTAGAATAGATCTTCCTGAAAATTCATTGGTACTTCAAAACATTAAGTCACTTGAATTAGAGAATACATTTACCATTACGACGGGGCAACAAATTCATGTTGGTTTAGGCCCAATGTATGTATTATATAAGATAATGGATGTTTTGGCTATTGCCTCTGAATGCCAGAAAATGTATCCAACGTACAATTTTATTCCCGTTTTTTGGATGGCAACTGAAGATCATGATCTTCAAGAGATCCAGTCCGTAAATATCTATAATCAATCATTTACTTGGGATACAACGCAAACTGGCGCCGTTGGACGAATGAAGACTGCCGGTATTTCGGAACTTTTTGATGAGTTGAAAGCCAAAATGAACTTATCGGAAGCGCAACTTAGGTTTATTGAATCGTCCCAATCGGCTTATAGCCAAAGCGTCAATCTTTCATCCGCTTTTAGAACCTTGTTACATGCTTACTTCTCAGATAACGGCTTGGTAATAATAGACGCTGATAGTGAAAACCTTAAAAAAGAGTTTATACCTGTACTTAAAGACGAATTGAGAGGCCTTAATTACGAATCCTTGCTAAATTCTGCCCAGGCACTAGAAAAGGAAGGATTTCAAAGGCAACTCGTTATCAGAGAGTGCAACCTGTTTAAGCTTAGCCAGGATAAAAGAGAAAAACATCAAGTGATGAACGATGAAGATGATATTCTTCACCAATACGTAATAGAAAATGCGATTAATCTAAGTCCTAATGCCGCTCTAAGACCATTGTATCAAGAGTGGATTTTACCAAATATAGTCTATGTAGGTGGATCAAGTGAAGTTAATTATTGGACCCAACTTAAGGGATTATTTGATAATTATGATATGCCTGTTCCTGTTCTGCATTTAAGAACATCCAACATTATTATCTCTGAGCACGTGCTTCACGAAAATGGGGATATAGACGCTAGGGATTTCTTTCAAAGTGATCAAGCGTTCATATCTGTCGTAAATAAGGAGCAGAATAAGCTATTTCAAACGATAAGAGAGAACTTTGACGACTTAAAAAACCGCTTATATACTCATCAGAATTTGATTGAAAAAAATGCAAAAGGGTTTAATCTAGATGCTAAAGTTTCCAAAATGATTGAAAAATTAGATGAAATGAATGAGCTAACCGAGAAGCAATTAGTGAGTCAAAGTCTAATGAATCCTATATTGAACAAATTATTAAAAACGAAGAAAAAGTATTTTAATTCAGCAGAAGTTCAAGAGCGCACAGAGGATGTAATTACCTATGTACATATATTCGAAAATAATATCCCACAACTTAAGCCACACTTCGGCTTAACTAAGTTTCAAGAAATCGGAATAATCAAAACGTAAAGGCTTAAAAAATCTTGTAATATTTAAATTTTAATTTATTTTTGCAAAATATTTAAATCATTAATAAGTTGCTTAAAAGAATACTTACCATGAAACATTTTAAACAGGTCATAGTCATAATTGCACTATTTAGTTTCACTACATCTGTAGCTCAAACTAACTATTTTACAAAATTTTCAGAAGCGAATAGATGGTCTGCTGGTATTCAGTTGAGCCCTAATTACCTCTTCAACGATGCGGAGGACGGGAAAGTGGGATTTGGAGCAGGTGCTCATGCTAAATACTCTTTTGGACAATCTTTTGGTTTAAATTTAAGTGCGGATCTAGGTACTCTGAAAGGTGCAAAAAATTCTTCATCCTATGCATATACCAACAAGTACAAGCAAGTTGATATTACCGGGGTATACACCATTGGCAATATATCTTTTATTAGACCATTAAGAGATGTTCAGATGTACACATTTTTTGGATTGGGTTTGATGTTTACAGATGTGAATGGTTCATTTGGGGACAAAGGAATGGATTTAGCTGGCACAAAAACGAAATACAAAGGCAATAATGCTGCAGTGCCTTTCGGATTTGGGTTCAAGAAAAATTTAAATGATAAGTTCGATTTAGGAATTGAATACAAAAACAATTTTGTGCGATCAGACATGGTAGACGGTATGGATATAGCACATTTTGCTAATCGATATGCAAATGATCAATATCACTCATTAAACTTCAAGGCTTCAATAAAATTTGGTGACAAGGCGCAAACTGCTCACATGGATTGGTTAAATCCACTTGAAACAATTTACGAAGATATTGACTCATTATATAGTGTTACAGCAAG
>DGBH01000163.1:27368-31666 GCA_002384205.1 Bacteroidetes bacterium UBA4009
GCCAAAAATGGAGCTTGTTGTGATTGCGATAATGTGATTCTTCCTTCAGTAATATTTGAAAATGGTAGTGCACGTATATCTCCATCTTCATACGGTATTCTTTATTCAATAGCTGAAAAAATGAAATCATGCCCTGGACTTGCATTGAATGCAACTGGCTATACTACCAGTAAAGCAGGTGAGCAAATCGCTAATAAAAGATCGACTGCAATTGTTGATTATCTAGAAGCTAACTATGGTATCGAAAGAGGTAGAATCAATACGATCTATTCTACAAGTAAAGGTGTAGAATATAGCAGTAGACGAATTGATCTTGGACAGGTAGAGAACTAATCCAAATCTAAAAAAAATAATAAATACGAATGGGCTTCAATGAAAATTGAAGCCCATTTTATTTTGTATAATTGCAGTTATAATGAAAAAGTTAATTACGTTAATAGTACTTGTTTTCCTTGTCATAAGCGTAAAAGCTCAAAATAAAAATGAAGTTGCATTGTTGATTTCACCGCTTAAGTTTGAGAATGCGAACAGTTATCAAGCTATGTACCGACATAGTTTAAGAAATGAAACATGGTCTTTACGAGGAGGCGCTAGGGTACTAGTTAACACAGATAAAGAGATTAGGTCTGATACGTTGTCGACTCGTTCAGGTACGGTACAGTATGACCTGTCTGCGGGCATTCAGTACAAGTTACCAATCTCAAATCTGGAAAAGATATATCTGTATGGCGCGAGTGATGTGTATTTTAACTCAGAATTTAATCAAAAAGCATATGAAACGTACTATGGGTACTATTGGTCCTTTGGAGTAAAACCAATCTTTGGTTTAAGCTATGAGCCATTTGAAAATATTAGATTATCACTAGAATCTCGAGGGGATTTCAATATCAATCTACAGGATTATAGTGCGCCAGGAGAGAATAAGGATCAACGATTCAATTTTAACCCGGCAAAGCAATTAGCTCTGGGTTTCGGCTACTTGTTTTAGAAGCTATTTGTTAGAGCAATAAAGCTATCTGCATCAAGTGATGCCCCACCTATTAGGCCCCCATCTATGTCTGAGCAGGCAAATAGTTCATTTGCATTAGACGGTTTTACACTACCTCCGTACACTATAGAAATAGAGTTAGCTGTAATTTCCCCATATTGTTGAGCAACCGTATTTCGGATGAATGCGTGCATTTCTTGAGCTTGATCAGGCGAAGCTGTTTCTCCCGTTCCAATAGCCCAAACAGGTTCGTAGGCAATGATACAGTTTAGTAGTTCTATCTCGTTGAGTTGAAATAGCCCTTGTTCTATTTGTAGTCGAATAGTTTCAAAATGTTCACCCTCTTGCCGTTGAGCAAGTGTTTCTCCACAGCAATAAATTGGTTTTAGGCCATGTTTTAAAACATTATTTACTTTGAAAGAAATAGCTAAACTATCTTCTTGAAAATATTCTCTTCGTTCGCTGTGGCCTAAAATGATGTATTCCACGCCAACGTTTTTAAGCATTTTAACAGACACTTCACCCGTAAAAGCTCCTTCGTCCTGCTGATGGCAGTTTTGTGCAGCAAGAGCTATGTTCGTATGACTTAGCATCGTCTTAAAGGTGCTGAGATGCGTAAAGGGCGGTGCTATGATGGATGTTACATTGGTGTTTATATTTTTATCAAGTATATTGATAAGCAATTCTTTCCCCTCATTCAGGTCCAGATTCATCTTCCAGTTCCCTGCTACTATTTTTTCTCTCATTTATTTATTGATTTTGATTCCCAAAAGCGTTGTTTAGCGGAATCTTTAAATATACTTACTAAAATGTCTCGTTCTACTTGATTTAAATCTAAACCACGACGTTGCAAAACAATACTGGCCGTTTCAAATGCTTTGGGCACCTCGTATGTAGCAAAGCCAGTTGCTCCGCCCCAGGTGAATGATGGAATGTAGTTCCTAGGAAATCCTGCTCCAAAAATATTAGCAGAAACACCAACTACCGTTCCCGTATTGAACATCGTATTTATACCGCATTTGCTATGGTCGCCCATTATAAGACCACAAAACTGCAAACCTGTATTTATAAATCTGTTTTTGGTATAGTTCCACAGTTTTACTTGTGCATAGTTATTTTTAAGATTAGAACTATTGGTGTCAGCACCTAGATTACACCATTCGCCTATCACCGAATTACCCAAAAATCCATCATGACCTTTATTGCTAAAGCCATAGAAAACAGTATTGCTTACTTCACCTCCAACTTTACTATGCGGCCCTACGGTAGTGTCACCATATATTTTAGCCCCCATTTTAATTGTGGAATGTTCGCACAATGCAAATGGTCCGCGTATCAGACTACCTTCCATAATTTCACTGTTAGCAGCGATGTAAATAGGTCCGTGAGTAGAATTCAGAACGCTTGCCTCAATGAGAGCTCCTTCTTCCACAAATATGTCATCACCTATTAGAGTATTTGACTCAGAAATAGGTTGAGAAATTCTACCAGAGGTTAATGCCTGATAGTCTGCTTTTATCTCTTGACCATTTTTTATAAAAATGTCATACGTATAATTTATTAAATCGCTTTGAAAATCTATTCTCTTAACGCCTTTAGCAACTTCTTCCAAAAAATCAAACCTTGAAAGATGCTTTGATCCTCGATAAGCGATAAGTGTTTCCCCGTCAAAAATAGCTTCATCTGAGATTAAATTGTTTAGGATGTCAAGTAACTCGTCGTTTGGTAAACATCTTCCATTTAGATATAAATTATCAGAACTAAAGGTAGCGCCGTATTTAATACTTAAATAGTCTTGAGTTAAAAAGGAAAAATCTCCGGCTAAGTGATGTTTCCATTTTTCTGTAATGGTAAGAATGCCTACGCGCAACTCGGCACATGGCCTAGTGTAGCACAGAGGGAGTAGATCACTTCTACTATTATCGTCAAAGAGTATTATATTCATAAAAAAAGGCTCTCCAAATATAGAGAGCCTTTAGTATAATTTTTAGATTTTGGTTAATTCTTTTTAGCGTAACGCTTATTGAATTTATCGATTCTACCTGCGGTGTCCACAAAGTTCACTTTACCAGTGTAAAATGGATGTGACGAACTAGAAATCTCTAGTTTGTATATTGGATACTCGTTTCCGTCTTCGTATGTTACGGTTTCTTTGGTCTCTACACAAGATTTAGTTAAAAACTGCTCCCCGTTAGACATGTCTTTAAAAACTACTAAACGGTAGCTACTTGGATGTATTTCGCTCTTCATGATATTAAATTCTCTTTTTTTACTTCCTTTTGTGGTGAATCTATTTAATTAAAAATGAGATTCTACTTTTAAAGGACTGCAAATTTAATATAATTTGCATTCTATCAAAATGCATTTAGGTATAAAAAATATAATTAAAATCTGCGCATTCATTCCCTTGTTGCTTTCCCCTTTTTGGATAGTAAGACTGTTGTTGCTGCTGTCTATCAAAGAGTTAACGATTGACAACCCTGTTAACTATCTGTTTTATGCCATGAGGTTTGACCTTAAAGCAATGGTTATTTGGTATGCCCCACTATTTATTATATTAGGTGCGGGCCTATTTGCTAAGCATAAATGGTGGGAAAATGTATCGCGGTTTGTCTTTTTACTGTTGTATTTGGGTGCTCTGGTTTTTGGGCTTATTTCTGTTTTCTATTATCCGATTAGCAAATCAATAGCCGGAGTAGAAATTTTTCAAATGATACAAGGTCAGAGTTATATTATAATTTTTGGGTATATGGCTGAATACTGGTGGAGTATACTTTTGGTATTGGTTATATTGTATGGTGCCCGATTGTTAGACGAGCGACTCAAGATAGAACTAAATACTATGTCTGCCGTAGTTTTTTGTTTTATATCATTGGTCCTTTTGGGACTCATTGCTAGAGGCAGTTTTAAATTAAAGCCTTTGAATCTTCTAGATGCTTATTCTGCATTGGAGTCACAAGAAGCAGTATCTGCTGTTACACCTATATTTGTACTTATTGAATCTGTAGGTAAATCAGAAATCCAATACACGGCCTATATTTCTGATTCAGCACTGCAGGTAGAATTAGCTAAAGATGTTTTGGTTTATAGTAATTTAGACTATCAGAAGCCCAACATATGTATTATTTTACTGGAAAGTTTTGGTAAAGAGTATACCTCGTTGAATGACGCAAATAGGCCAAGTTACACGCCTTTCTTAGATAGTATGATTTCTGTTAGCCTGAATTTTACCAATGCTTATGCAAATGGACTTAGATCTATGGATGCAGTAGCATCCATCTATACAGGCGTTCCTTGTTTAATGAAACAG
>DGBH01000163.1:31892-32515 GCA_002384205.1 Bacteroidetes bacterium UBA4009
TATTTCTGTTCCTTTTATCACGCGGCGGATGAGTTATCTATGGGTTTTAAACCGTTTCTAATGGCCAATGGATTAAAGCAGTATGTGGCAAAACAACAATATCCAAATGAAGATGATTTTGATGGGAAGTGGGGTATTTTTGACGAGCCATTCTTGCAGTTTTTTAAGAATAAACTTTCTACTCAACAGCAACCTTGGTGTTCAGGAATTTTTACCATAAGTAGTCATCATCCCTATACGGTTCCAGCTCAGCATCAAGATTTACCTAAAGGAACTGCCGAAATTCATCAGGCTATTGGTTATACAGATAGATCATTACGTGCTTTTTTTGAATCTGCTCGTAAGGAGGAATGGTTTGCTAATACTATTTTTATAATTACAGCCGACCATACTTCTATTAATGAAACGTATGAGCATCAAGGGTATAGGAGTAAATACGGCGTTCCTTTGTTGATTTATTCGGAGCTAATGCCCGCTGGGATAAGCAATGAGGTAAAACAGCACATTGATATTTTTCCTACGGTAAAACAGCTAGCAGGAATATCGAAACAAGTAGCGATGGGTAGATCTTTGCTAGACGAGAAATCGCAGAGCGCAATACATTATGATGGTACGTTGTATAT
>DGBH01000007.1:0-277 GCA_002384205.1 Bacteroidetes bacterium UBA4009
TAGATTTGAGTGAAATGGTAAATCAGATTATCGAAAATCAATGCATTAAAGGTGATATTACAGGAGATATACATTCTGGAATACACGTACAAGGGGATAATTTTATTTTACGAATGGTTATCAATAATTTAATCGAAAATGCATTTAAATACTCTGCTGATAAGCCAATAGAAGTGAATCTTTATACGCAAAATGATAAAAAAATAATAGAAGTAAAAGACCAAGGTATTGGTATTCCCAAAGAAGAGTATAAAAATATATTTAAGAAATTTTATCG
>DGBH01000007.1:512-5822 GCA_002384205.1 Bacteroidetes bacterium UBA4009
TGGTTAAATTCATTTTTTGTGATAATAAACTGACTTTAGAATGAGGAATTAATGACAAATTTGTATCGTATATAATAAAAATTGTATGTCGAAGAAAAGAATATTACTCGTAGAAGATGAGAAGCATCTAGCTGATACTATTAAGTTGAATTTAGAGATAGAGGATTACCATCCTATCGTGGTTTATGATGGATCTTCAGCAATAAACACATTCAAAGAGCAGCGCTTTGACTTAGTGATATTGGATATAATGATTCCTAACATAGATGGCATTGCCGTTTGTGAAAATATAAGACTGCATGATAATAATGTGCCCATTATGTTTTTAAGTGCTAGAAGCAGTGCTGAAGACAGGGTGCTTGGACTTAAAAAAGGTGCCGATGACTATATAACGAAGCCCTTTAACATTGAGGAGCTGATATTGCGGATTCATAAATTAATTAGTAGAAATGAAGATACGACAAAGGGTGATATCCTCGTAGAACATACTTTTGGATCAAATACAATCAACTTTGATAGTTACGAAGCCCATGGCAAGGACGGAAAATTTTCGTTAACTAAAAAAGAAGCCTTACTCCTTAAGCTGCTAATCGAAAATAAGGATGAGGTGGTAAGCAGGGAAAAAATATTGCAGACGGTATGGGGTTACTCTGTTTATCCAAGTACAAGAACAATTGATAACTTTATACTTGCTTTTAGAAAATATTTTGAACCTGATCCCAAAAATCCAAAATACTTCTTATCTCTAAGAGGCGTGGGCTATAAATTTACATCTTAATTCTACATAAGACTAGGTTATCTGTTTATAACTTGGTGCACACACGGCAAAAGTCCACTGTGGATGTAATACCTTTGCAGCTTATTATTATATGCACGAGCAAATTCTTATCATCGACTTCGGTTCGCAATTTACCCAGCTTATAGCGCGTAGAATACGCGAGCTTAATATATATTGTGAAATACATCCATTTAATAACCTACCAGAGCTAACCTCAGATATTAAGGGTATAATCTTATCTGGAAGCCCCGCTTCTTGCACACAACCTGATGCTCCAGTCGCAGATATTGATATTATGAATCTATCTGTTCCCGTACTTGGATTATGTTATGGTGCCCAGTTTTTAGCGGCTAGTAACGGTGGTAAAGTGGAGAAATCAATACATAGAGAATATGGCCGTGCCAACATTACTAAAGTAACCGAAGATAGACTGCTGAAAGGTATGGAAAACGGAAGTCAAGTGTGGATGAGTCATGGCGATACCATTTTAGAAATGCCAGAGGGCACGACGACCTTGGCCAAAACAGATAGTATTCCAGTAGCTGCATATCGATTTACACATAAAGAAATATATGCTGTACAGTTTCACCCAGAGGTAAGCCATAGTACAGACGGTACGCTTTTGCTTCAAAATTTTACAAAAAACATATGTGGATGTATCGGTGACTGGACGCCTGCACACTTTGTAACCGAAAGTGTTGCGCATTACAAAGAACAAATTGGCACTGATAAAGTGATAATGGGACTATCTGGAGGGGTAGATAGCTCGGTGGCAGCTTTCATTTTGCATAGAGCTATTGGTAATCAATTAGTAGGCATATTTGTCAATAATGGAGTCTTGCGTAAAGGTGAGTACGAACAAGTACTTGAAGCATACAAAGGTCTAGGTCTTAATGTAATTGGTGTAGATGCATCAGAGATGTTTATTAGCCGTTTAAACGGAGTGTCAGATCCAGAAACCAAACGAAAAATTATCGGAAACACGTTTATTGAAGTATTTGATAAAGAAGCAAGTAAAATTGCAGATGCTAAATGGCTAGGTCAAGGTACTATATATCCAGATGTGATCGAATCTGTGTCCGTTAACGGGCCTTCAGCGACCATCAAGTCACACCATAACGTAGGGGGCTTGCCAGACGATATGGTACTTAAACTAGCCGAGCCACTTCGCTTGTTGTTTAAAGATGAAGTACGCAGAATAGGGGCAGAGCTGGGAGTCCCAAAAATAATTTTAGAAAGACATCCTTTTCCTGGACCTGGATTAGCTATACGTATAATTGGTGAAATCACCTATCGCAATGTGGCTATTCTTCAAGAGGCAGATGCTATCTTTATCAATGAAATGAAGGAGTTTGGCATTTATAACGATATTTGGCAGGCCGGTGCTATATTTTTACCGGTACAATCTGTTGGAGTAATGGGAGATGAGCGCACGTATGAAAACGTAATCGCATTAAGAGCCGTAACTTCGGTAGATGGAATGACCGCAGACTGGGCCGATCTTCCTCATAAATTTCTGGCTTCCGTTTCGAATAAAATAATAAATCAAGTAAAAGGTATTAATAGAGTAGTGTATGATATTAGCTCCAAACCACCAGCAACCATTGAGTGGGAATAGATTTTTATGGGTCTTACTTATTCCTATTAGTCTCGTATCCTGTGCTGCGTTTAGAAAAACGCAGCCTGCAAAATGGCTAGAGAACAAAGTGATAACTACAAGTGAAAAGAAAAAAGATACTGTAGTTAATGATACCCAAAACGATTTCACTCGGTTAGATATTGAACCCGTTAAGGATGAGGTTACCTATACATCAGTGGAATTTAAAGGCGATTACTATGATGTTCCAGCTCATAAAAAGAATTTTAACATAGCTATTTTACTGCCTTTTCACAGTGATGCTGTAAATAGTGTTTCTGATAAAAGAAGGGCAAACCTTATGCTAGAGTATTATCAAGGGATGCTTACGGCCATTGCCGATATTGAAGCACTAAATTCTAAATTTACGCTGCATTTTTTTGATACGGATAATGATACCAATAAGCTAAAGGCTATACTGAGAAAACCAGAGATGGAGAACATAGACCTGATTATAGGTCCTACGGATGAGCCACAACTCAAAATTGCTGCATACTTCGCTAAAAAAAGAGAGATTCCACTTTTTTCGCCTATTACAGTGGTACAGAAATTAGGGACCAACAATCCGTTTTTCTTTAATCTTAATCCGTCAGATCAAATGCAGGCTAAAGATTTCCTAAGGTATTTTAAAGCAAATCATCCGGGTGAAAAGCTATTAATCGTAAGAGATGGAAAGCGATATGACCTTGCTTTTGGTAATGCGCTAGTACAAGAATGTATAGCCCAAAAAATAAACTATCAGGCCGTTCCCTTTTCTAAATTTTTAAAGTGGGATGACTACATAGGTAATGGTAAAGCAGTTATAGTTCATACTACACTTGATAAAAATAACTTAACTTACTCCGTGAATGGTCTATTGGGAAAAGGAGACAGAATAACCTTAGTAGGTCCAGAGAAATGGCTTGAATTTTCGGACATTGATTATAATCAATGGAGTAAAGTGAATATATCGTTTATAACAACGAACAAGGCAAGCATCGCCATGGTATCTTCTTCTGCTATGCTTTCCCAATATCGCTCGATGTATAAGGATGATCCGAGTACGTATGCCTACATGGGATACGATCAACTTTTATTTGCTTGCGAGTCACTTGACGCCTTTGGTAAGTACTTTCCATTATTTATTACCGACAAATCGGTAAGCTATTCCAACACAGATTTTCACTTGGTAAAAACAGCAAGTTGTTTTCAAAATAGATTCTTACAAGTATTCAAATTTGAGGAATTAGCTGTATTACCGGTAACTAATTATTAATTGAAATATTTCAGATCAAGATTCACCGTAGCCAAAGAGCTTTTAGGCTCTTATGCATACCCAGAGCCCTTTCATATAGCGGCCAAAAACTTTTTTAAACAACATAAGAAATTTGGGTCTAAAGACCGAAAGGCAATTTCAGACGTATGTTATAATTACCTGCGTTTTGGTCTCGCATTTAGCGAATATTCATTACAAGAAGGCTTATTGTTGAGCGCGTTAATGCTAGACATAGAGTATGCAGAGGATTGGAATAAATTGAGCGCTGAATTGGGTTTTACCTACAATGTTCACGAAGATTTCTTTATCAAAGAAAATCAGCTAGAATACTTGAGAACGCTTGTTAAAAAGCCAATTACTTTTTATCCTGAACCTCATTTAATGGCAGATTTTGCACATTATAATGACGATCAAAACCTTAATTTTAGACCGAAAAACTGGGCGAAAGACCATACGGATAAAGAACCACGTAATCTTGGGGCAATAGGGTGCAGGGAGTTAGCCGTAAATCAGGTGTTGGACGCAACGGTTCAGGTACAAGATTTATCATCGCAGTTCATTTGCTTGCAAATGCAATTGAATGAAGGTGACAAAATTTGGGATTTATGCTGTGGATCCGGTGGCAAAAGTTTGAATTTGGCGTCACAAGATCGAGGAGAGTTATATTTAAGTGACATTAGACCGTCTATTATCGAAAATGCAAAATCTCGTTTTAGAGCAATGCATTACGATGCAAAACTGGGTGTTGCAGATATGTCGAAAGAGACTGAGCATTTAACATTTGGAGCAAAGAGCATAGAGGCTGAATATTTTGATATTATTTTAGCAGATGTACCTTGCAGTGGCAGTGGTACATGGTTTCGTACACCAGAGCATTTCACGAGATTTGATTACAACGAACTTGCCAAATATGCAGACAAACAAAAGGCTATCGTGGCAAATGCCATTCCTTTTTTAAAGAAAGACGGTGTTTTTTATTATATAACCTGTTCTGTTTTTAAAGCGGAAAATGAGGAAATTAAAGATTGGATACTTGCCAATACCAAGCTTAAGTTGAAAGAAGAAATTGCCTTTGATGGGATACGTCAAAAAGCAGACGGAATGTATATGGCCTCTTTCGTGTACTAGATAAACGTTTAATAACTTCTTACAGCGTATCGTTTATAGCTTGTTGTGCTTTGAGTGGGAGACTCAATTGCACTAAATGATAACTATAATCTACCATTTTTAGAATTAGATTGTCATCTGCATCTTGATGAAATCTGATTGTGTTCCAGTGCTTTTTATTCATGTGATAACCGGGTTGTATTGCTAGGTAATTAGCTCTCAGTTCTTCTGCTTTTTCAGGGTCACACTTAAGGTTTACAGATTCAAAATTGCTGATAGAAAACAAACAAAATATCTTCCCTAAAACTTTCATAACTAAAACATCCTGTCCGAAAGGAGTCTCCTCCGTTACGCAAGGTTTGGTTAAACAGTAATCTCGAAGTACTTCAATATCCATAGGAGTACAGCGTTATATCATCGTCTTGATGTACAATGCTACAATGGCTAAAAAACGCAGGTTGGTCTGCGGCAAAATCGTTGCAAAATAGAGTTCTACATAGTATATGAGATGGTTTTAGGATTGGAAAGTAATAC
>DGBH01000044.1:0-1023 GCA_002384205.1 Bacteroidetes bacterium UBA4009
CCATTTTAATTTTGTTTAATCCCGCTGCACGTGGAGGAAAGTCACATCTAAAATTAAAAGCATACACCCATTATTTGGCGTCGCAAAAGCTAGCCTTTACCATCTACGAAACCAATGGAACGAGCGATGCTGAAGACTTGGCATTACGATTTCACGAAAACAACTATACTGCTGTAAGTATTATTGGCGGTGATGGCACGCTTAATCTTGCGCTCAACTGCTTACCTCATCTCGACATTCCTATCCATCTTATACCTGCTGGTAGCGGTAATGATTTTGCTAAAATGTTAGCCTTAACCCAACAGGATGAACAGGTTTTTGAGAAAATAAGGTCTTATCAAAAAACCACCAGCATCGATTTATGGAGCTGCAACGGGCGTAAGTTTATCAATGTATTTGGGGTAGGATTTGACGGAGAACTGGCTAAATCCATGCACGGAAAAACCTCTTGGATTCCGACAACTATGAAATATTGGATTGCCATAGCGCGACATGTTTTTTGGTATAGAAGTAAGAACATCACACTTAATGGAGAACCTTACTCTTCCTTTATGCTATGCGCAGCCAATGGACGCGTTTTTGGCGGTGATTTTAACATTGCACCACATGCAGATGCGCAAGACGGCTTACTAGAACTACTTCATATAAAAAAGGTAAACGTACTGCAACGGTTGCTTTATCTACCCAAAGTGAAAAAGGGAAAACATCTACACTTAAATGTAGTAAATCATACCCGGCACAACACCATAACCATAGAAGCCAAACACACGATGGCAGCTCAGCTAGACGGCGAACCTATGCTAGCTTCACGATTTGATATTCGCTTTGAGCGCAAGGTTAACTTCGTAAGTTGAATACTTAGATTATCACTTTATCTTTACTCCACCGTCTCCATACGATGGCACACACCACCAAAATACCTATTGCTATAAATTGAGAGTGTGACAGCACACCTTCTATCACAAAACCGCGTGTATCGTCTCCTCTATACATCTCCACAATGCTCCGACCAACGGCATACAT
>DGBH01000044.1:1275-3723 GCA_002384205.1 Bacteroidetes bacterium UBA4009
CATATTTACCGCTATATCAAACAGTTGTGTGGGGTATAGAGGAACATTTTTGATAGCAGCCAATGAATCGGGATTAGAAAAAGTAACCCCTACCCAACTGGTACACACTTTACCATGACAGCATCCAGCCAAAAAGCAGCCCACTCTGCCAAACGAATGTACTACAGGGCCTACTATCGCCAAAATATCTAAAAATGGACGTACAGGAACTTTCTCTTTTTTAAGCCACCACACAATAGTAGGAACCGCAAAAATAAGCGAGCCGTAAAACACAAACCCTCCACCAATAGCTCCTTTTATCAAGCTAGGATTGGCCGTAAATTTACCCATATCCTCTAAAAAGAAAAACAGCTTACCGCCCACAAAAGCAGCTAAAATTACCCAAATAAATAGGCTAGAAAGCGTATCTGAATCAAGCCCAAACCGTTTTGACTTTTGCAAGGTGATGTAAAAAGAAACCAAAACACCCAAGGCTATCATAAGCCCATAGCTGTGTAAGGTAAAATGATCTGGCAAAAAGCCTTGAAGAAAAGAGGGAATGGAAAAGGTAACTAATTCTGGAAACACGTTACAAGTATACGTTTAAATCTAAATTTCTGTCGAGTGGCATTTATTTTTCATCTCCAATATACGCGGCATTATAGGCTCTCCCCTTCCATACGCTCTGTATAGGCAAAGCATAAAATACGGCTGTAGCCGCAGTATTTAACAGCACATAAAATTCATACAGTATCAAGTAAGAAAAACGAAACGGCCTACGATTTACGGCTAGCGATAAGAAGATAATAAAGAAACACTGAATCAGGAATTTGCTAAACCACAGTGCCATTGCCAACTGCGCATTAACCCAAAAAACATAGCATAATGCAGGTATAAATAAACCATACAGCACCAACATAAACTTCCAATTAAGCGGTAACTCTCGAGCTCCTATTAGCCATCGCTTACGCTGATGCAGCATTTCTTTTACGTTGGGAATATACCAAGCCAACCCCAATGTTTCCTCACGCATAGTAGTGCGCCATTGCCAGCCTCTGCTCGTTACTTCTTTAAACAGTTTGTAATCTTCAGTTATACTAAAATCAATTTCTTCATAACCACCCGTTTGCCAATAAGCCTCTGCTCTAACAGCCATATTGTTGCCTACGCTGGTGCATCCTATTCCCGCATTCGCAAAAGCCTTAATATATCCCATAAAATGAAGCCAATCTATGCCTTGCAATGTAGCAAAAAGACCGGCACGTTCGCACTTGGTAGTGCCACTTACTAGGCCCACACCGTCTGTAAATTCTTGAAGTAAACCAAGAATCCAATTCTCCGAAAGCTTCACATCTACATCGGTTATAAAATAGAACTCTCCATTGGCCTCATGTGCTAACTGACCTAAAACATTCGCTTTGCCTCTCCCCTTGCCTACTGTTTTATCAATTTGAAATAATTTAAAATGAGGTTTATCTTGGATAAATTCTGCTATGAGTGCAGACGTACTATCGGTGCTCGCATCGTTGCCAATAAGTACTTCTAGGTATTCTTTAGGATAGTTGAGTTTTTCTATGGCTTCGAGGTTTCTAATGATTAGCTTTTCTTCATTTCTAGCAGCCAGCAAAATACTAACCTGAGGAAAATGCGTACGTTTTTGAAGAACCGCGGGTGTTTGTAACAAAATAGATACCAAAGAAAATAGCTGAATGCCAAAAAATATTCCGAGTATAGCGTATGCCAGTACAATCATAATAGCTTCATTAGATATCCTTCTGATTTTAAAAACTGTAAATACTCAGGAAGTAAAATTTTTAGATTTTTCTCTGCCTTTTCACTATCGTGAAAAACGATAATACTTCCCGGACGCGTTGCTTTTTGAATTCTTTTTTGAGCTCTATTTGTGTTTAGCCCAGGCAAGTAATCTTTGGTCAGTATATCCCACATTATTATTTCATAATCTAGGCTAAGTAAGGCTATAGACTTAAAATTAATCTGGCCATATGGAGGTCTAAATAACTTACTTCCGGCAATAGTTTTATCACATAAAGCTATGTCGTGTAAGTATTCCTCTTTTAATACCTGCCATCCTTTAATGTGGTGTTGGGTATGGTTACCAAGTTGGTGATTTCGGGTATTAATAGCCGTTACGACTTCAGGATATTTGACAGCATTATCGCCTACGGCAAAAAAAGTTGCCTTAGCTCCTACTTTTTCCAACTCAGTCATCACCCAAGGAGTAATAGCAGGATGCGGACCATCATCAAAAGTAAGATACACTACTTTCTCATCTACTTTTCGACGCCAAGTAAGCTGAGGTAAAAATGTTTTTCCTATGGTATACCAGAAGTTCAAGTGCACAAAGCTAATACAACCCATAAAAAATCAATCTCTTCATTCTCTTAAAACGAGGATATCTCCCCATTAATCGAGTGCCCCAATTGATATGCACGTGGCCCATTACATTTG
>DGBH01000099.1:0-2228 GCA_002384205.1 Bacteroidetes bacterium UBA4009
CAGCAGTGAGGAATCTTGGACAATGCACGAAAGTGTGATCCAGCTATATCGCGTGGACGAAGAAGGGTATTTTGCTTGTAAAGTCCTTTCAGCAATAAACATGTTTTTACATGGAGCCATAATGACAGCTCTTGCAGAAGAAGCCCCGGCTAATTTCTGTGCCAGCAGCCGCGGTAATACAGAGGGGGCAAGTGTTATTCGGAATAATTGGGCGTAAATGGCGTGTAGGTTGTACTTCGCTGTTATCGGTTAAATCCCCATCGATATGGTGGGTAAGGCTGATAGAACGGTTGTACTAGAGAGTGAGAGAGGATACGGGAATTTCGAGTGGAGAAGTTAAATTCTTAGATATTCGAAGGAAGGCCAACTGCGAAGGCACATATCTGGCTCATTTCTGACACTGAGGCGCGAAGGCGTGGGGAGCGAAGCCGATTAGATACCGGCGTAGTCCACGCAGTCAACGATGCTGCATTCCTCTTTGGAAAGCAAAAAAACTATTTTTTTATGGGCATTTTATTATGTCCATAAAAATCTATTGGTATTCATTTTATTTTAAAGTGTCAGGCACCGAGAAGATGGTGTCCTGGCGAGGTAGCTCAGTTGGTTAGAGCGCAGGATTCATAATCCTGTTGTCGGCAGTTCAAGTCTGCCTCTCGTCAAACAAAAGCCGTATTTTGTGGATGCCTTAGGTTCATATGCACAATGGGCGCTTTACGATGCGAAACGTTGTATCTGAGACATCATTCTGATAGGTACAAATCCCCACAGCGGTAAACCGCAATATTTTGACACGAGGAGAACTGAAACATCTAAATATCCTCTAGGAAAAGAAATCAACCGAGATTCCGTTAGTATTGGCGAAAGAACGCGGACAAGGCATATGATTATGAAATTGAAAAACATGTTGGAATACATAGACCAAAGAAGGTAAAAGTCCTGTATTATGCCTTTCATAATCATCAAGAGTAGAACGTTAGACTGTTTGAAAATAGGAGAACCACCTTCTAAGCCTACATATGCATATGAGACCGATAGTGAACAAGTACTGTGAAGGAAAGGTGAAAAGAACCCTCTTGTATAGGGAGTGAAAAGATCTGAAACAAAATACATACAATCAATCGATATATTAAAAAAATGTATCGGTGTACCTTTTGCATAATGGGTCAGCGACTAAATGTGTGCAGCTTGCTTAAGCAACGATGTGGAGGCAAAGCAAAAGCGAGTAGGTTTTCCTGCGTTTGTTGCATGCATTTGACCCGAAACTAAGTGATCTCGTTTTGAGCAGGTTGAAGAAAGCGTAAAGTCTTTTGGAGGACCGAACCGACGTCTGTAGCAATAGGCGCGGATGACTTGATACGAGGGGTGAAAGGCCAATCAAACTTAGAAATAGCTGGTTCTTCGCGAAATTTATTGAGGTAAAGCGTCTATTAAATCTTTCTGGGGGTAGAGCACTTATTGAGCTATGGGGGTCCAAAACCTTACTGCTCTCAAGAAAACTCCGAATACCAGTAAAGTATAATAGGCAGACAGACAAGCGGTGCTAAGGTCGCTTGTCGAAAGGGAAACAGCCCAGCCTGGCCGCTAAGGTCCCAAAGCATTCTGTGAGTGGGAAAAGATGTGATACAACTATGACAACTAGGAGGTTGGCTTGGAAGCAGCCATTCTATCATGAAAGCGTAATAGCTCACTAGTCGAGTTGTGTTGCGCTGAAAATGTATCGGGGCTGAACAGAATCACCGAAGCGCCAGTTTTTAAGTAGCGAAGCGTTTTGTGCGCCAATGAACATACATCGTAAGATTTGTGGAAGGTCTCAAAAGTGACTATGCTGACATGAGTAACGAAAAATCATGTAAAGCCATGATCGCCGTAAGTCCAAGGGTTTCTGCTAACTGGGAATCAGTGCAGAGTTAAGTTCGGTCCCTAAGAGTTTGTATACACTTATACGCTCGATGGAGGACGTTTATGCAAGACGGCTATTATACACAAATACTGCAAATTGGATACGGTGTATGTGTGTTGTAGTCCAGGAAAAAAGCATTAATGCAAGACCGTACCCGAAACCGACACAGGTGGACGAGTCGAGTAGACTCAGGCGTTGAGTGAACCATATTGAAGGAACTCGGCAAAATAATCCCGTAACTTAGGAAGAAGGGATACCGAAAGGTGACACAAAAATGGGGGTGACGACTTTTTACTAAAAAATTAGGACTCTGCAAAATGGTAACATG
>DGBH01000099.1:2274-6608 GCA_002384205.1 Bacteroidetes bacterium UBA4009
ATGAAAGACGTAACGATTGCCCCACTGTCTCCAGTATGGACTCAGTGAAATTGAATTCTCCGTGCAGATGCGGAGTACGTGCCCCAAGACGAGAAGACCCTGTGCATCTTTACTGTACATTTGCATTGACAAAACGATGAGCATGCGTAGGATAGGTGGGAGTACATACATCCTTGAAATACCACCCTTGCCATGGGTTTTGTCTTACACCAAATTTGGTGCACAATGCATGTGAGGCAGTTTGACTGGGGCGGTCGCCTCCTAAAAGGTAACGGAGGCGTGCGAAGGTAAACTCAATGCAAGACGGAAACTTGCTGAAGAGCGTAATGGTATATGTTTGCCTGACTGTAAGATGTACACATCAAACAGAGACGAAAGTCGGCCATAATGATCCACAAGTGCCGTGTGGAAGGGCTTGTGCTTAACGAATCAAAGATACGCCAGGGATAACAGGCTGATAATTCCCAAGAGTCCTTATCGACGGAATTGTTTGGCACCTCGATGTTGACTGATCATATCCTGGGGCTGAAGAAGGTCCCAAGGGTTCGGCTGTTCGCCGAATAAAATGGTACCTGAGTTGAGTTTAGAACGTCGTGAGACAGTTTGGATTCTACCTGGGGTGCGCGTAAAAGAATTGTGAAAACCACGTCCTTGTACGAGAGGACCGGACGTGTACAACCACTGGTCGAGTAATTGTTTTGCCGAAAGCATTGTTACCAGGCTACGTTGTGAAAGGAAAAGAACTGAAAGCATCTCAAGTTCGAAACTTTTTTCGAGACAAATTCTTTAAGATGTCGTGAAAGACTATCACGTTAATAGCCGAGCTGTCTATACCATGAAAATGAGTAATGCATGCTCGGACTAATCTTTTTTATTTAATAAAAATACAAAGAGTAGTTTTAAGTAAAGACCCAATATAAGTCTTTATTTAAAATTATTCTTTTCTTTTTATTATTGAACATTAATATTGAAAATTCGAATAAAATAAAACTAAATCATGTTAAAATTAAGAAAAAGAAAGATAATTCTTTACTGTATTTAATATGTTATACCTTTGGCCTCTAAATAATTTAAATACTTTTGCATATCGCTAAAATTACGATATGCAAAAGTATTTAAAAAAACTAAAATAATTTGTGTTATATTTTAAGGCAAAAGTTCAAATGCAACTAAAATACCTGCTACAAATAAAACCCATGCCAGTGCTAAAGGAAGAAAAACTTTCCAACCTAATCGCATAAGTTGATCGTAACGATATCGTGGAAATGCGGCACGCACCCAAATATATAAAAACAAAAAGAAAATTGTTTTAATACCGAGCCAAAATGATCCTGGAATCCAATAAAAAATAGTTAACGATAAAGGCGGTAGCCATCCCCCAAGAAAAAGAATCACGCACAACACACTCATCATAATCATATTTGCATATTCTCCAAGAAAAAATAAAGCAAAACCCATAGAAGAGTATTCAACATTGTAACCTGCTACAAGTTCTGCCTCTGCTTCTGGAAGATCAAAAGGTGCTCGATTTGTTTCAGCTAAGCATGAAATGAAAAATAATAAAAGTAAAGGGAATAAAGGTACAGCGAACCAAACCTCTTCTTGAGCAAGAACAATTTCCGATAAATTTAATGAACCAACACACATTAAAACTGTAATAATAATTAGACCTAAAGAAACTTCATAAGAAACCATTTGCGCTGTTGAACGCAATGCCCCTAAAAAAGCATACTTTGAGTTACTTGACCAACCAGCCATAATAACACCATAAACACCAAGTGAGGAAATAGCAAAAATGTATAACATTCCAATATCTAAATCAGATAAAACCATCCCTTCACCAAAAGGGATTACAGCCCATGAGATTAAAGCTAATAAAAATGTAACTACAGGTGCTGCTAAAAATACAACTGTATTAGCACTACTCGGTAAAACTGGTTCTTTTATAAGAAGTTTTAATCCGTCAGCAAGTGGTTGTAAAATCCCGAAGAAACCAACAACATTAGGACCTTTACGTCTTTGCATTGAAGCCATTACTTTACGTTCAGCTAATGTTAAATAAGCTACTGCTACTAATAAAGGAACTACAAGTCCTAAAATTTTTGCAATACTACTAAGAATAAATAAAAACATAAAGCTATTCTTTTTTTTTATCCTCTACGGGAATTGAACCCGTGTCTTCGCCATGAAAAAGCGATGTCCTAACCATTAGACGAAGAGGACTAAAGGAGAGTAGTTCCAATGGTAGAACAGTGGTCTCCAAAACCAAAGGTTAAGGGTTCGAATCCCTTTTCTCCTGTAAAGTGCTCGTAGCTCAATGGATAGAGCGCCGAACTACGGATTCGGAAGTTGAGAGTTCGAGTCTTTCCGAGCATGTTGTATAAGGGCCTATAGCTCAGTTGGTTAGAGTGTACGCCTGATAAGCGTAAAGTCAGTAGTTCAAGTCTACTTAGGCCCAACAGCGGAAAAAGGGATTTGAACCCTCAACCCTAGCCTTGGCAAGGCTATACTCTACCTTTGAGCTATTTCCGCGTTTAAAAACTTTTCTTTGCCCATCAAAAATAATGAGCAAAGAAAAAGAATTATCATAATAATTTAGTGTAAATGAATTGCATCATTTAAATAAATACATGTTAAAATAGTAAATACGTATGCTTGTAAACAAGCAACACCTACTTCTAAAAACATTAATGCAAATACAACAGCAAATGGAATACTTGCAGCTAATTTAAGCACACCTCCTAAAGAAAGCATACTCCATGCAAAACCACTTAAAATTTTAACTAGTGTATGACCGGCCATCATATTTGCAAAAAGTCGAACACCTAAACTAATTGCGCGGAAACCGTATGATACAAGTTCAATGATTACCAAGAAAGGAGCTAAACCTAAAGGAGCGCCCGGGGGTAATAAAAAACTAAAAAAATGTAACCCGTGAATTTGGAATCCAATAATAGTTACAGCAATAAATACTGAAACAGATAATCCAAAAGTTACAACGAAGTGACTAGTTGTAGTAAAACTGTATGGAATCATACCAATTAAATTACTGCATAAAAGAAATGCAAATAATGTAAACAGCATAGGGAAATATTGTTTTCCTTTCTCTCCAATTTGTTCTGATACTAAACTTACAATAAATTCGTATACCATCTCAACAAACGACTGCCAAGGTGTTGGAATTAATGTTCCTCCACGTACGGTTACAAGCATACATAAAAGCATGAAAAGTCCTGTTGATAAGCACATAAAAAGTGATGAGTTCGTGAATGAAAAATAAAAATTACCAATATGCATTGGAATTAATGAAATAATAGTAAATTGTTCTAATGGGGAAAAAAATAACATAGAATGATGTGTTTTTTTCATTTTTCCTTTAATAAAAGGAAAAAAAATGATCAAGTATTAAGAAAAAAAAAAGAAAGATACTTATGCTTTCAGTTTTATTTTATGTCTTTGCATGTTTTGCATTACTCTCAGGTGTTATGGTAATTCGAGCAAAAAACCCAGTATACTCAGTACTTTTCTTGATTCTTGTATTTTGCAATGTTTCGGGTCTATTACTTCTTTTAAACCTTGATTTTTTTGCCATGGTTTTTCTGGTTGTTTATGTGGGTGCAATTGCTGTTCTTTTTTTATTCGTGGTAATGATGCTAAATGTAAAACTTGCTGAAATTAACGACAATATTTTACGCTACCTTCCAATTGGAGGTGTGTTTGGTCTTCTTTTCCTTGGAGAGATTATTCTTTTACTGGAACAAGATCTTGTACCTGTTATTTTTTATCAAACACAACTAGCTCTCCCATTAGCAGAGCAATGGTTTATGTTTGGTATTTTTATCTTGTTAAGTTTTTATAACTTTTTTTGGTTAGTTATGTCACAACCTTGGAATATCTTTTCAGCAATGTCTCAATGGAATATTCAATGGCTTCAATTAAAAGAACGTTGTCAATCGTATGAAACACTAATGCGTTCTGACGCAAGCTCTTTAAATGCTTTAGAGTATGTTGTATGGCCCCAAACAATGGATCAAACAACAACCATTAGCACCATAGGTCATGTGGTATATACTTATTATTTAATTTTTTTTCTGTGTGCTAGTATTATTTTACTAATTGCAATGATTGGTTCAATTGTTTTAACTATGCATAAAGGAGTCTTTGTTAAACGACAGGATGTATTTGAACAAAATACTCGTGACTTCTCTAAAACTTTACAAAAAATTAAAACAATTTAATAAACTTGCAAGGTGTAATTATACACCTTGTATTGTATTCTTCAGTAGCTCAGGGGTTAGAGCGAATGGCTGTTAACCATTAGGTCGTTGGTTCAA
>DGBH01000150.1:0-2126 GCA_002384205.1 Bacteroidetes bacterium UBA4009
ATCATTTGTACCCATGCGTCTCCAGATCCAGCACCTCCATTACGCACAGCACACTCCGCTTTCATGAGCAAAACATCTGCATAACGGAAAAGAGGAAAATCGTTATTTAGATTTTCCAAAGCACCTTCTTCAATTTCATATTTTTTAACACGAGCACCGCTCATTCTTATTTCTGCCGAGGTGTTTCCAGAACCCAAAACAAGGGCAGGAATATTAGGTGTAAGTACTAGGTCTTCTCCTGCAGTTTCGTCAAATAACTTGACATTGTTTTTATCGTACTGCTGACCTACCATAAACCATTCTTCTTTACGCTTGTCGCCTGTAGCATAACTGTTGTAGTGACTTTCTAACGCCGCAAATCCATTCCAAGGGCCTACTTTCATGCCAAATGTTTTGTCACTTAGGTAATGCAGGGTACGCATGTGAATTCTAAATCCTTGTGCGTCAAATTGATCAAATAAGATTGTAAATATGTTTTCAGGAACGTTAACGTTATTAGCGGCAAATGGAGCCGTTACTGTATTGTCAAGTGAATAAACGCCAAGTTGAATAACACTGTCACACATCGCCTCTGCCTGAGCGTAAGCAGCGGTGCCAGTATACACTTCTGCATTTAAGTATATTTTAGCAAGTAGGGTATAACCCATGCCTTTATTGACAGCAAATTTATTGGTGTTAATAGGAAGTAGAGGTACTGATGTTTTTAAGTCGTTTACCAAAAAATCATACACTTCTTTTCTTGTGGCTTTAAAAGGGAATTCTGGTGCACTTGTAAATGAAGTAATTAAAGGTACATCTCCGTAATTATCCATGAGCATATATAAGAATAGGGCGCGTAATGTTTTAAGCTTGGCTATGCTAAGATCAATTTCAGGGTCACCAGCGTTTGGTAAAAGGCCATCTATTAATTTATTAGACTCTCTCACTCCGTCATAGAGATGGCTCCACATGGAGTTCACTGCATCCACGTCATTAGTCCACTGATGTTGGTGTAAGACTCTCCATTTTCCTCCGTCATTCCAGTCGTTACCACGAATAGGAAATGCAATTTCGTCAGAAGGAACTTCTTGTGCCCAAAACCACCAGCCATTATCATCTATAAGATCTCTTAGTTCTGCGTAAACAACTCCGGGATCAGGTTTATTGACAGCTGAAGCGTCATATATTTTATCATCAAACTTGGTGCACGCTGCGATAGTAAGAACGGCGCCTCCTAGTAATATTGATTTTAAATGCTTTTTCATGATTGTAATGTTTTAAAAAGTAGTGTTAATTCCTATGCTAATACTTCTGGTTCTTGGGTAAACATCGTATTGATCTCTACCAAATTCAGTTCCACTAAAATTCAGTTCTGGATCTAGACCAGAATACTTAGTCCACATCCAAACGTTATTGCCTGTTAGATAAACGCGTAGGTTTTTAATTTTGCTTTCTGGGCTAAAAGGAATGTTATATCCAAATGATAGGTTATCTAGTTTTACAAAATCACCATCTTCTAAGTAGTAAGTACTGATGGTAGGGTCGCTTGTAATCGTTGCACTTTCTCCTACGATAGCAGAAGCCAGTACGTTTTGATTTGGAGCGTCGGCAGGATTACTAAACACCATTTTAGTTACGTTAAAAATCTGATGACCAAAAATACCACGTAAACTAAAACTAGCATCAAAGTTTTTATAAATCTGAAAGTAATTTGACCAACCAATGATAATATCTGGTTGTGCACTTCCTACAAATTGTCTTTTTGCTTTCGTTACATCTCGCGTCACACCTCCTGCTTCTGTTTCAAATAAGAACTTACCGTCACTGGTTAAGCCTTTATATACGGGTAAGAAGAATGACCCTATTTCATAACCTGGAAGAATTACTTGTGTATAGTTGTCGCCACCTACTAAGCCTCTACCAGATACATATAGTTTTTTGATACCCAGACTATTCGCTTCGAGGTTACCAAGAGTTATGGTTTCTTGTTTGTTTTTAGATGCGACGAAAGTTGTTTTCCATTGGAAATTTTTCTGATCAAGTACAATACCATTCAAGGTTAACTCTATACCGTTATTTTTTATCTCGCCCGCATTTTCATATTTCTTTGGAGCAATATTAGGTGGCACAGGCACAGATACTTCCAT
>DGBH01000150.1:2261-7108 GCA_002384205.1 Bacteroidetes bacterium UBA4009
ATAATAATCTCTTGACCTGTTTCAGAATCAATGCCTTTGCTGGTTGGCTCATAGCGCACACGGTCGATGTTGTTGGGTATGTCTGCATTACCTGTAAGACCGTAACCTACTCGCAATCTTAGGTCAGACACATCATTCCAATTTTTAGCAAAATTTTCTTTCTTGATATTCCATGCAGATGAAAGTGCCCAAAAAGTACCCCATTCTACATCATCACCATATTTACTCGACTTATCTCTTCTAAGCGAAGCAGTCATGTAATACTTTTTATTAAAGTCATATATTGCTCTTGAAAATACAGAAGCTAATCCTTCAGGTGTACTACGGTACGATGAAGCGTAACCCCATTCTAACTCACTGTAAGCTTTTAAGTTATCGGCTCCAACACCTTCATAAAACGGGTCAATATTTCTAGCTTCTGTTCTAAAACCATCGTAAGAAACAGATTGCCAACTGTGGCCTCCTAATACGTTTAAACTGTGCTTTTCATTGAAAGTGTTGTTGTAGGACAATATTTCAGATATGTAATTATATGATTTGTTGTTGTACGATCTACTTGCCAAACCATTGGTAGTATTACTAAATGCGCTAGCTGGTTCTGCATACCAAGACTGGTCGTCATCACGACCTAAAGCTCCGGTTACTTTCGCTTCTAGGTTTTTGGTAATGGCATAAGCTGCATCAACGTTGGTTAAATATCTTTTGGCATCACGGGTATTAGTAAACTGGTCTATAATCGCGACTGGATTGTTGTATTGGAAATTTCTATCGGTTTCAAAGAAACTTCCGTCTGCATTGGTAATAGGATCAGTAGGCGCTCTTCTCATGGCCTGGTAAATCACATTCTTAGGATCACTTCCTCCATCATACTTTACGTAGTTATTGGTTTCTAGCGTGGCACTAAGTCTGGCAGAGATGGTAAGCTTGTCATCTAGCGCCTTCTGAGAAATGTTAAATCTAGCAATATTTCTAGTTTTATCAGTTCCCTTCAATACTCCTGTTAATTTGTTGGTAGACACAGAAAGACGATAGTTTGTATTCTCATCGCTTTTGCTTACAGCTATGGTATGTTGTTGAGATATGCCTGTTCTGTATATGGCATCCATCCAATCGGTGTTGGCTCCATTATCTTGGAAGTTTGCATTGTTTGTTTTGATGGCATAATCTCGAAGCTCGTCTCCACTTAAGAAGTCAAGTCTGTTAGCTACTTTATCAAAAGCAACAAAATTGTTGTATTCTATATTAATTCTGTCTGAAACAGCACCTCCCATAGACCCACCTTTTGTGGTTATGATGATGACACCATTACTACCTTGTGTACCATATAGCGATGTAGATGCCGCATCTTTCAATACGTTAAAAGTAGCGATATCGTCTGGGTTGATAGTAGTAGGATCTATACCAATTACGCCGTCCACCACATACAAAGGTCCTGTGCCGCCTGTAATACTAGCACTACCACGTATGTTTACGCTAAAACCAGCATTAGGGTCACCACCTTGTTTTGATACGTTAACTCCCGCAGCCTTACCTTGTAGTCCTTGAATAGGATCAGTAATTCTTCCTTTATTTAGTTCATCAGCGGAAACTTGCGTTACGGCCCCTGTTTTGTCACTTTTCTTTTGAGTACCATAAGCAATTACAATTACTTCATCTAAATCATCTTGTGACTTTAGCAAAATAGTAAATTGAGTTTGGTTTCCTATTTCAATAGTTTGTTGGGTATATCCAATAAAACTCACTTTGAAAGATTTTACATTAGCCGGAAGGTCAAATGAGAACTTACCCGTACCATCTGTAATAGCACCGCCTTTCGATCCTATTAACTGAATGTAAGCACCTACCAAAGGTTCTTTGGTCTCATTGTCTGCAACTGTGCCCGTAATTTTAGTTTGCCCAATCGCTGCACTTGAAAATAGAACAGCAGAAATAAGGAGAATGACAACTTTGCTTTTTAATATGTTCATATATTATTTAACTATATACTTAGTGTAATATTTACGCTAAGTCTTAACGTGGTACAAATATATAAATTCAACTAATTAATGCAATTAAATTTGAAATGCCGTTTTTTATGATAAAATAATTTTGTGTTAAAACGTTGGTAATGAATGATAAAAGGTTGTTTTTATATGAATTTTAGCTGATAAATTTTGATGTATTACATGTATGAATCGAACTTTCAACAAGAGGCTTAATTCACTGTATTTTTTCACATATTTTTTTTTAAGTTCTATGTTAATGTATTTATAAGCGATTGATTATGAATATATCATGGCAGATTTGTACTTCTAAAAATAATTTTATTGTAACGACTTAGTGTCATTTTTACACTACTGATTCGTTTCGTAAAATTATTTTCTGCAACTTTGACCAATGTTTAAAGTGTTAAGTAGATTTTTACTGCTATCATTAGTCCTTATTCTAAGTTTTTTAGATCTAAAAGCGCAAGTCGTAACTGTTTCTCCGTCCTTTCCAACAGAAAGTAGTGTAATCGTAATAACCTTTGATGCAAAAGAAGGTAATGGGGGTATGTCAGGATTTGCAGGAGTTGTGTATGCACATACCGGTGTAATTACCAATAACAGCACTTCTAATACCGATTGGAAATATACCAAAGGATCGTGGGGTACGGCTAATGCACCCGTTTTAACTAGTATTGGAAATGATAAGTATACATTGAGTATTTCAGATATACGAGCATACTATGGCGTGCCGTCTGGAGAATCTATAGAAAAAATAGCCATCTTGTTTAGAAATGAAGCTGGCAACATATCTGGACGCAATGCCGATGGTTCTGATATTTTTATTCAGCTGTATTCAGGAGGGTTGTACGCAACTATTGCCTCGCCTAGTCAAAATAAAATATACAGTATAGGTGAATCAATAACGATAAATGGTGGGTCATCTATGAGCTCCACATTAGCACTTCGTATAAATGGAACTGAGGTAGCATCCAATGTGGGGACATCTATTTCATACACCTTCACAGCGACAACACCAGGCGATTATCAAGTGATTTTAGCTGCTGACGCTGCTGGAACTCTTGCTTACGACACGGTCAATTATGTGATTAATCCAAGTTTAGTTATTGAAGCATTGCCGACAGGTGCCAAGTTGGGCATAAACAGAACGACGTCAACCAGTCTAACTCTTGCTTTGTTTGCTCCCTACAAAAAGTATGTTTACGTGATTGGCGATTTTAACAACTGGACGGTAAGTACAGACTACTTTATGAAACGTGCCAGCGATGGAGCTACTTGGTGGATAGAAATACCAAACCTTCAAGCGAATGAGCGTTATGCTTTTCAGTACTTGGTAGATGGCGAAATTATTATTGCCGATCCCTACAGTGAGTTGGTTTTAGATCCCAATAATGATCAGTACATCGCAGCAGAAACCTATCCTAATCCGCATCCATATCCACAAGGCAAAACCTCGGGGATAGCATCATTGGTCGAAATGACCAAAACTCCCTACACTTGGGAAGTGAGCGATTTTATTGCTCCCGAAGAAAATAAGTTAATTGTGTACGAAATGCTCGTTAGAGACTTTGTGGCGAAGCATAATTACAAGACCTTATTGGACACTTTAGATTACTTGGTTAATCTTGGGATAAATGCAATAGAGTTAATGCCTATCAATGAATTTGAAGGTAACGAGAGCTGGGGCTACAACCCTTCGTATCACATGGCTTTGGACAAATATTATGGGACACCTGCTTCACTTAAAGCTTTTGTAGACGCCTGCCATAAAAGAGGGATAGCGGTAATTGTAGACGTGGTGTATAATCACGCTTTTAGTCAAAATCCTTTGTGTCAATTGTATTGGGATGCAACTACCTTTAAGCCTACCGGTCAAAATCCATTTGTGAATACAGATGCCAAACATGATTTTAATGTGGGTTATGACTTAAACCATGAGAGTGCAGCGCTTAGAGTTTATCTCAAACAAATCATGGAATATTGGCTTACCGAGTATAAGCTAGACGGGTTTCGATTTGATTTATCTAAAGGATTTACCCAAAAAAATACCTTGGGCAATTTAGGAGCGTGGGGAGCTTACGACATTGACAGGGTTAATAACCTAAAGCGAATCTATAGTGAAGTGAAAGCTGTAAATGTAAATGCCTATGTGATTCTTGAGCATTTTGCCGATAACAGTGAAGAAAAGGATTTAGCGAACTATGGTTGTATGTTTAGGGGCAATATGAATCACGATGCAACAGAAGCAAGCATGGGCTATACCTCTAATTTTACCAATGCCTATCACAAGTCACGTGGATGGAATAACCCTAAGCTTCTGGCGTATGCAGAAAGTCATGACGAGGAACGTATGCTATACAAAAACCTACAATATGGTAATTCAAGTGGAAGTTATTCGGTGAAAGATATCAATACAGCCTTAGATCGCAGTGAGCTTACGTGGGTGGTTTTTAGTGCGATACCCGGGCCTAAATTAATGTGGCAATTTCAAGAATTAGGATATGATTATGCTATTGATTTTAATGGAAGAGTGGGAAACAAGCCTATTAAATGGGATTATAATACTGCGGGTAATAGAAAGGATATATATCGTGTAATGTCTGAAATGAACCAGCTTAAACTAACCTACAAAGCCTTTGAAGGAAATGACGTAAAGCTAGATTTAGGAGGGAAAAGAAAACGAGTACATTTATCCGACGCAAGTCAAAATTTTGTGGTGATGGGCAATTTTGATGTTACAACAGCAGATCTGATTGGCGATTTTCAGCACACTGGAATGTGGTACGAGTATTTTAGTGGAGATAGTATTAATGTAACCGATATCAAAATGAGTATTAATTGCGCTCCAGGTGCCTATAAAGT
>DGBH01000145.1:0-140 GCA_002384205.1 Bacteroidetes bacterium UBA4009
AATCTATTTGTTCGTATATTTTAGTAAGATTAAAAAGCGATTGCTTTGTTTCATCTCTAAAGGCGTGTTGTTCTGTTCTGGGAA
Source organism: Bacteroidetes bacterium UBA4009 (assembly GCA_002384205.1). GTDB lineage: Bacteria > Bacteroidota > Bacteroidia > NS11-12g > UBA9320 > UBA9320. The sequence continues at coordinate 85 of DGBH01000145.1, forward strand.
ACTGTCTGTAGTACTCATTTAATCCATCTGGATCAGATTTAAGACCATCAACTTCA
>DGBH01000145.1:369-638 GCA_002384205.1 Bacteroidetes bacterium UBA4009
CACCTATAACAGGCTTATCTGGGGTATCAAAAACGGGTATACCATAAATATCAATGAACCCTTCGTATGACCATTCCATAGGTATAAACAAACTATATAATCCTGAACTAGTCTGCCCATTTCTGTTTCTTTTTTCAACATCCGAATTATTATAGATAGTTTTGAAATTCTCCCCGCCCTTGTCTAAAGCATTAGAAGTGGAACCCATCATACACTTACCAATAATCCTGCTACCAAGTCTTAAACATGTTTTTGTAACCCTCCAGTTG
>DGBH01000145.1:811-4201 GCA_002384205.1 Bacteroidetes bacterium UBA4009
TTTCTCCATCATAGGAGTTGTCTCCAGTATTCTTCCAGTCAATTGTTGTATCCAGCCCCTCAAGTTCTTGTAACTTTTCATTACTATCAAGTTTCCTTCTAGTGAATTTTGAAGCAGGTACTCTATAAGCTATCTCTGTTTTTGGGCGGTCCATACCGTCCTGTATTGGTTTGAAAAAGAATGGATAGTTAACAGATATTGGTACAACTTTGTCGGTAAACATTTTTTTAGCATCTGCTCCAGACTTAGATAATATGCCAAACCTAGAGTCACTTGACATAGTAGCTTGATTTACAATCTCTGAGGATGACATAAAAGAAAATCCAGAACGTCTGTTCTTTAAATAGCTCATTCCGTAACATCTATCATCCGCTTTGCAAGCTTCCCAGAATATATAAAATAACCTATTAGACTCTCTAAAGTCAGCTGCTCCAACGTCAATCTTACTCCACTGCAAGTACATGTAATGTGTACCCGTTATATAAGTTGGGATACCATTATTATAAAAAGCAAATCCTTCCTCCCTACTCTTGAATTCATCGTCAATATAATCGTACCATCTATCTTTAAAGTGGTCCGGCTTATCGTTCCAATCGAATACATTTTTTATTTTATCAAGTTCTTTTGAGTATTCAAATTGTTGCCAATACTGATCCTCTTTCTTGTCTGATCTTTTGTAAGCCTTTTCTACAAGAGGTAGCGCTATCCTAAGATTCTGTATTTCATAAATTTCCCCAATCATACCGGTTTTACTAATAACAACCATATCTTGGTCTTTATTATAACCGTATTTCCATTTCTTAAACCTGTTATGCTGTTTAATAACGCTAGGTTTAACGTAGTTGTCGAGTACTTTATAAAGCGTTTGTTCGTACATTATTTAGATCTCCCTTCTGCGAATCCTTTGAATTGTTTAGCTGGAGTGTCTTCCCCAGGAACATCATTAAGCATTTGTTCCTCTAAAGCTATTCTGCTTAATATTTCAAAAGCATCAAATATTGCTAGCTTCTTTGTTGCTGCAGCATTCTTTAATTTGTCTGCACTTAAGTCGTCATCCCCGTTATTTAATATGGCCTCCTCAGCAACCTTAATCAGTTCAAGAACCGCTTTGTGCCCAGCTCGGATTATATCGTGTTTCGTCTCCTTTATATTCATATTTGATTACAATATCATTTGATTTCATACAGTACAATCGCTCTCCGTCTATGATAAAATCAAACTCCCCATAAGGAGTATACCCGACTAAGTCTCCACGATTGATATTAAGCTCATTTAAGGAGCTATTGTCATATTTTAGTATACCAATAAGCTTACGCTCTTTATCAAGCTTAAACTGATCTGTATTCTCTATTGGTGCAATGAAGCAACGATCACCATAAGCTTTCCATTTACCGGTATCGCCATACAAATATATCTGGTCCTCGTTTAAAAAATACAGATCTTCCATAAAGTATGATCTACTATTTTTTTGTACTCCTTTTATATTGTAAAACCTTCTGAATACGTTGTGGTGTATAATAACTTTATCACCCACTTTTATGTCTGTTTTAAATGCCAATGGTATTGCAACCACTTCTGCTGTATTGTTTACAGATTTAAAACTTTCAATCTTTGTATTTAGTATTAGTTCTTTACCGTCTACTTTAATCTTATTATTGTATCTATCCCCTAGAGGCTTTACAATAAACTCGAACACACTTCTCATTAATATTCCAAGTCAAACTCAACGGATATTGCCATGTTAGAATTAAACTTCTTCCATGGCATTACCTCGTCTGCTTTTTTAATGTAAATATTGTATGAGTTGTCTTCGGTCTCAAATAGTATATGTGATATTTCATGCCCGCCATACACAACTTGCCCTACGGCATAATGCATAGCTTCGTTTTTATAATCAGCGCCTATACTTATCTTCCTAATGACATTTGTCATTATGCTTCAACTTCTTTTTCAACTTCAGTATATTCTCCTGTCGCTAAGTTGATATTCACTGGACCATATTCTTCTTCTAGTTCTTTCTTAAATCCGTCTAGTTCACGGTTTAAGTCAGCTAGTCCGTGTAGTAACCCGTGCTTTTGGGCTTCCAATGCTCCAACATTAGTTAGAATTTGGTGGATCTCATTCTGTTGCTTTTGCAACCTCTCTAATTGTGCTTCTGTAATTACTGTTTTTGCATCTTCCATTTTTAATTTGATTTAATTGTTATACTTGTTTAATCACTTGTTTTATTCGACTATTACAGTTTCGTTTACAGGTCCATCTGCATTAGGATTGTATCCTGCAAATGAATGTACTGACTCAATAGGGAATACTTCGCTACTTCCGAAGTCAATTGTTTCGGTTGTCATTACATCGTAAAAGATTCCATCGTAATAAATAGCCTCTGTGATTATGTTTCCTTCATCATCGTATGTCGCTGGAACTTCCGCTATTTGTCCTATTTCTACAACCGCTTGTGTACCGTTTGAATAAGCCAATCCTTCTTCTGTTTCTGTATAAACTCCTTTAGCTAATAAGTCAGCTATTGCAGTTTCTTTGTCTGTGTAATTTAGTTTGTATATGTTCATTTTATAAAGTTGTTAAATTAATACATTCTTGGTCTGTTAAAGCGGTTGGGAAAACTTGTATATTTTTGATTTTATAACCTGCATCTGTATTTATTTGACTTAAATTAGCAGTAACACCAGTACCAGATTGTATAGATAAACCATTTTTATATAATGTATAATTACCATTACTTAAAACTGAAACCATTATTTTATTAAACCCTAAGGTGTTATTTATTGCAACAGCGTTTGCTACTTTTATTTGATTCCCAACTCTTAAAATATAATTTAATGTACTTTCTCTAAATTGAAATTGAGAATAAACTGAAACGCTATCTACTTCTATGTGTATAAAAATAGAATAACCATTTGACAAAAGAACATCACTAATCCCCGTTTTAGAAATCACATCGGCGTTTCTAGTTACAGTTGAAGCTACCGTTGGGATGTACGAAGTTGGGTATGAACCTGCTTCTAATTGAGCGCCCCAAATAAATACTCCGCTTGTTCCATCTCCTAAATAATTATTATTTGTTCCACTAATTATTAGTCTAACTTGAATAACAAAAACTGATTGAGAAACGGAAGTTGTTCTTTTTATACCACATCTATACCAATCATTATTGTAAGATTCAATAAATCCATCTGTTCCTGAAACTATCGTGCCATTTGTTAAGTCAAAAACACACCCACCCAAGGTTGTTTCTAAAAATTCAAAACGAGTTCTTTCTGATTTTTTTACAAAAATACTTGCGGTATAAGTTGTGCTTGCCGAACAAGATGAAATTGCATACATTCTATGCAATCCAGCAGTATTATTTTCAACTATTTTATCAGCGGTTAA
>DGBH01000169.1:0-1503 GCA_002384205.1 Bacteroidetes bacterium UBA4009
TTTTATCGGCCCCATATTCCATGCGTAATTTCTCAAGCATTCTGCACTCTGCATCAAAATCTAACGCACCCACTTTAAACTTAATTACTGAAAATCCATCCTTAATTTTGGTAATCGCCTCATCGTACATTTCGTCAATATCGTTCATCCAGATCAAACCATTTATGGGAAGCGTTTTTTTACCATCTGTAAACGGTGTGCGATATATTCTTCCTTGCTCATCAGCTTTTAGATTAAGCAGCGCCGTTTCTATTCCAAAACGTATACTTGGAAACGGATTTAAGTCAAGTGCATTAAGATCTCGGGCAACACAAAATTCTTCTAATTTTTGACGGAGTATTTTTTCGTAGTTGGTAACATCATCAATGCTCAAGAGAGATAACGGGGCAGATTCTCCAACACCGCTTAAGCCTGTTTCTAGGTCTCTTAACTCAATTAAAAAAATAGAACGATGCGTAAAAACATTACGCGATGTTTTGGCTGGCTTTACAAACGCTAGGGTATGCTGGGTTATAGTAAAGGCATACATATTAATAGAAGAGTCTAATTACGAAAAGTACGACTACCAATAAGCTTCCCAAAGACAAAAGCTTTAATTGCTCGTTATAATCATCAGCTATTTCAGCATTATATAATCTCCTGATATGCATAAAACCGAGAATCACCATGGCAATAGGTGCCAAACTTAAGTAATCCTCAGAAATATGGTGACCGGTAAATCCTAAAAAGGCAATGGTCATTAAAATAATTTGGTATACAAGAGCGCCCTCCAGTCCTAAATGAGCCGCTATGGTGATTTTAGTAGTAAGTATATCTTTATCCAGATCTCTAATATTATTTACATTGAGCACACCTACGCAAAGAGCACCGTAGCCAATGGCTGGTAACCAAAGTACTGCCGTGATTTCTTGCTTAAACAGATACGCTGTTCCCAGTACACCAACTAAGCCAAAAAATATAAAAACAAACACATCACCTAAACCATGATAGCCATACGCTCTTTTGCCCATAGTATATGAAACAGCCGCAATTATACTTGCCGTTCCTAGGCCTAAAAACGTAATCCAATTCACCCAATCGCTTCCAAAAGATATATATAATAAATAGGTGCCCGAAGCAAAAGAAAGTACGGCGAACACAATTATCGCATTGAGCATAGCTCTAGGGGTAATTTGTCCGCTTGATAATTGGCGATCGGTGCGGTGTTTATCCGTTCCTCGCTCAAAATCCCCGTAATCATTAGCTAAGTTGCTCAATATTTGCAGTAAAATAGCTGTGAGCGAAGCCATTAGAAAAATATCTAACTCAAATTCTAAGGTGTAATCTTGCGTGCTATCATGCAGTCTACTGCCTAAAAGAATAGCCCCAAGAGCAAGAGGTAGAGTTTTAAGACGAAAAGCGGCGATCCATGCATTCATTGTTGAGGACAAAGATAATGCTGCACAGCTGAAACTATGACGCTTTTTACACTAGTTCATACTATGCACTAAAAAGGATACGGCT
>DGBH01000169.1:1733-7531 GCA_002384205.1 Bacteroidetes bacterium UBA4009
TTGCATTTTCCAGATTTCTGCAGGAATTCGTATTTCTTCTGCTGTACCATCTGCATACTCCAATTTAAATATAACCGGCATTACCAATCCGCCTATCATTTTCAAATCTACTTGGTAAAAATAATTATCTTCATTTAAGAACTCTTTGCGGGTATCCGTAATGTTATTTTTTACCATTTCATATGCTTTGGCTGGTTCTGCAGCATTGGCTATGCTTTGTAATATTGGGTCAAACTGGCCTACTTTGGTTTGCGCTTCTACCATTTTCTTCGCTTTGTCATTTGATGTACCCGCTTTTGGTTGGTTAAATTTCACCGTAAACTCTTTAACATCGGTTACCGCAACATCGCAATGGTCATTGGTATAAAACCATCCTCTCCAAAACCAATCTAAATCTACCGCACTGGCATCTTCCATGGTTCTGAATAAGTCTGCAGGACTTGGGTGTTTAAACATCCATCTGTTAGCATACGTCTTAAATGCATAATCAAAAAGCTCAGGTCCCATTACCGTTTCACGCAAAATATTTAATGCTGTACACGGCTTTCCATAAGCATTATTTCCAAACTGATGAATACTTTCAGAATTGGTCATGATGGGTGAGATGTAACGTTTGTCTCCGCCCATATAAGGTACTATATTTTTGGCAGGTCCTCGTTGACTCGGAAACGGTTTCCCTGTTTCGTCGGTCCAAGCGCGCTCAGTTTGATACTGCAAGAAGGTATTTAAACCTTCATCCATCCAAGTCCATTGACGTTCGTCTGAATTAATAATCATAGGGAAGTAATTGTGACCCACTTCGTGAATAATCACCAAGATTGTTCTGTACTTATTCTCATCACTAAACTTGCCTTCAGCGTCTGTTCTTCCCCCGTTAAAACAGATCATAGGGTACTCCATTCCAATACTTTTTCCATTGATAGAATATGCCACTGGATAAGGGTAATCAAACGTAAACTTAGAATAGGTTTCCAATGTTAAAACAATCGCTTTGGTGCTGTACATTTCCCACATAGGATTTCCTTCTTTCGGGTAAAGTGACATGGCCAATACGGTTCTATCTCCAAACTTAACTCCTTGAGCATCCCAGATAAACTTGCGGCTGGCACACCATCCATAGTCACGCACATTTTCAGCTTTAAAATGCCATGTTTTCATTTCTAAAGAGTGCGTTTTTTCGTTGACCATGGCCTCGTCTTGCGTCACAACAACAACTGGCTTATCGCTGTTTTTAGCTTGCTCCAATCTAGCCATTTGAGCAGCGGTCAATACGTCGCTCAGGTTCTGAATTTCTCCTGTACCGCCTACTATCATATCGCTGGGTACGGTGAGTTTTACATCATAATTACCAAAAGGAAGCGTAAACTCGCCTCTGCCTAAAAATTGTTTGTTTTGCCATCCTGTAACATCACTATAAACCGCCATTCTTGGGAAAAACTGGGCGATAGTATATAAATAATTATTTTCTTCCTTGAAATACTCATAACCACTTCTGCCGCCTATTTCCATTCGGTCGTTAATATTATACCACCACTTAATATTTAATTTTACAGATTCTCCTGCCTTAAGAGTCTTTTTAAGGTTGACACGCATCATGGTGTGATTTACCTTTACTTCATAATCGTTACCCTTAGCATCTTTAACATAATCGATATTAAACCCTCCTGGAAAATTATGAAACATATTAAAATATTCATTAATGCTTACACCATTTTTGAGATTACCTTCCTCAATTTGATTGGACATAGACGTAATGCTTCGCACGTTTTGGTCTAGCTGTATCCATACATATTGCAATTCATCAGGTGATGCGTTGTTATAGGTGATTTCCTCTGTTCCATATACGCGTTGGTTTTCGTCATCTAAGCGAATATCCATTGTATAATCCGCTGTATTTTGCCAGTACTGGTGTCCTGGTGCACCACTCGCTGTGCGATACACATTGGGGGTAGGCAACTCGTTATCCAATTGACGAAATTTGTTTTGATCCGTTGCATTTTGGTAACTAGGTTCAGCAACGACTCCTTTGCTTTTTTTATGAAAATGTTGCGCTAACGTGCTGAGGCTAAAAAAAGTACACGCTGCTGCGAGTAGTATAATATTCTTCTTCATTATAAGGAGGCAAAGAAAAGGAAAAGAACACATATTCTGCGGATAAAAATAGACGCTACGTCCACCCGTTCAAGAAACCCATTTTTCCTGTGGGGATTTTGCCAAACATATCTTAATGATTCGGTCTTATTTCTATTTCTTTGCAGGTACTTAGTCCATGAAAAAATACCTGATACTTTCTTTAGTATTCATCTCAGCCTGTGTATCCACACAGCGAATATCCTGGAAAACGGGAGTATCTGAAGCTATTATTAAACTGCCTGATGATGCACAAACCGTTACCGTACTTGACAGAGTACAGATTCAATACCCTTATAACAATACAGATAGTAAGGTCCTAAACCCCAATGTTTTTGACATTCAATATGGGGCATTAAACGGATTTAGAAGCAGTATAAGGAGTAAAGCCTACTTAACTCTAAAAACCAGTATTCAAAAATTTACGCATGTTGCCAATGGCGAATTTCCTTCTGCGCTGAACATGTCAGAGCTAACTCAACTAGCGTCTGGAAGCGATATAGTTGTCTCACTTGAAATGTTAGACCAACAAATAAGGGATAGTTACAACCTAGAAATACGTAGAGAAAGTTTGGGGAACAATACCTACAGAGAAGTAGACTATTACGTAGGCAAACGAAACATCACCCTGAAACTAGGATGGCGATTGTACGATTGTAAAACAGGAGAAAAACTAGACGAGTGGGTTCAAGAAGAAAATTATTTTTACGAAGCAGAATCACGAGAACCTAGTCGTACTTCTGGCATTCTTGATGCCAACTACCGAACAGAACTTACCAAGCTAGGCAATAGACATGGTACAAATTACGCTTCTCGGGTATCGCCTACCGCTCAATTAATTTTCAAGAACATTTATGATAACGGAAATGACTATTTAGTAAAAGGGGCATATATGGCTCGAGGGAATAATTGGGATGAAGCTGAAAAACTATGGATTAGAGGCGTTCGAATAGAGAATAAACCGAAGAGATTAGCTATGCTTCTTCATAATCTAGCTATAAATGAAATGCGAAAAGGTGATCAAAAACAAGCGGAAGTATATGCAGACCGAGCAGCTAAACTGCACCCCTTGGGCGTTAATACGCAGAACGAAATCGGACAATAAATTGATATTTTAGTTAAAATCGGCATTTACAAAGTTATCCGATACTAAACGAGGGAGTATGAATTGAATCACACTCCCTCATTTATACTGTAGCTTAATAGATTATTGACTTACGCCATACCACCGAGCCCAACTCTGTGGCTAGCATCACCTGTGTCTACTAAATCAGTTAAGCTCATTTCTAACGCTTTGCGACTTAAACCTGTCATCCTTGGATTGAATTGGTGCAGCCTTCTCATTTGATTACCAATAATTTCAGATGCGTCTTTTAAGATAGCTACATCGTCTACTTCACCTTTTTCACTCATTAAAAATGCAAAGGTTCTGGCCATCCCGCAATTGGCGATAAAGTCAGGGACCACAGCCATATTTGCATCAGCGTACATTGATATTTCGCCCATAAAGATTTCTAGGTCAGCAAACGGAACATTTGCACCGCAGCTTATTACCTCACACTGCCCATCAATAAGGCGTGTTACTTGTTCTTTGGTTACCAATCTACTTGCTGCTCCCGGAACAAAAATTTCGGCGCCTAAATCCCATATTTGTGCACTTACCTCTTCAAAACTTTGGAAACCTTCCGTATTTGAATTTAATTTATTGCCGTCGCGGTTATTAAACATGGCAATAATTTCTTCTAAACCATAACCTGTTTTATTGATTAATCCACCGTCACGGTCGATAATTCCTACGATTTTTACACCGTGTTTTGCTAGATAAAATGCTGCTGCCGCACTCACATTTCCCCATCCTTGAATGATAGCTGTTTTGTGATTCATTGTGCCGCCCCAAAGTTCGTAATAATGTCTTACCCCTTCACTTACGCCCCAACCCGTAATCATATCGGCAATCGTATATTTTTTACTTACATCAGGAGTAAATCGCTCATCAACTATAGGTAACAAAACCCCGCTTTGAAGTCTTGTAATCGCTCGAAGTTTTTCTACTTTGCTGTAGTTTTTATAATACCCATTTACTACTCCTTCTTGAGGATGCAAAACACCAAGTTCTGCAGTCATAGGAATTACTTCATGTATTTCGTCTACGTTAAGGTCTCCACCAGTACCATAGTAGTTGCGCAACATTGGAGCTACTGCGGCATACCATCTTTTAAGCACGCCTTCTTTACGCGGGTCTGCTGGGTCAAAATTAATACCCGACTTTGCACCTCCTATAGGCGGACCTGCCACAGTAAACTTTACTTCCATAGTCTTAGCAAGCGACTCCACTTCGCGTTTATCTAAACCTTTACGCATACGTGTGCCGCCACCAGCAGCACCGTTTCTAAGGGAGTTAATTACTACCCATCCTTCTGCTTCTGTTTCTGAGTCTTTCCACTCAAAAACGATTTCAGGCTGCTTATTTTCAAATTTTTTTAATAAATTTTCCATTATAATAGTTTAGAGAAATCTCCATAAAGGCTTCCAGATACTGAACTTTTTGTTGCTCCGGTAGCCACGTTAAACACATTCACTTTATTCTGCACGCGTAAAATTCCGAGCAAGGCAAATGCCAATGCTTCTTTATAATCTACCATAATATCATCCGGCACGATTACTTCTGCATCGGTATGACTGCGTATATGTGAAATTAATGCTTTATTGAATGCACCTCCTCCGGTAATGTAAACCTTTTTGCCACTGGAATCGCCGCTACTTAAGTCCTCTATACTTTGGCCTATTTGCTGAGCTATATGATCAACAAGCGTTTTCATTTTGTCTTCTTTGCTTGCTTCGCTGCTTCGTACTCTATCCCAAAAATGGGTACTTATCCATTCTCTACCCAAAGATTTAGGAGGCTCATAACTGTAGTATTCTACATTGTTTAGCTCTTCCAGTAAGTCATAATCTACAAGTCCACGTCCTGCTATTTCGCCATCTTTATCAAACTCTTGGTCAAATTCTCGCGCGATTCTGTTTAATACAATATTGCAAGGCCCCACATCATAAGCTACTCTGCTTCCGTTGATATCTGCACTAATATTAGCAAAGCCACCTAAGTTCAAACACATGTCATATTCTCCGAATAGCATTTGATCTGCCACGCCTACGAGAGGAGCGCCTTCACCTCCTAAAATAACATCCAAAGCACGAAAATTAGTCACCGCAGGAATGCCTGTAAATGCATAAATGCTATTCCCGTCACCTATTTGAACCGTAAGATTATTTTCAGGTTGATGAAAAACAGTATGCCCGTGTGAAGCAATAAGATCTGCCTCCAATTCATTTTCGGCTAAAAACGATTGGATACTCTCTCCAATAAACTGTCCGTAGAATCTATCCGTTTTGTGAAATACCAACGAATTTTGATGACGTAGTTTAGAAAGTCTAAGTCTCCATTTTTCTCCATATGTTATGGTCGTAGCCGCATTTATGGAATAATTCCATTTACCCTCGCTTAATTCTTCAAGAGTTACATGAGCGATATCTAACCCATCCATAGACGTACCGCTCATTACGCCTACTACATTGTATTTTCTCATTTTCTCTAAAACTTTAATTTTAAGTGTTTGATTTTATAAAATCCCTCCCCTCTAATACTACATTAGATTACGAACACAAAA
>DGBH01000169.1:7740-8046 GCA_002384205.1 Bacteroidetes bacterium UBA4009
TTACTTTTTATAGGTGTTTTTTCACGACTTGTGGGTCAAGACACTACTTTTTTTGTTAACGAAGCACAATTTGGAATTAGCCCGTTTATTACCTTATCGCCATTTACCGATTACAACAAATCACCTGTGGGAGTTGGTGCAGACTTATTTTATAACCACCCATTTAAGTCAGATTACATACAAGGGAAAATCGGGTATAAAAGATACCACTATGTGTTTGATAACCGCAAGTCGGTAACAGAAGACATACATCTTGTACTTTCTTACCAATACACTATACCCAAAGCAACCGGTGTACGCGTAACT
>DGBH01000169.1:8238-8775 GCA_002384205.1 Bacteroidetes bacterium UBA4009
TAAAAAATAGACTTTCACATGGATTATATCTTGGTGTATCCTTTCAAAGTAAGAGTAACAGCTCATTTGATATTGGGTATTCGCATATTCTAAATAAAACCGTTACCAATGGGTTTTACGATGCTATACCACACCATTTCACCATTGCCTATACGGTCAATTTTAATAAAAAAGGAAGAACGAATGTGAATATAGCGCAGTCAAGGTCAACACTTACCAAACTTAAAAACGACACCTTATATTTTATCAATAAAAGCTGTGCTACTGATTTTAGCAACGCTCAACTCGACTCACTCTTAGCCGCCAACTATAAATACTCAGCCTATAAAGTACTCGACGCGCAATACATAAATGCCACCAGCAAGCAATCCAATGTGCTTCATTTTGCAATTATTGGCAATCATTATGCTGGATATGGTGACCCATTGACCACCGGTATTTACTTATTAGACCGTGAATTAAAAAGCACCGAATTTCCGTATCCATACCACACCACAAATCCTAAAAACGGAAATGGGTTTTCCAAATGTATTGGCA
>DGBH01000169.1:8853-11617 GCA_002384205.1 Bacteroidetes bacterium UBA4009
CCGTGTTACCTTTTGTAAGTGCCAAAGCGCAACATTCTCACACACCTATGCAAAACACCTTTGACAGCATGAGTTATGCCGTTGGTTTAAATATAGCATCTAGCCTAGTAAACGGAGCCATAGACACCTTAAACATGAATTTATTTATGGAGGCTATACAAGATGTGATGGTATACCATCACGCCAATATGGAAGGGCCAATTGCCAATCAAGTAATCAATGAATATGTAAGCAAAGCACAAGCTGAAAAAACGAAATTAGCAACTGCTGAAGGAGAAGCCTTTTTACGCGCAAATGCAGCAAAGCCAGGAGTAAAAAGTACTCCAAGTGGTTTACAATATAAGGTCATTACCAAGGGAAATGGCCCTATACCAGTTGACGGACAGCAAGTAACTACCCACTACAGTGGCACACTGGTTAATGGTAAAAAATTTGACAGCAGTTACGACCGCGGTGAGCCGGCTACTTTTGGGGTAAACCAAGTAATTAAGGGCTGGACAGAAGCATTAAAAATGATGCCAGTAGGTTCCAAATGGGAGCTTTATATTCCGTATGATTTGGCTTATGGCGACCGAGCAATGGGAGCTAATATCCCAGCTTATTCTACGCTGATTTTCACTATTGAGTTGATAGAGATAGCACAGTAGATTTTTTATTACACCAACTCCATCAGCTCAGCCACATTCACTACCTGCACATCTTCGGTAAGTGGATAGCCGCGAAACAAAAAGGCAAGTATCTCTACTCGCCTTTTTGCTAATTTTTACTTGGATGTAGTTGTTCGTGTCCCCACGAAAACATCGCTCTAGTCCGTGTGGACACGAAATCCTTCTACGCCACCCTAAAAACAATACTTGTTTTCAGCAATGAGCAAAGCGGCTACTTTTCTGCGTAATGCTATGGTATCGGTGAGTGGGTATTTTGTAAATCGCTTAATCCCCATATGCATCATCACTAGCATATCATCTTTTGCAAACGCGCTAATTGCGTGCTTACCCGAAAGATAGCAACGTTCCATAGCGTCATTCACATAACATTTAGTCATCGCAATTTGACCTGCTGTTGCCTCCTCTCCTTGTTGTTCTATCAGTTTCTCGGTACGCAAAATGGTACTTTCTGCCGTAAATACATCCAAGGCCATGTCTGCCAAGTTCATAAGTATTTCTTGTTGCTTTTCCAACTCCATCATGTACTTCTGAGCTGCTGCTCCTGCAGCCATAAGTATTGCTTTTTTGGCTTGACGAACCGCTTTTTTGTCCTCATACAAAGGACTTCCGTCTCCATCATCTCCAAAGTCGGGAATTTCCATCAATTCTTCTTGTATTTTCATGGCAGGTCCCATTAAGTCGATTTCACCTTTCATTGCTTTCTTCAGAAGTTGACCCACTGCAAGCATTCTGTTAATCTCGTTGGTCCCCTCGAAAATACGGTTAATACGTGCGTCTCGGTACATGCTTGCTACAGGATATTCCTCTGAATAACCAGTCCCTCCAAAAATCTGAACTGCCTCATCAACCACGTAGTCTAGTGTTTCTGAACCTAATATTTTTAACAGTGCGCACTCAATACTGTACTCTTCTGCTGCAATTAACTTCCCTTCCACTTTGGTTTTTCCTTCTGCGACAAGTTCTGCTATTTTATCGGTTATTAATCCCGAAACTCTGTAGGTTGCGCTATCGGTAGCATACGTTTTTATAGCCATTTCTGCCAGCTTATGCTGTATTGCACCAAAACTACTTATAGCAACACCAAACTGCTTACGTTCATTGGCATAATTGGTCGCTATATCTATGCTTTTTTTACTTCCACCCATAACCATCGCGCACAGTTTATATCTTCCTATGTTAAGCACATTGAAAGCTATCTTATGTCCTTTTCCAATTTCGCCTAGCAGATTAGATTTGGGTACACGTACATTATCCAAAAAGACTTGTCGTGTGCTACTTCCTTTAATACCGAGCTTTACTTCTTCATCTCCTAAGCTTAAACCAGGAGTTCCTTTTTCTATGATAAAAGCGGTAAACTTATCGCCATCTACCTGTGCGAAAACCGTAAAAAGATCTGCAAATCCCGCATTCGTGATCCACATTTTTTGTCCGTTAATAACCCACTCATCTCCATCCAATACCGCTTTAGATTTAGCCGCTAAAGCGTCACTGCCACTGTCTGGTTCGGTAAGACAATAGGATGCTTTAATCGTTCCGTCGCCTAGTCCGGGAAGGTATTTTTTCTTCTGTTCCTCGGTACCGTAATATAAGATGGGAAGTGTACCTATGCCCATGTGTGCTGCCAGAGCCACACTAAAACTTTGTGTTTTACCTAGCTCCTCGCTGAGTACCGACTCCGTATTGAAGTCTACTGACATACCCCCAAATTCTTCGGGTAAAGCTGCACTTAAAATACCAAGTTCTGCTATTTTATGCATTAACTCTGGCACCAAGTCTGGATTTTCCAATTGCTTATCAATTTTTTCACGTAGGGGAGTAACTTCTTTTTCCAAAAAATCTCGTGTCATATCACGAAACATTTTTTGTTCTTCATTTACTTGCTCGGGTATGAATGTGCTTTGGGCAGTTTGCTCTTTGATAAGGAATTCACCTCCTTTTAGGTTGTTATTTCTTTCTGTTGACATAGGATTTAAGACTTAGGATTATTTGTCGAGTGTGTTTATTAATTTAAAAATTGCATTATCGATACGTATCAGTTTTTCAATTATCACATCAACTGATTCTTGGTTTGTTATTTCTAGTTTTGCAGCAACGGA
>DGBH01000169.1:11735-19609 GCA_002384205.1 Bacteroidetes bacterium UBA4009
CGGCAATATTGGATGGAATAGACACTCCCGCACGTTGAATCTGAGAAATGATGCCATACTTTTCTTCTTTGGGATACTTCGCTGCTTCTTTGTATATTTCAACAACCAGGTCAATCGCTTCTTCCCAAACTTTTAATTGCCTGAAATTATGATTCGTTCTACTCATTATTTTTTCATTGAATTATGATTTTAGATATTTAACATCGGTTAAAACAGTCCTATATCTTAAATCCACTAAAGCCTTTCATAAATCGCCGCTATTCCTTGACCTCCGCCAATACACGCTGTTACCATGCCATATTTTTGGTTTCTAAGTTTCATTTCTTCGAGTATTTGTACGGTGAGTTTTGCTCCGGTACAGCCCAATGGATGTCCTAAACTGATTGCTCCACCGTTTACATTTACAATGGCTGGATTAAGATCTAAACCACGCATAACAGCCAAACTTTGTGAAGCAAATGCCTCATTCAATTCTATTTGATCAATATCATTTAGTGAAAGACCTGCTTTGGACAATGCTTTGGGAATAGCCTCCATAGGACCAATTCCCATGTATCGTGGGTTTACACCAACAGATACTTGACTCACCAACCTAGCTTTAGGCTCTAAGCCTAAATCCTTAACCATTTTCTCACTCATTACCAGCACAAAACTGGCACCGTCACTGGTTTGAGAACTATTGCCGGCAGTTACCGTTCCGTTATTTTTAAAGGCGGGTTTTAACCTTGCCAAAGCCTCTAGCGTGGTATCGGCTCTCGGACCCTCGTCGGTATCTACTATGTAGCTAGAGGTAACACGCTTATTTGTTGCCGGATCGAAATCTACTTGTTCAACTTCAAAAGGTACAATTTGATTTTTAAATTTACCTTCGGCGAGTGCTTTTAAGGCTTTTTGGTGAGAACCCATTGCAAATGCATCCTGATCTTCGCGACTGATATTATACTTAACTGCAACCTCTTCTGCGGTGAGCCCCATTCCTAAGAAATAATCACCGTGATCTTTAGCAATATTATAATTAGGCACTGTTTTATAACCTACTGTGGGCACTAAACTCATGCTTTCTGTTCCACCAGCTATAATACAATCGGCGAGTCCTGCTTTAATTTTTGCTACGGCCATTGCAATGGTTTCTATACCGCTACCGCAATATCTATTAACCGAAACCCCTGGAACCTCCATGGGTAGTTTACTTCGCACCCCAATCCAGCGGCCCATTTGTAAACCTTGCTCTGCTTCGGGTACTGCATTCCCTACAATTATATCTTCAACTACACTCGGATCAAATCCGGGAGTATGGTCAATTAAATGGTTAATTACAGCTGCTCCCAAATCAACTGGGCTGGTAAATCTAAATCCACCTCTTCCTGCTTTCCCGACTGCTGTTCTATATCCGTTTATGATGTATGCTTCTGCCATTTTTTTTATTTTATGAATGATTTAGGATGTATGATATAAGATTTATGACTTCTCTTTTTTCAGCTTTATGTAGGTTTATCTTATTCATTTTTCTGTCTTATATCTTATATCCTAGGTCTTATATCAGTTTCTGAGTGGTTTCCCCGTTTTTAATATATGCTGTATTCTTTCCAATGTTTTTCGTTCGCCCAGTAAGCTTAAAAAGGCTTCTCTTTCTAGGTTTAATAGGTATTGCTCGGTCACTTTGGTAGCCTGAGTTAAATCTCCTCCGGCCATAACATAGGCTAATTTTTTACCTATGAGCATGTCGTGCTGACTAGCATATCCGCTAATTCCAAAGGCTTCTACACCAGAATATAATGCTCCAAGTGCCGTTCTGCCTAGCACCAAAATATCATCTCGTTGTGGTTTTTGAACGTATCCATCGTGGTGCAGTTCAAGTACCTTTCTTTTGGCTTCCGTAATAACACGACCGCCATTTACAACCACTTCATCCTTATCGTGATGCATCACCCCGATTTCAAAAGCCTCGTGTCCTGAGGTAGCCACTTTTGCAGTTGCAATAGTTTGAAAACGCTCAATTAAGGTAGGTAACTGTGGGTCACCTGCATAGAAACTATCGCTTGTACGGACCACAAATTCTTTCGTTCCGCCACCGCCAGGTATAAGTCCTGCACCAGCTTCCACTAATCCAATATAAGTTTCAGCTGCAGCAATCGCTGAATCGGCGTGTAATGTCATTTCACATCCACCTCCCAAGGTTAGTCCGTGAGGAGCCACGACCACAGGAATACTGCTGTATCTTAGGCGCATAACGGTATTTTGAAAATATTTAATGGCCATGTTTAGCTCATCAAACTCCTGCTCTATGGCCAACATAAGCATCATTGCTAAGTTAGCGCCCGCTGAGAAGTTGGGTGCATCATTGCCAATAACCAAACCTTTCCATCCTTGTGTTTCTGCAATGTCAATGGACTTATTAATAGCTGCTAGCGTACCGCTTCCTATGGCATTCATTTTTGAATGAAACTCTAAACATAAAACACCATCACCTATATCGTGCAAGGTCGCCTCTTTGTTGGTATAAACTGGCTCAGGCGTTCTGAAGTTATCTAATACAATAAACGCTTCAGTACCTGGAATTACCTCATATTCTCCCTTAAGAATATTATAGTATTTGCGTTTCCCATATTCTGATTTGTAAAACGTGGTGTTCCCTTTTGATTTGAAATCTAAAATCCATTGTGGAACTAAATATCCAGCCTTTTCTATGTTGGCTAATACTTTATCAAAGCCAATTAAATCCCAAGTCTCAAAAGGTCCCACTTCCCAACCAAATCCAGCACGAAGTGCATCATCTATTTGGTATAAATTATCTGCTATTTCCGGAATACGATTAGCCGAATAAGCGGCAATAGCTGTAATTATATCGTGATAAAAATCAGCAGCAGGATCACCCCCGCTGTATAATATTCCTAGTTTACTGCTTAGCCTGTTGGCTCCTCTTGCTTTCCCTATACTATCAAATCGAGGCTTGTCTTGAGCACTGTATTCTAGCGTCGTTAGATTAAGTGATTCGATTACGGTATTACCATCCGCATCTTTCCCTTTCTTATAAAACCCTTGGCCTGTTTTGTCTCCAAGCCAATTATTCTCCAACATTTTTTCTAAAAACGAAGGAATGGTAAACCATTCTTTCATTTCGTCAGCAGGACAGTTTTGTCCTACACCGTTTGCTACCTTAACTAAAGTATCCAAGCCAACCAGATCAGATGTTCTAAACGTTGCAGACTTGGGTCTACCTGAAACAGGACCTGTAACACTGTCAATCGCTTCGATGCTTAGACCATGTTTAACCATCATTTTAAAGATTGCCATGATACTAAAAACCCCAATTCTATTGGCGATAAATGCCGGTGTGTCCTTTGCCTTTACCGTAGTTTTACCTAGAAAAAGGTCACCGTAATGCAAGAAGAAGTCTACTACCTCAGGCTTGGTTTTGGACGAAGGGATAATTTCTAGAAGCTTAAGATAACGAGGCGGATTGAAAAAGTGTGTACCACAGAAATGTGCCGCAAAATCTTCACTTCTACCAGTCAACATCATCTCTATAGGTATACCTGAAGTGTTGGAGGTAATTAAGGTACCTGGTTTACGGTATTCCTCTACTTTATTAAAAAGATCTATTTTAAGATCTAGTCTTTCGATGATTACCTCTATCACCCAGTCGCAGTCTTTTATCTTATGCAGGTCGTCATCCAAGTTTCCAGTTTTTATTCGCTTTGCAAAATCCTTACTATAAATGGGACTTGGGTTACTTTTTAATGACGACAATAAAGCAGCTTGTGCCACTTTAGCATCTTGGCCGGCTTCACTTTCCTTTGAATTGGGAAAGTTTTTAAGGTCTAGTAGGAGCACATCCAAACCAATATTAGCAAAGTGGCATGCTATACGGCTACCCATAACTCCTGAGCCTAGTACGGCTATTTTTCTTATTTTTCTCGTATCCATTATTTGTATACTTTTTGTCTTTCTAATTCTTTGTATTCCTTTAGCAATCGCTCATTGGTTCGCTGAAGATAGTTTACATCATCCAATAATTTCATCATCAAAACAGACCCTTCTATCTCTGCCACAATAAATTCAGCTTTTTCTTTAGCATCTGCCTCATCGAGCACAAATGAATACAAGTATTTCATTGTATTTATCCATTCTTGAAAGAAGCTTTTAATAACCTGAGTAAATGCAGGAACGCTATTTTTGGTTTCTAAACCAATATTAACCAAGAAATCTCCACCCTCTTCAAAAACAAATATCTCTTCTGCACGCTTGGCTAATTCGTTTAGCCTTTGGTATGGTTGGAGTGTTTCATCAAAAGCTTTATTAAACACCTTAGAAACATAATGGTCTCTGAGCGCATTTAATACTTCAAGCATAAGCGATTCTTTGCTTTCTATGTAATGATACATACTGCCTTTTTGCAAGCCATTTGCTTTAGCCAGATCATTCATAGACGTGCCATTATACCCCATTGTTTTAAATACAGACAAGGAATTCCGGAGTAACGTTTTACGATCTAACTTTGGTTTTGCCATTAATTTATTTTTCAAACATAATATTATTATTTTTATTTACCAAACGGTTGGTAGATTATTTTTTTTACCTTGCCAGGCGCACGACTTTTAATGTATAGGCGCTAGGATAGCTTTTTGAATAGTTCAAAAATCATATGTTACCAAAGATCTTTACTGCATTTTGAGCATATTCAACTACTCCCAGCAAAAAGATCCTCAATAGTCCTTCGTTTTGTGAATTAACCCATATTCTTATTCTAATAGTTGATCCTAGCGACTTTAAATAATTAAGTCAGTATGATTACATTTGCAGTATTAAAAAATAGACAAAACACTTATGGCATATTTCTTCACTTCAGAGTCCGTTTCAGAAGGACATCCAGATAAAGTAGCAGACCAAATATCTGATGCGCTTATAGATCACTTTTTAGCATTTGATCCCAGCAGTAAAGTAGCGTGCGAAACTTTAGTAACTACTGGTCAAGTTGTATTAGCTGGAGAGGTAAAATCCAATACGTATTTAGATGTTCAAAAAATAGCACGCGAAACCATCAATAAAATTGGTTACACCAAAAGTGAGTACATGTTTGATGGCAACTCTTGTGGTGTATTTAGTGCCATACACGAGCAGTCGCCGGACATTAATCAAGGTGTAGAGCGTAAAAACCCGGAAGAACAAGGAGCTGGAGATCAAGGAATGATGTTTGGGTATGCTACCAACGAAACAGAGAGCTTCATGCCACTTCCGCTTGAGCTTAGCCATATATTACTAAAGGAACTTGCAGAGCTTAGACGCGAAAACAATGAAATCACATACTTAAGACCAGATAGTAAGTCTCAAGTAACCATAAAGTACGACGATAATAATAAACCAATAGCTATTGACTCTATTGTTATCTCAACGCAACACGACGATTTTGACTCAGAAGAAGTAATGCTTGCTAAAATTAAAGCCGACGTTATTTCTATATTAATCCCAAGAGTAAAAGCTTTATTACCAGCTGAAACCCAATCACTTTTTACCAATGAGATTACGTATCACGTTAATCCAACTGGCATATTTGTTATAGGTGGACCACACGGAGACACAGGATTAACTGGACGTAAGATTATAGTTGACACGTACGGCGGAAAAGGTGCACATGGTGGGGGCGCATTCTCTGGTAAAGATCCGAGCAAAGTAGATAGAAGCGCAGCTTATGCGACGAGACACATTGCCAAAAACTTAGTAGCTGCAGGAGTTGCAGATGAAGTTTTAGTGCAGGTAGCCTACGCAATTGGAGTTGCCAAACCAATGGGATTGTATGTGAACACCTATGGAACATCTAAAGTAACTATGACCGATGGCGAAATTGCTGAAGTTTTATTGACCATGCCTAAGTTTGACATGAGACCTTACTTTATTGAACAACGATTCAATTTACGTACTCCAATATACTCAGAAACTGCGGCTTATGGCCACATGGGACGAACAACTGAGACGGTAACTAAGACCTTTACAGATGGTGGTGGAAACATCAAAAAAGTGGAAGTTAAACTTTTCCCTTGGGAAGAATTAAATGTAGTGACAGATTTAAAAGCAACATTTAATCTTTAATTTTACTTAATTACCGCTGAGCAGATATTAGAAAATATTCACTGAAAAAGAACTTAAATAACACCTAAACAAATGTGTGGAATTGTAGCGTATTACGGACCAAATCAGGCCTATGACTTCTTAATTAAAGGATTACAACGACTTGAATATCGAGGATATGATAGTGCAGGAATAGCCCTTTTAGACGGTGACCTTAAGGTATATAAAAATAAAGGGAAAGTTTCTGAGCTAGAAGCTACCGCTGCGGGTCGAGATATTACAGGGACAAGAGGAATAGGACATACCCGATGGGCTACCCATGGTGAGCCAAACACCGTGAATGCACACCCACACTTATCGCAAAGTGGTGATATTGCTTTAATCCATAACGGAATTATTGAGAATTACGCTACGCTTAAAAAAGTACTTGTTCAACGCGGGCATACCTTTAAAAGTGACACCGATACGGAAGTACTTATTCACCTTATTGAAGAAATAATCATCAATGAAAAAGTTGATTTATTGGAAGCCGTAAGACTCGCTTTGAACGAAGTAATTGGAGCATATGCTATTGTTTTATTGAGTAAAAATGACCCAAATACGTTAATTGCTGCACGTAAGGGAAGTCCGCTTGTAGTAGGAATAAGCAATACCAAGGGAGAGTTTTTCTTAGCGAGTGATGCCACACCCATCGTAGAATATACCAAGACTGTCACCTACATTGACGACAATGAAATTGTTTCCATACACGACGGGGAGATGACCATTAAAACTATTGACAATGTTCACAAATCGCCATTCATGCAGCAGCTAGAAATTAGCCTTGACGTTTTAGAAAAAGGGGGTTATGAGCATTTTATGCTTAAAGAAATTTTTGAGCAACCTAAATCTATCTACGATTCTATGCGTGGACGATTTGATCCCGTTAATTTAACTTTCGCTATGCGAAGCCTAGAGGAATATGCGAGTAAAATAAAAAACTTAGATAGGATCATCATCGTTGCTTGCGGAACCTCATGGCATGCAGGCTTAGTAGGAGAATATCTTATAGAAGAATTTGGAAGAATTCCTGTTGAAGTAGAATATGCTTCGGAGTTTAGATATAGAAACCCTGTAATTTCTGAAAAAGATTTAGTAATTGCTATTTCTCAAAGTGGTGAAACAGCAGATACGCTGGCTGCATTAGAATTAGCCAAAGAAAAAGGAGCAACTATATACGGTATTTGTAATGTTGTAGGCAGTAGCATCCCTCGTTTAACACATGCTGGAGCGTATACCCACGCTGGTCCTGAAATAGGAGTTGCGTCCACTAAAGCGTTTACCGCTCAAGTAACAGTGCTTACGCTTTTAGCATTAGGCATTGCAGAAATTAGAGGCACTATTGTACGTGAAAGACTGAGAGAAATGTTTGCGGAACTTGAGGTAATACCTAAAAAAGTAGAAGCTTTATTAGCGAGTTGTCACGAAAAATGTAAAGAAATTGCCGCTATTTATAAAGATGCACCTAATTGCCTTTATTTAGGAAGAGGTTATAACTTCCCTGTGGCATTAGAAGGAGCATTAAAACTAAAGGAAATATCGTATATACACGCAGAAGGCTACCCAGCTGCTGAGATGAAGCACGGACCGATTGCACTTATTGATGAAGAGATGCCTATCGTTGTAATCGCTACTAAGCATAACTACTACGAAAAAGTAGTAAGCAATATCCAAGAAGTAAAAGCACGTAAAGGAAAAATTATAGCTATAGTGACTGAAGGCGACGAAAAAGTCGCTGAAATGGCGGATCATTTCATTGAAATTCCAGA
>DGBH01000140.1:0-511 GCA_002384205.1 Bacteroidetes bacterium UBA4009
AAATGTTGCGTATGCACCACATCGATGTTATAATTCTCAACCGCAAAATGCACCATTCGTTTCATTTTAGCACTTTTAAAATACGCTAATTGTAACGGAGTTCTTGAAAATAAAGCCGGAATGCCATTCAAAACAGAACGCCATTTTGGTAAATAGACCAACTCAATCTCCTTAAAAAAAGGCTGAATTTCTTTTAAATAATTGAGCTCAGATCTCTCTTCGTAAAAAGTAACCAGGAATAAATTATGTTTTTGAGCTAACCTTCTCGTTAAATTATATATTTTTAGCTTATCGCCTCTAAATGGCGGGTACGGGAATCGATTAGCTACAAATAATATATTCAACAGTGCAAAGAAAAAGAATTACTTAAAACTTAGAGCTATCTGTTTAGAATAATAGGAAAGTATCCTTATTTTCGAAGCCTATGTCTAAAAATAGCCTTATTGCCATTAGCTTATTATGTATAAACAGTTTAATGAGTTACGCCCAAGACACCATTGTCGTTAAAACC
>DGBH01000140.1:690-4927 GCA_002384205.1 Bacteroidetes bacterium UBA4009
TACTCTATGCGTTGTAAAAACGCATTGGTATCTGATGGATCTAACCGAAATAAAGGCTGCGGGGAATGGGATTACAGTTGTAATACCTACATAGAAGATCCTTCACGTGCTGACTCATTGCTAGCTAGTACTACAAATTACAGTATCGCTGGGTTTACGGGTAATTCTTTCAATTACAGCGATATTGCAATGAATGATTACTATCGTAATACATTACAAAAAGTAGCGGTAAATTCTACTACATCATCCACCACCAGTGCCATTGGCAGTGGAACTCTTGCGTTGCCTTACGGGGTTCCTAGTTCTGCAAATCCAATAGCTGGTTTTGCGGGAAAGTCACATATAATCTATACCGCATCTGAACTTTTAGCAGCAGGAGTTACAGCTGGTAATATAAATGCTGTAAGTCTTAAAGCGCTTAATAACAGTAGCGTCCGCAATTTACACCTCCGTATTTTAGGTACAACCAAAACAGTTTTAACATCTGAAGATGTAGATATGACTGGATTTACGAGTGTATTTTATGATAACGTAGATTTCGTAACAGGCGACAATCAACTCCATTTTCATACACCCTATCTATGGGATGGAACTTCTAATTTACTGATAGAAATAAGCTTGAATGGCTCTGTAAACGAAACACTCAATCTAGAAGCTGAGCAATTAATTGACGCCAAGCTAATGTATGCTTACGCAGGCAATTCTCTTTATTTTGATGGCTTAGCAACCTATGTAGAAGCAGACGCGTACGAAGGAATATTGGGAACTGCCGATCGTACTATTGATGCATGGATACGAACCAATCAAGTAAATGGGGAAATATGCAGTTGGGGAAATGATGCTGCTGGACAAAAATGGGTTTTTAGAGTAAACGATGATGGTACACTTCGCACAGAGGTTAATGGTGGAGGCGTAAATGGAACAACCAAAGTAAATGATAACCAATGGCATCACGTAGCTTGTGTTTTTTCGGGTAATAGTGTAGCAGGAATTAAGCATTACGTAGATGGCAAATTGGAAACCAATGGAACCGTTACCGCAAGCTCAATTAATACGGTAAAAGGATTAAACGTTAGAATAAGTCGAGGAGTAAATAACCGCTATTTTAAAGGTGATATAGATGAAATCAGAATATGGAGTGTTGCGCTTACCGATGCTGAAATAACTGCTGTAAAAAACCAACAAATTAGCTCAACAGATTCACGTATCACACTATATTATACGTTTGATGTCAAAAATAACGCTCTTGTAGCATGTAATGCACCAACTCCCAAAAACGGAAAAATAATAGGCAATGGAGCTTACCGCTCTTTCAGAGGCATCTCTATTTTTAAAGGATTCTCTTTATCAAGTAAAAGACCTAATCTCAAATTAATCCAAGGTGTTTTTAATATTACCACTACAAGTCAAATAACCTATGACTCTGTGCCTCAACTGACGTTTAATATTATCAAATATGACATCAAGAGCAATGCGAAAATGACCATTGACGATTCTAAAATAGAATTGGAGAATACCTTCAAGTGGAATACAGATGGCAAAGAGTATTGGTATACCGAAGAAAATGATTTATATGACTCTACTACGGCGATACCTGCAGGAAGTATTACCATTTCACAAATGCCATACATACGAAGATGGCCTTCACGATTAGAGATTATGTCCTTTGTTACGCCTTATGGCATTGGGTTAGACTTAGGACCAAAAGGTAAAACGTGGATTTTTGACGTTACAGACTTTACCACTATTTTAAAAGGGAATAAAAGACTTTTCTTGAGTCGAGGTGGTCAAAATCAAGAGGAAATGGACATCCAATTCTTATTTATAAAAGGAACACCGGCACGTGATGTTTTAGACATCAGCCAATTGTGGCCTACGCAGCAATTCTCAGCCAATTACAGCCAAATTATAGCAAACGACGTGTATTATCCGCCGCTTAATTACCAAACATTAGATTCTGCCAAAGGATTTAAAATTCGATCTGCTATCACAGGACACGGCCAAGAAGGTGAATTCATACCGCGCAACCATTTTATACAGGTAAATAATGAGACCTATAGCCGCCAAGTATGGAAAACATGCGGAGAGAATCCTGTTTACCCTCAAGGCGGAACATGGATTTACGATAGAGCAGGTTGGTGCCCAGGCATGGCAACAGACGTTGTAGAATATGACCTTACAGGTAAAATAAATGGAGGTGATGTAGTGACCTTAGATTACGGATTAGACGCTGGATCTGGCGACTCTAGGTATATTGTAAATAATCAATTAGTGAGTTACGGCGAGTACAAGTTTGGTTATGATTTAGGCATCGAAGACATTTTAGAACCATCTAAGAAAATTGAATATGCGCGTAATAATCCAACGTGTTTAAGTCCAAAAATTACGGTTAAAAACAATGGCAGAAATACGGTAAACAGCATCACTATTGATTATTGGGTAAACGATAAAGCCAATAAGAAAACCTACACATGGAATTGTTACCTAACCACTGGAAAAGTAGAAACTATCTATTTACCACAAGACAATTCCATCTACAGTACTGCCGTGCAAGGTAACAGTGTGTTTTACGCAGAAATCACCGCTATTGATGGAAATTCATCTGCAGATGAGTACGTTAACAATAACTTATTCGAAAGTAAATTTGAGTTTCCAGAAGTATATCCTCAGCATTTTTACCTTTTTTACAGAACCAATAATGCTGCTTCTGAAACCAAGATAAAAGTAGTGGACGAATGGAATAAAATAGTTTTTGAAAAAACTGATTTAACCAACAGCACATTGTACCGTGACACGTTATTACTTGGCTTGGGATGCTATAAACTTACGGTAGAAGATACCGACGGAGATGGACTTAGCTTCTTTGCAAACAATGATGGATCCGGATTTTTTAGACTTTGGGAAGTAGGTGGTTCATCACTTAAAATTCTAAATCCTGACTTTGGGAATAAAACGGAACTTCAATTTACCGTAGTACACAAAGTAGACGTTCCTAAACGGACTATAGATTTAGGCTACCGGTTATATCCTAATCCAACTAAAGGACATTTCACCGTGTCTGGCGGAGATATGGCTGGCGCTATACACACCCTTTATAATGCATTTGGACAAACCATAAACGCACCTTATACACAAGATGATGCTAGAATAAGCTATGACTTAGGCGTCTATTCTTCAGGCGTTTATTTTATTACCATCCAAAAAAATGGCTTTACATGGACCAACAAGATTATCGTAGAATAAGACATCACTAAAGATGACCCAGAAGAAAGTAAAACGCTACTATAAATAGCAGCTAGAAATAGTACCTTTGCAGCCAATTAAAATGAGCGATTTTAAACTAAACACCATCGAAGAAGCCATAGAAGAAATCAGAAATGGTAAAATGATCATCGTAGTAGACGACGAAGACCGTGAGAATGAAGGAGACTTCCTTACGGCAGCTCGAAATGTAACTACAGAGATGGTCAACTTTATGGCGACAGAAGGACGTGGACTTGTATGCGTACCTCTTACCGAAGAACGTTGTGATGAGTTAAATCTAGACCTAATGGTGGGTAAAAATACCGCTCAGTTTGAGACTCCATTTACTATTTCGGTAGATTTAATTGGTCACGGAACAAGTACCGGTATTTCTGCCTACGATAGAGCTATGACCATACAGGCACTCGTTAATCCTAAAACAAACCCAAGTGAACTGGGTAAACCTGGACATATCTTCCCCCTAAGAGCCCGAACCAACGGAGTTTTGCGCAGAGCAGGACATACTGAAGCAGCAATAGACTTCGCACGCTTAGCAGGCTTTGAACCCGCAGGTTGTATTGTCGAAATAATGAATGAGGATGGCACCATGGCGCGCCTACCTGATTTAATGAAAGTAGCGGCTAAGCACAATATGAAGATTGTGTCTATAGCTGACTTGATAAAATATAGACTAAAACACGAAAGCTTAATTGAACGTCAAATTGATATTCACATGCCGACCCAATACGGCGATTTTGAACTGTACGCCTACAAGCAAACGAGCAATAATATGGATCACCTTGCCTTGGTAAAAGGAACTTGGGAAAAAGATGAGCCTGTATTGGTACGTGTTCATTCCAGTTGCTTAACTGGCGATATTTTTGGTAGCTGCCGATGCGATTGCGGAGAGCAATTACAAAAAGCGATGCAAGCCATCGAAAAAGAAGGTAAAGGAGTAATCGTGTACATGAATCAAGAAGGTCGTGGAATTGGC
>DGBH01000133.1:0-290 GCA_002384205.1 Bacteroidetes bacterium UBA4009
AAATCATCTAGGTCAAACGAAAAACTCCATTCTTTATGAAATTGAAGAAGAGAAACTTCGTTTAGTTCGGTAAACCCATGAATAGTTAGCACTTCTGTTGGCAGAGGTACACTTGGTTTTTCGATGAGCAGCAAATCTTTTTCTTGTGAGTCTACATGATTAATAAGGTAATCTTTCACCTTAGATAGCTCGGAATCATCCACCTTATTAAACACAAAAAGTTTACCCGTACGAATAGAAGGTTTATAACCTACTACCAATTGTATTGCTTGCTCAGCAGAGTCTGCGCG
>DGBH01000133.1:583-2132 GCA_002384205.1 Bacteroidetes bacterium UBA4009
TGTAAATTCTTGAAGTTCGGCAAGTACTTTTTGAGACTCGACATCAAACGCGGATTTCTTTTCTACGAAAATTCTTTGATTCATGCGTGCAGATAAATGAAGGGCAAAGTTAAACCCACATTCTAAGCCTTCATTGTAATTGAATGGAATGTTGAGAAAAATAGAACAATATATAAATAGGTATTATAGTAAACTTAATTTTTGGTTTAAATCCGCATCTTTGCATTCTGAAATTGTTAGATTCCATAACCTTTCCTTCTGACCTTAGAAAGCTCAGCAAGAATCAATTAACAGTACTTTGTTCAGAAATTCGCGCTTTTTTTATTGAGAAGATTTTAAAAAACGGAGGCCACTTTAGTGCTAACTTAGGCGTAGTTGAACTAACCGTTGCTTTGCACTATGTATATGACTTCTCTGCAGACAAATTAGTTTGGGACGTAGGTCACCAAGCCTACATCCATAAACTGCTTACGGGCCGTAAAGGCGAATTTGATAGTATCCGAAAACACCATGGACTTAGTGGTTTCCCCAAGATAGATGAAAGTATATTTGATCATTTTGGTACAGGACATTCATCCACATCTATCTCTGCTATCATGGGAATGGCCGAAGCCTCCCTTTTAGATGGCGAGCCTACAAAGCACATCGCCGTTATTGGAGACGGCTCTCTTACAGGAGGGATGGCCTTTGAAGCTCTAAATAATCTTGGCGTGAGCAAAGCCAATGTTTTAGTCATTATTAATGACAACCAAATGGGAATTGATCCCAATCTAGGAGCTATTAACACGCATTTGGCCAAAATAGAATTTAGCCAACAAAATCTTTTTCAAAATCTCGGATTACCTTATAGTGGGCCACTTGACGGACATGATGTGGTGGCCTTGGTTGATTTTTTGGAACAACAAAGAGAAAATAAAACACCGAATGTATTACATATCAAAACCATAAAAGGCAAAGGTTATGAGGCCGCAGAAAAAGCCCAAACGGATTGGCATAGTGTAAATTACGTAAAAATAAATCCGCTTCAACCTGCTGCCAATGAGACTAAACCATTTAAGTTTCAAGATGTCTTTGGGCATACGTTACTCGAGCTCGCTAAGCTAGATGATCGTGTGGTAGGGATAACTCCTGCAATGCCGAGTGGCAGTTCTATGAAAATAATGATGGAAGCTATGCCCCACAGAGTTTTTGATGTTGGAATCGCAGAGCAGCACGCCGTCACTTTTGCAGCCGGTTTGGCTTTGCAAGGCAAACGGCCATTTTGTAATATTTACTCGTCCTTTGCTCAACGTGCGTACGACCAAATAATACACGACGTAGCCTTACAGAAAATTCCTGTCATTTTTTGCTTAGATAGAGCGGGAATCGTGGGCGCTGACGGACCAACACATCATGGCACATTTGATTTGGCATTTTTAAATGCAATTCCAAATATTATCATACTCTCGCCAATGGATGAACACGAGCTGCGCAATATGATGTATTGGGCCCTTGATTATACGAAGGGACCTGTGGTAATTCGTTATCCAAGAGGTAACGGGAGTTTTAT
>DGBH01000133.1:2254-3640 GCA_002384205.1 Bacteroidetes bacterium UBA4009
CAACCCTTTCAATTGGGTACATCACGCACATTGACTTCAGGCAATAAACTAGCTATTATATCCATAGGGGAAATAGGCACAGAAGTTCAAAAGGCAATCCACACAAACGATTTAGCACCTAATGTAACTCACGTGGATGCTCGTTTTATGAAGCCGATTGACTTGCAAAAAGTTGGACAGTTGTTTCGCTCCTTTGACAAGATAATCACGATTGAAGAATCATGCCTTCTAGGTGGATTTGGGCAGCAGGTAAAAGCATTGGCTCAGGACAGTCTTTACAAAGGAACAATTACCTCACTCGGCTTACCAGATGTATTTGTAGAGCACGGAGAGATCGATGAGCTTAGAGCTATGTATGGATTGGATGCCCATAGTATTGGACTTCTAATTCGCGTCTACTGTGATTCTACAAGGCAATAAAATATAGTTTTATTTGTTTATATATGCATACATGAAAGTAAATAGCATACTGTTTTTCGTAGCATTCCTATTCGTTCCTTTTCTGGTAAAAGCACAAGAAAATAAAAATGAATTAGGCGTTAGTTTATTTTCGTTACAAGCATACGGCCCAGGTGATTACCTCTATGATCTTGGACTTGGAGGCTATATTAACCCCATAAACAGTGTTATTTACAAACGAAAAATAAATGAAGCGTTAAAGCTACGAGGAATAGCAACCGCTGAAATAAATGCCAGTTCTTTTCCTGATTACAGAGACGAATGCAATGACTGTAGCACTTTTACGCATACTGCAGTTACTTCAGGAGTAAGTTTAGGGGCAGAAACAGGAAGATCTTTTGGAAAATTTGGAGGATACGGTTACACCGATTTGTTTTATCAATTCAAATACGAAACTAGAGACTATGTAAGTGGTTGGGGCTTTTCTTCTTATAATTACCAGCAAGAAATTCAAAGTTTGGGATTGCGTATTGGGTTTGGGCTCGAATATCATTTTACGGAGAAACTTTCACTTGCGGTAGAACCTTCATTAGCGCTAAGTAAGCTTCAAACCACTGGGAAAGGCTATGATAATAATACCAGAGTTGAGTGGAATAAAGACAAAAGCAATGAGCTGAAATTCAGAGGAATAAATATTTTTTCACTGAACGTATCATTCTAGAACAAATTGGTTTTCGTGGTTCTGTTTGTTGCTGTCACACACACACCGGTTTTGTTAGCTACATCAAAGATTCAGACAAAACCGACAATCTGATAGAGGGGATTAAATCTTTATTCTTCAATTGTTACCACCATCCTAAATCCAATAGTACTTTTAGGCTGGGTAGCAGGCTGCTCACTTTCTACTCGAACATCGTAACCTGTATCATTCCAACTACCACCCATTGCTACTGTATCATCAGATACTAGCTCGGCGACGTTGCCAGA
>DGBH01000008.1:0-2709 GCA_002384205.1 Bacteroidetes bacterium UBA4009
GACATTACTAACAAATTAAAAACAAAAAAATGGCGATTATAATTACCGATGAATGTATTAACTGCGGCGCTTGTGAACCAGAATGCCCTAATAATGCGATTTACGAAGGAGGCGATGAATGGCGTTTTTCTGACGGAACATCACTCGAAGGAACATTTACCTCTAAAAGTGGATTGACTACCGATGCAAATGAACTACAAGATCCGATATCTGACGAAGTTTATTACATCGTACCAGACAAGTGTACCGAATGTGTTGGCTTTCACGATGAACCCCAATGTGCTGCCGTTTGCCCAGTAGACTGCTGTGTAGATGACGATAACTGGCGCGAAAGTGAAAAAGAATTATTTGCAAAGAAAGACACATTGCATGTAACAGAGTAAGCTATGTACTTTTAAAAATTATCAGGTACCAATAAGTATGTGATTTATTTTAAATTAAAGAAAGGATTACGGTGGTCAAAATAATTGGTAATCTATAAATACAAGTAATAAAAATATTTCTTCTTTTCGGGATGTTATTTAAAAGAATAAGCCCTTTTAAGATAGACCTTGTAAAAGTAATTATTTTCAGGATTCATATTTAATAATCTGCTGAATTACACAAGTAAAAAAGTGTCGGCGTAAATTTTATAAGCAATGAAACTACAAAACGTAAGTCAAAAATTAATTAGTTCTCATCTTATTTCTGGTGAGATGACACCCGGGAGTGAAATCGGATTAAAAATTGATCAGGTATTATTACAAGATGCCACAGGGACATTGATAATGCTAGAATTGGAAGCCTTTAACTTAAATAAAATTAAACCCGAGGTCGCAGTGCAATATGTGGATCACAATCTGCTCCAAACAGATTATAAAAATATGGATGACCATCTATTTCTGCAGTCGGCAGCGGCACGATTTGGATACTGGTTCAGCAGATCAGGAAACGGAATAAGTCACGTAGTACATATGGAGCGGTTTGGTAGACCGGGTAAAACGCTTTTGGGTTCAGACAGCCATACTCCTGCCGGAGGTAGTATTGGAATGCTTGCTATCGGCACGGGTGGATTGGATGTAGCGATGGCCTCCGCAGGTGAACCGTATTTTGTTAAAATGCCAAAAGTGATGGGAATTAAACTCGTTGGGAAGTTGCCCAACTGGGTAAGTGCCAAAGATGTAATTTTAGAAATGCTTCGTAGGTATGATGTGACAGGAGGGCGCGGATATATCTTAGAATATTTTGGACCTGGGCTTAAATCTCTGAGCGCCTGGGATCGTCATGTTATCGCTAATATGGGAACAGAAACAGGAGCTACAACTTCTGTATTTCCTTCAGATGAAATCACTCATAAATTTCTTAAACAAGAAGGAAGGGAAGACGAGTGGATAAAATTGGAGGCCGATCAGGGTGCAACATACGATCTCACTATTGAAATAGACCTAACTACACTTGAACCTTTAATTGCACTTCCTGGCAGTCCAGGAAATGTTGTTTCGGTAAAAGAAGTTAGCGGATTAAAAATTAACCAAGTTGTTATTGGCTCTTCTGCAAATCCGGGACTACGTGATTTTTGGATGGCTTCTCAAATTGTAAAAGGTCAAGTTATTTCTACTGATGTTTCTTTGGATATCAATCCTTCCTCTCGCCAAGTGTTAGAAAACCTAACAGAAATGGGTGCTCTTGGACCGTTGATTGCTGCTGGCGGACGCCTTCATCAATCGGGTTGTATGGGATGTATTGGTATGGGACAAGCTCCTGCTACCAATACGATCAGTATCCGAACGATGCCACGCAATTTTCCGGGACGTTCAGGGACACTTGACGACCAAGTATACCTATGTAGTCCAGAAACAGCTATAGCTACTGCGATTACTGGGGAAATAACAGATCCACGAGACCTCGAGTCTGTAATGAATTTTAGGTATCCAAAATGGAAAGAGCCAACACAAATCAAGATAAATAAAAAGCTGTTGACTGCTCCAAGTGAAATATCTCCGGAATTGGTGAAGGGACCAAACATTAAAACCCTTCCTGATTTTGAAGAACTTCCAGATGAACTAAAAATCCCTATCCTATTAAAAATGGGGGATGACATCTCAACAGATGGCATACTAAAAGCAGGTGCTGATGTTCTGCCTTTACGTTCAAATATTCCAGAGCTAAGTAAATATGCATATTATGCCATTGACCAAAGTTTCTATGATCGCGCCATTCAAAATCAAAAAACACATACAGGGTTTTGCGTTATAGCAGGCGAAAATTACGCACAAGGTTCAAGTAGAGAGCACGCTGCACTATCTCCTAGATATCTTGGACAAAAGTTTGCTATTGCAAAATCTTATGCTCGAATCGGTTGGCAGAACTTGATCAATTTTGGTATAATTCCTTTCGAATTCAAAAACACAAGCGACTGGGACAAACTAGAACAAGGTGATATTTTACGAATAGAAGGCTTAAGGGTAGCCATCAAAAACAGAGATTCTGTAACAGCAATTGTGGTTGGAAAAAATATTAAAATTCCACTTACTTACAATATCAGTGAGAGACAAGTAGAACATATATTAAAAGGGGGCATTATTAATTTTGTAAAGCAAAAATAATTTTTCGGCATGCTGTTATTAAATGGCACTTCTAAACATTAAATTTTTTTAGACGAACGATAAAATAAATGGAGACAATGAAAGAATTGAGTATTGATGTAAAACACATCGCAACACTAACTGG
>DGBH01000008.1:2876-3080 GCA_002384205.1 Bacteroidetes bacterium UBA4009
CATCGCAACACTAACTGGACACAGTGGCTGTATATATGCAATGGATAAAGGTTTCTCCGAAAAAACTATTTTCACAGGGGGTAGTGATCGATATATTGCATTGTGGAATTTAGAAACGCTGCAAGCTGAAAAATTTTCAGCGGCCTTGCCCGCAGCTATTTATGCCATTTGTCACATTCCTGAAAAAAATATTTTACTCGCAGG
>DGBH01000184.1:0-5553 GCA_002384205.1 Bacteroidetes bacterium UBA4009
GAAGTAAATGTTTGGGCTTCTTTACCTCCTTTAAAAGAGATATGTTTTATGATTTGGACAACGTGTTGAATGGTCTCTTCGTCAACATTGATCTCTCGCATAAACACTGCAGCTATTTGCGGTCCTAGTTCTTCATCGCCGTCATGAAACTTAGCATCTGCGATATCATGAAGCAAAGCGCCCAGTTCTATCACAAGCAGGTTCACATTTTCTGTTTCGGCTATTTTTTTGGCAGATTTCCATACTCTTTCTATGTGCCACCAGTCGTGTCCGCCCTCAGCATTAGCCAGTTGTTGTTTAACGTAGGTTATGGTTTTTTCAATGGGCATGAGGATAGCCAGTTGTTTTTAATCCGCTTTGTTTCTGTGCAATTATTGCTTCATAAATTCTTCTACCTTTTCAACCATATGCGTACTTCCCATAAACACAGGATTACGTTGATGAATTTCGGTAGGTTGAATTTCTAAAATACGAACGTGGCCAGTAGTTGCTTTACCGCCTGCTTGCTCAGTAATAAATGCCATAGGATTGCTTTCAAACATTAAGCGAAGTTTACCGTTAGGCGCATCCGTCGTTGAAGGATACATAAATATGCCTCCTTTAAGCATGTTCCTATGAAAATCAGCCACCATACTCCCAATGTATCTAGCACTATAAGTTTCTTTCGTCGTTGAGTTACGGCAATAATCAACGTAGTGTTGAACTCCTGGCTCCATTCTGTCATAAATCCCATCATTGATAGAATAAATAGTACCATCTTTAGGAATTTTAATGTCTGGATGACTTAAACAAAAATCACCTATTGAAGCATCTAATGTAAATGCATTCACGCCATTTCCTGTGGTAAAAACCATCATAGTGCTGCTGCCATATATGATATACCCAGCGGCCACCTGATTAATACCTTTTTGCAGTACATCATCCATAGTAACGGGTCCGCCTACAGGGCTTATTCGTTTGTACACAGAGAAAATAGTGCCTATACTCGCATTTACATCTATGTTACTGCTGCCGTCCAGTGGATCCATAGCTATGATATACTTGCTATTTACATTTAAGGTTGTTTCTATATGATGAATATCTTCTTCTTCTTCCGAAATAATCGCGCAGCAATCACCTCCTAATGTTAAAGAAGATTTGAATTCTTCATTTGCTAACATGTCGAGTTTTTTAACCTCCTCACCCTGAACATTAACAGTTCCAAAGGCTCCAAGAATATCTACCAATCCTGCCTTTCGCACGTCTCGGTTTACAATTTTAGCAGCAAATTTGATGTCTCTAAAAATTTTAGAAAGGTCACCAGTGGCTTCCTTATGTTTGCTTTGCTGGTCAGCAATAAACTGACTTAGACTTATTACTTGATTTAATCTCATAAAAACGTTTACTAGTGCTAATTTTGCAACAAATTTAGTCTTTAATGAGAGTATTCAAGTTTGGCGGAGCAAGTGTTAAATCTGCATCTGCGGTAAAGAATGTAGCGGAGGTATTACGTACCCAAAGTGACGGTCCACTTTTAGTTGTAATTTCAGCTATGGCCAAGATTACCAATAAGTTAGAATCGTTGGTCGATGCCTATTATTATAATAAAGAGGAGAAAAGAGTGCTATATAAAGAGATTCTAAATTTCCATGCCGAAATTATCCAAGATCTTCAAATAGCCGAGAATGAATATTACGAAGTTGAGAATCTTTTGATAGAATTAGAGTGTATTATTGAGAAGAAAAGGGATGAATCTTCGCATTATGATACTGAATATGATAGAATAGTTCCTTTTGGCGAATTAATTTCTACGAAGATTGTGAGTACCTACTTAAATAAAATAGGGTATAAAAACAGGTGGATAGACGCACGTAACTTTGTGATTACTACTAATAAAAATAGAGCTGCTAATGTACTTTGGGAAGAAAGTGTTCCATTAATTAACTCTTCTTTGAAACCATTGCTGGCTCGACAAACAATTGTTACACAAGGTTTTATTGGGCGAGGTTTAAATCATAAAAATACCACATTAGGTAGAGAAGGTTCTGATTACACCGCAGCTATTTTTGCTTATGCTTTAGATGCGGAATCGGTTACCATTTGGAAAGACGTAGAAGGGGTAATGAATGCAGATCCACGGAAGTTTGAAAATGCGGTACTTATTGATAAACTTTCCTATAACGAGGCAATAGAACTCGCTTATTACGGAGCTTCTGTTATACATCCCAAAACCATTCAGCCACTTAAAAATAAAAAAATACCACTTTATGTGAAGTCGTTTTTAGATCCAAGTAAACCAGGTACCGTGGTAATGGAAAATGACAATTTTGCATTAAATGATATACAATGTTATATCGTAAAAGAATATCAATCGATGGTAACTATAGCAACTAAGGATTTTTCATTCATTGTCGAAGATAATTTAGAGCTTATTTTTAGTGCGCTCAACAAAGCAGGAATACAGCTCAACATGATGCAGAACTCTGCAATCAGTTTTATTGGCTGTTATAATGAAGATACCCTAAAAACAGAAGAGTTGTTTGCCCTACTGGCGGATAAATTTGAGGTGAGCCTTGCGAAAGATAATACGTTACTTACCGTGTTTAATTATAATGATGGTAAGTCTGAGCTTGATTTGATTATTGGCTTAAGAAGAATACGATTAGAGCAAAAGTCTAATTCTGCGCTGCAATTGTTGCTAAACTAGTTCGTTTTGATGATTATTTCGATATCATCTTCATAAGTTACATTACGTTCTAATCCATTCGAGCTAATTTTAAACTTACCGTTCTTTTTGCCATTAATATAGTTTCCTTCTGCCCATTGCAGTTCATCGTTGCTTACTTGCTTGCAAAGACCGTGTGGTTTACCATTTTTAAAACTACCTGTTACAGTTCCCTCAGGAATGGTTAGCGTTCCTTTTCCATTAAAGGCGTTGTTTTTCATATCACCTATATACAAGTAACTTTCACCTTGGTAATATTTTCCTTGGCCGTCCATATTGTCTTGAATCCACTGTCCTTCATAGGCATTTTTATTGCCATATACTATCTTACCTTGGAAGTGTCTTTTACTCATTACATGAGTTCCACTATAGGTGTATTTTTCGTTTTTGGATTTATAAATTCCTTCACCCCAAAAGAAACCAAGTTTAAATTCTCCCTCATACTGATTGCCAATGGAATCAATATACTGGCCTTTGCCATGAGGTAATCCATAAGACCATTCTCCTTTATACATGGCAGCAGCCTTGCCCCAGCGCATGGTGCCTACACCGTCTATCACGTTGCCATCTGTCGGGTTACCATTCGGCAATAGTCGTAAACCTGTTCCTGCTATTAAGTCGTCTAATTTTTGTCGTAATAGTGGTAATGTGGCAGTGCATATAATGTGATACAGTCTCCCGCTTTCAAAGTAAAATAGAATTTGATAGTTGTTCATTGGAAGTAATCCAATAAAGTCATTGGTCGGGTCAAATTCCAAAAGACCAGTCTTCTTTTGGACTTGGTCTAAGTTCATACCCCAGGTTACGCCTTTGGGTAATTCTAGGGTGTATTTTTGAAAGGAATATCCTGAATCATAAAGTTTTACACTAAACAAGCTAATATCAGAGTTGTATTCCATTGAAATACCGTCTTTGAAGTAGTCTTGTTTGTAGGTTTGTTGAAATGGTAGAAATGATTCCGTTGGGGTTTTATACTCGAACTGCAAAATGAGTTTGGTCAATTCGGGAGAGTTATAAGGCAGCCCTAGTAAAAAATCTGGAGATTGAGCATTTAGGGTTAAGGTTACAAGACTCACTGCTATCCATAACCAACTTCTGCTTCTAATTTTTCTAATCATTCTTCTTATTCAAAACAAAAATAGCTTTTATACCTTGTACATCTTTAGGATTTACCACTAAGTCTCGTTATTTTTAGATAGCAAGATGAACAAGAATGAAAGAAGGTTGCCTCATACAAGGCACTATTCTTTACACATTAATATTAGATTTGCACTTGAAAAAATGACGAAGCACAAAGTAACTTTTAGGTTTGAAACAGAACCAAACAGGGTAGTGACTGTAGAAGCACGACCCGGTGATACCATACTAGATGCCGCTCATGATCACGATATTCATCTTAATCATAACTGTGGTGCAGTATGTGCATGCAGTACATGTCAAGTGTATATAGAGCAAGGAATGGATTCACTTCCTGAAATTTCAGATAAAGAAGAAGATTTTATTGATAGAGCAATAAACCCTAGAATTAATTCCAGATTAGGATGTCAGTGTGTAATAACCGCTGATATTGAAGTAACTATTCCCGATCAAAGTACTATTATTGGTCATTAAAAAAAGAACATGAGTAACCAAAAATTTTTTGAACCACCCATAAATTGGTCAGATTACGAAGACATAGCATTAGCCTTATATGAAAAATTTGGCGATGATTTTACAGAGACCAGGATATATAGAATACGATTTACAGAGCTACTAGACTGGGTATTAGCGTTGGATAATTTTGAAGGGAAACGTGAAGATAGTAACGAAGGACATTTGGAAATGATTCAAAGCAGCTGGGTGTACGAATGGCGAGATAATCAGTAAAAAGAACTATAATGATTCTAGATAAACTGTCTGATATTAACACTTTTATCTTTGATGTAGACGGAGTACTTACTCCGGGTAGTGTTATAGCTACCGATAATGGTGAGATGCAACGCACATTTAACATTAAGGATGGATTTGCGCTGCAATACGTTGTAAAACAAGGTTATAATGTAATTATTATAAGTGGCGGTAATTCTGACGGTGTTAGAGATCGGTTACTCAATTTAGGCATTAAAGAAGTGCATACAGGCGTATCTGATAAACGTGGTTTGTTAACCGAACTGCAAATTAGATTAAAGATTGACTTAGACAAAACATTGTATATGGGAGACGATTATCCTGACTTATCTGTGATGCGAATGTGTGGCGTAAAAGTGGCGCCGTCAGATGCCGCATGGGAGGTGCAAGAAATGGCAGATATAGTTACCAAACATGCAGGTGGGCAGGGTGCAGCTAGAGACATTATTCAAAAAGTGCTAACGATGCAAGATAAGTGGGAGAGTAGTGAGCATTCTGTATGGTAATAAATACATGATTCTTTGCTATGTTAGAGTACATTTAGCCCAGGAATGGTACATTTGAAGAGATGAATACCATAATTCGCAAGCTAATAAATCGTAAATATCCACTTACTATAGGCGTGTTTGTCGGTTGGATGCTATTGTTTGATGGCAACAGTGCTATGTTTATATATAAGCAGTATCATGAGCTTAAAGATCTGCGTATGCAAGAGCAGTTTCTAAAAGAGGAAATTACGAATATGGAAGAGCAAAAAATAAATTTATTCTCAACCAATGACCGATTGGAAAAATATGCGCGGGAGCATTATTTCTTTAAGAAAGATGATGAAGATGTATATGTGATTGTCCCACAAGATTAGAATTCTTGTTTAGCAATAATTTCAGAAAGTAACTGGTGTATGTTTTCATTAGCTGCGATTATGGATGTTCCAAAAACAAAGTCATCTTCTCCGCTAAAGT
>DGBH01000184.1:5728-8311 GCA_002384205.1 Bacteroidetes bacterium UBA4009
GCAGTATAAACGAGGTCTATAGCTGCACTTCCCATTCTTCTTAAACCTTGAGTAGATTGCATGAGTGTTTTGAGTACTTCAATGTAGCCATTTAAGCCTTTGAAGTTATAATACGGAAAACCTGTGGCCATTAAGCTTTCAGATAGATGGGATCGCTGAGCTACGTGTATGGGTTTTCCATTTAAATATGCGCCACTGCTATCCGCGTGAAAAAGTTCTTTTTCTGCCGGCACATATACCGCTCCATAAACAGGTTTGGCATCCGCATATAATGCAATCGAAATACAAAATTTAGAGTGGCCGAATAAGAAATTAGTGGTGCCATCTATTGGATCGATAATCCAGTATAAATCGTTGTTTTGCAGCGTGCTGGTGCCTTCTTCGCCTAAAAATCCAGCAGAAGGAGTTAGTTCAAGCAGTCCTTTCACAAGACGCTTTTCACTTTCAATATCTACATAGCTCACCAGTTGGTTTTGACTCTTTTCGATAACTTTAATTTCACTCAACTTTGATTGTTCGGTAAGTTGAAATTCACCTATTTCGAAAAGGAGTTGTGATATGTGTTGATGCATGATTTGGATGTATTTTTTATAATGGTAAGGATTTTATGCGAAGTATTACTACCGCCTGAACAAAAGTGCCATTTTGGTTTTTATATTTTAGCTTTATATAATCATTTTTTCTAGAAAGTTGATTTTTCTGGCATTGGTTCACCAACTTCCTAACTATAAATGAATTCCAAAGGAGCTTTTAGGTAGATTTTGAATGAGAACCTCTAAACCAATGCCAGTAGAACCTACTTTTATTTTATAATAAGTCTGGCCTTGATTAACCCATTCATTCCCGTATTGACCAATAGTAACCGAAGAAATAAAAAAAACCATCATGAATGGCAGATAAATCTTGGTAAATGAATTGTTCATAGAGATTATACTTGAAACACAAATTTATTGATTTATTTAACTTTAGACCTCACCAGAAGTAAATTCAGCGCAAAGACATTACTAGGGTGAATTTTTTTCCTATGATGCAAAACACTAATTTCGCTATAGATATTTATGAAAAAAGTAGTTTCTAATGCCTCTGAAGCGGTACGAGATATTCAAGACGGAATGACCCTAATGCTCGGTGGTTTTGGGCTATGTGGAATCCCTGAAAACTGTATCACTGCTTTGGTTAATCTTGGGGTTAAAAATTTAACATGTATTAGCAATAATGCAGGGGTTGATGATTTTGGAATTGGATTGATGCTCAAAGGTCGTCAGGTTAAAAAGATGATCAGTTCATACGTAGGCGAAAATGCGGAATTTGAAAGACAATTACTCAATGGGGAACTTGAGGTAGAATTACTTCCACAAGGTACTCTAGCGGAACGATGCCGAGCTTCTGGAGCAGGAATTCCTGCATTTTTTACACCTGCGGGTTATGGGACAGAGGTTGCAGATGGCAAGGAAACTAGGGAGTTTGATGGGAAGCAGTACATCATGGAAAAAGCATTTAATAGTGACTATGCCATTGTAAAAGCATGGAAAGGAGATACTGATGGCAATCTTATATTTAAAGCAACCGCAAGAAACTTTAATCCTATGATGGCAATGGCTGGAAAGATTACGATTGCCGAAGTAGAAGAGCTTGTGCCTGCAGGGGAACTAGATCCTAATTTTATTCATACTCCAGGTATTTTTGTCAATAAAATATTTCAAGGTGTGGATTATGAAAAAAGAATTGAACAGAGAACAATAAGATAATGCTCACAAAACAACAAATAGCCCAAAGAATAGCCCGTGAATTACAAGACGGATTTTATGTAAATCTAGGAATAGGAATCCCAACCCTCGTTGCTAATTATGTGCCAGAAGAAATTAATGTTACCCTACAGTCTGAAAATGGATTGCTTGGCATGGGACCATTTCCGACGGAAGAAGAAATAGATGCGGATCTTATCAACGCTGGAAAGCAAACCGTAACTACATTGCCTGGCTCTTCTTTTTTTGATAGTGCTACAAGTTTTGCTATGATTCGAAGTGGGAGAGTAGATCTTACTGTATTGGGGGCGATGGAAGTGAACGATAACGGAGACATTGCTAATTGGAAAATACCTGGGAAAATGGTGAAAGGTATGGGAGGAGCTATGGATCTGGTAGCATCTGCCAAAAATATCATTGTGGCTATGCAACACACCAATAGAGATGGTGAGAGCAAACTGCTAAAAAAATTAACCCTACCTGTAACAGGACTTGGTTGCGTCAAAAAAGTAGTAACAGACCTTTGTGTAATGGAAGTAACGGAGCGCGGTTTTGAACTAAAAGAACTTGCTCCTGGGGTTACTATTGAGCAGGTTAAAACAGCTACAGAAGGAAGACTTATAATTGAAGGAGAAATACCTGAAATACAATTTTGAACCGAACAAAGACGATCAAATATCCAAAAAAGCGTAGGCTATTTTGATGGTAGCGTAATCAATTTTTTCGCCTAATGCTCGAAAAATAATGCTGCTTTTTAATCTTCCATCGCCGCTATAGTCCTCTTCTTTTGCCTTGGTTTTTGCTTTTGTGTATACTTCGTTTATGCGATCCATTAATA
>DGBH01000029.1:0-6709 GCA_002384205.1 Bacteroidetes bacterium UBA4009
AATAAATTTCGTAATTATGAAAAAACTTTTACTTAGTGTGATTGCTTTAGCAGCTTTCACAATTCAAACAAACGCCCAAATTATTGTACGTGGTATTTCACCAACGGCAATTGTTGGTAACAAACCATTTACTTGGGCGGACAACTGGGGACAGACTCCAGATTTCAACATCCCAGGGACTTATGTGCAAGATACATTAACACTTGCGGAAGACGGTACTCCGGGATGGGATTCAACTGTGGCAATTCCACACACAAAATCT
Source organism: Bacteroidetes bacterium UBA4009 (assembly GCA_002384205.1). GTDB lineage: Bacteria > Bacteroidota > Bacteroidia > NS11-12g > UBA9320 > UBA9320. The sequence continues at coordinate 263 of DGBH01000029.1, forward strand.
CAAGAAGGATGTTCTCCTTTAATTAACGCATCTGCTGTTGCTGGTAAAATTGCAGTCGTTTACAGAGGAACTTGTAACTTTAGTACTAAAGCACTAAACGCCCAAAATGCTGGTGCTGTAGCTGTAATCATTATCAACCGCGACCCAGACCCAGTTGGAATGGCTGGTGGTACTGATGGTGCGCTGATTACAATTCCAGTGGTTATGATTGGAAGTGGACCAGGATTAGATATTACAACGGCAATGCTTGCAGGTGACGTAGTGATGTTCTTGGGTAACAAAGTAGGTACCTTGGCGAATGATTTAGTAATCAACAGTGAGTTTGCAAAAATTCCAGTTGAAACGGGTACTTCGAACTTGCTGTCTGATAACGTATTCGATCCAGCGGTTCGTGCATTTAACTTCGGTAGTACTTCACAACCAGGCGTAAGCATTAAATTGAATGTGAACGGCCCAGGTGTTGGAGGTCCTTCTGTTTATACTAACACTGTCGCTGCAGGTGCTATCGCTACTGGAGATTCAGCTGAAGTAGTGAATGGTGGAACATTTTCGTTTCCAACTTTAGATATGACAACATTGGCTGACGGTGAGTATTTCTTGAAGTATACTGCATACTCTTCTTTGGGTGATGATGATTCTTCAGATAATTCATACTCTTCTTCTTTCAATGTGAATACAAACTTCCTTTCTAAGTCGAAATTAGATGCAAACAATGATCCAGTTCACACAACTTATCCTCAAAACACTTCTAATCCTGGTGCTTATGATGCTTGTATGACATTCACAAACCCTGCAGCATCAGAATTGATGGTGACAGGACTTAAGTTTGTCCCTAGCGCAGACACTTCAGTTTACGACATGACAGGTGAAGAAATTGCTCTTTCTATTTATGAGTGGACAACACCTAATGATGAAACAACAATTGTTTTCCCTCCTGTAGCTACTGTTTCTGCTTACCTTCCGGGTAATTCAATAAACCGTACGTCAGTTTATCAAGCGTTGACATACCCTATTGGTTTGCAAGATGACGTTGTTTACTTAGTTTGTGCTACAAGTTCAGAAATTTCAAATGTTGTATTTGGATATGACGGTGGTATCAACTTTGATGGAACAATCAACTATGATATCTTAACGACGTCGGCAATTCAAATCGCTGGCACGTGGTACACAGCTGGTTGGTCAGGAACTAACGCTTTAAGTCTTGCACTTGAAGTTGCTCCTAACACAATTGGATTAGACGAGGGTGTATTGTTGAATGCAGTTGCATACCCGAACCCAACTAACGATGAATTAAACATTCGCGTTAATGCTGAAGGAACTGCAACAATTACTTTCACTGATCTTTCAGGAAAAGTTGCTTCTACAAGCTCTATGAACATCAATAACGGAACTGCTACTGTAAATACAAGTAAACTTGCTTCTGGTGCTTACATCGCAAACATTGTTGCTGCTAACGGAGCATCAGCAAAAATCAATGTAATCAAGAAATAAGAATACATTTCTTACAATAAAACAAAAAGGTCTCGGTAAATTTACCGAGACCTTTTTTGTTTTAGCTAAAAGGTAAGCTTCTATTCTTAACAAATTAGACAGTCAAACAGAATTAAAAAAAGGGGTTGTCTTGATCTATCAGTATTCAGATGGTTCGATAGAAAAAAGGTGGTATTCGATTAATAAACTGTTTTTTAATAAAAAAGCAAAGCCTACCAAAAGCTAGAATATAGAAACCAATCCTAACTTAGAGTTTTTCAGTATTTTAGCGAAATCGTAAAGAAAAATATATGAAACATTCAATACTACTATCCTGTCTAATTTTGTCTATGCTATCGAATGCTCAGATAGCAATGCAAAAAACAGGTTTAAACAGCTTGAATGCATTGAACCCAATTGCATCAAATGACAGGGTTTTATTCGACCAAGTCACTATATCAGGAAGAGTGGTTGATGATTATAGTGAAATGCCAATTGAAAATGCCAAAGTAAAAGTCAAGGGTTTTAATCTTGGCGCATTTTCGGACGAAAAAGGTTTCTTCACAATAACAATTGATCAAGAATTTCCTATTGAACTTATTACATCCTATTTTGGGTATGAAGAACTTATCACTCAGGTAACATCTGTATCTAACGAATTATTAATACGACTGAAAAGTTCCACCTTGAATCTGGGTGAAGTAAATGTAAGAGTTTTTGCAAGTGATAGAGAAAAAGAATCTGCACTTTCCATAGAAACGATGTCTCTTTCAGAGATTCAAGAAACGCCTTCAACTGATTTCTATGAAGGATTAAGCCATATGAAAGGCGTTGATTTAACATCAGCAAGTTTAGGGTTTAAAGTTATAAATACCAGAGGCTTCAATAGCACTTCTCCTGTAAGAACTTTACAGATTATAGATGGTGTTGATAATGCCTCCCCGGGATTAAATTTTGCCTTAGGTAACTTTTTAGGAGCTTCAGAGCTAGATTTGATGATGGTCGAAGTTGTTTCCGGTGCAAGCTCGGCGTTTTATGGGCCAAATGCATTTAATGGCGTTATTAGTATGCACACCAAAAGCCCCTTTAAATTTCAGGGATTTAGCGCTTCCGTGAAGGGAGGAGAAAGATTTTTAAATGAATATGCTGTTCGTTATGCGAAAGCGTTTCAAAACAAAGAAGGTAAAGACAAGTTCGCGTTTAAGTTCAATTTCTCTTACTTATCTGCCGATGACTGGGTTGCTAACAATTCAAATTCTGTAGAAGGACTTGACACTGACCAAAATAATGTTGGTGGCTATGATGCAGTGAATCGATATGGAGACGAAAACTTATCTCCAAGCATTAATAATGCTCTAGATATAAATTCTAGGATACAATCTCCTGGACTGGGACGCTGGCATCGCACGGGTTACTGGGAAAAAGATATTGTAGATTACGACACAGAAAATTTAAAGGCATCAGCAGCGTTTCATTATTTATTTACTGAGGATGTTGAGTTTATTTATGCTTCTAATTTAGGTACGGGGACCACGGTATATCAAGGGGATAACAGGTTTTCTTTGAAAGATATTGTGTTTTTTCAAAATCGCTTAGAACTTAGGAAAAAAGATGATTTTTTTATCCGTGCTTACGCAACAAATGAAGATGCGGGTAATTCATATGACGCTGTATTAACCGCTTTTTTAATGCAAGACGCAGCGTCTAACGATTCTGACTGGGACAAACGTTATAGAGACTATTGGACAGAAAATGTTACAGACCAAGTGCGTGCTTTAGACCCTAATGTACAATGGGTCCCACAGCTAGGTACAATATTTAATATTGGAGCAGTTGATTCTGTTGTCGCTGCTAATCCTTACTTAATATCAGCTTGGCATGATGAGGCTGAAGCATTCGCAAATGAAGCATTTCAAAATTACGACGGAGGGCAGGATTATTTTGAGCCAGGTACCGCCCGTTTTAATTCTTTACTTACAGAGATTACTAGTAAGACTTCTTTCTTAGATGGTGGCTCTAGAATTCAAGACAAATCTGCACTTTATCATGTTCACGCCGAAAAGATATTTGACACAAAATTTGCAAAGTTTACCTTAGGTACAAACGGACGAATATATACACCTAGATCTCAGGGGGCTTTATTTAGCGATACGGGAGGGGTCAGAATTATTAACAAAGAATTTGGGGTTTACGCAGGTATTGAAAAGCGTTTTTTAGAGGAAAAACTCATTTTTAAAGCAACAATGCGTCTTGATAAGAATCAAAATTTTGATTTTTTACCTTCACCTGCTGCTTCATTTATTTGGCAGCCTAACAAAGAACATACACTCAGAGGTACCGTGACTTCAGCTATAAGAAATCCAACCCTATTAAATCAGTATATGTATTATAATGTAGGTCGAGCAAAGCTTGTGGGAAACATCAGTGGCTATGACTCATTGGTTACTATTGAATCTTTAATTAGTTACTTTAATACAGAAAACCCAGATTCTTTATCCTACTTTAATTTAGACCCAATTGCGCCTGAAAAAGTAAGGTCTATTGAATTGGGATATAGAGGACTGCTATTTGATAACCTTTATTTAGATATGAATTATTACTTTAATTTTTACACCAACTTTATAGGTTATACTACTGGTGCAGATATCAGCCTTAATCCTCTTGGCCCTCCAACTATTAATGATGTGTACCGTGTAGCAACAAATTCAAAAGAAAAAATCACTACTCAGGGAGCAACTTTTGGATTAAACTATTGTCTAGGTGATCATTATGCAATCAACGGAAATTATTCATGGAATGTTCTGAACAAGGAGTCCAGTGACCCTATAATTCCATCTTACAATACTCCAGAGCACAAGTTTAACATAGGATTTAGAGGTAGAGATTTTAGTATTAAGCGCGTGAAGGGGTTTGGATTTAATGTGAATTACAAATGGATAGAAGGCTTTATTTATGAAGGATCTCCTCAATTTACAGGCAGTGTTCCTTCTTATGGTCTTCTCGACGCTCAGGTTAATAAAAAGATAGAAAAAGCGAACCTTACGATCAAAATAGGAGCGTCTAATTTACTCAACAACAAAGTCCTACAAGTTTATGGGGGGCCGTTTATTGGGAGAATGATTTATACCACTTTATCCTTTGATTGGAAAGATAAAAAAGATAAATAGATAGATTTTACAGAATATTCTCTAAATTTAGGGCAACTCAAACATAAATAACATGAAAAAAATAATTTTAACTTTTTTAAGTTGCGGGGCTATTCTTGGAAGCTCTTATGCTCAGCCTCAAAGATATATCGATGAAGTTTTTACGAATTTCACCGTAGATAATAATATCGTTTACGGCGCAAACTTGTCTGTCATAGGCGCAAGTCAGGGTGTTCCTTATATTCCAACTGGTACAAATGGTGTTGCAGCATTAGAATTTGATTTATACCAGCCAGATGGAGATACGGAAACGGAGAGACCGTTAGTTATTGTTCTACATACAGGAACTTTTGCGCCGATTATATACAACGGAAACCCCACTGGTATGCGGCAAGATTTAGCTACAACAGCAATTTGTCAAAGTTATGCAAAGCGTGGTTATGTAGTGGCAAATCTTGAATATAGATTAGGATGGAACCCTGGTGCTGCAACTCAAGCGGAGAAAGGAGCTAGTTTAATGAAAGCTGTTTACCGTGCAATTCAAGACACTAAAAGTGCAGTTCGTTTTTTCAGACAAGATTATGAAAATAATGGGAACACATATGGAATTGATACATCTAGAATTATTCTCTCTGGACAAGGTTCTGGCGGATGGGTAGCCTTGGGTTATGCAACAGTTGATAAATATGCAGAGATTACACTTCCTAAATTTTTAAGTGTTGACCCTGTAACGGGAATTACAACAGCTCTTATAGATACGACTGAGATAGGAGATTGGGACGGATACGGAGGAATATATAACATGGTAAATACTCCTGGTTATTCTAATGATGTTCATATGGTATGTAGTATGGGTGGTGGAATGGGAGATTTGAGCTGGTTAGAAGCTGGTGAAGTTCCAATGTGTGCTGTTCATTGTCCAACTGATCCTGTTGCCATATATACTTCAGGTAACGTTTCGGTTCCTTCTGCAGGTTTAATAACAACAGAAATTAGTGGTTCTTATGATGTCATGGCGAAAGCAAATCTGCTCGGAAATAATGATGTTTTAGCTCCTGTAAATGCGGGAAATGACCCTTATACTATAGCTGCACAAGCAGCATCTGGAATAGCGACTGGAACGACTGATTTTCAGGGGACTGTAATAGGAGCACCTGTTGATAATGTATTTCCTTATCTAACAGGGAATCCGGGGGAAGCATCTCCATGGGATCTTTGGAATGCTGCTTTTGTTGAAGGTGTTGCACAACAATTAGGCTTTGCTCCTGGAACAGGAACTCAAATTGCAGCTGACGGATTACTTACAAACCCAAACATGGGGCCAGTAAAATCAAGTGCATATATTGATTCTACATTAGGTTATTTCTGTAGAAGAATTGTTAGGGCTACGAATCTTGATGGTTTGAATGGTATGGAAGAGCTTGAAACTGCAACTACGCTCAAGCTTTATCCAAATCCAACTTCAAACAACCTAAGAATAGTAGTAAAGGATGAATTAATTCTTTCTGTAAACATCTACGCGATGAATGGTACAGAGGTTTATTCACTCAAAAAAATAGATCAAAATTCTATAGAATTGAATAACCTAAATTTAAAGGCGGGTATTTATCATTGTACCGTTGAGCTAGATTCTCAGAAGATTACAAAGAAAATAGTAATTCAATAACATTTAAATTAATTAATTGAAAAATGCCCTGATCATTCAGGGCATTTTTTTTGTATCAAAATTTCATGAAGGGCATTGTATTCTCAGAAATGAAGATTTGATAAAAATAAATATACTATAAGCTAGCATTCCTTTAGTACAGAATCAAACAATACAAGCGAGATG
>DGBH01000029.1:6778-11205 GCA_002384205.1 Bacteroidetes bacterium UBA4009
ATAGAAGATCGATTGTAGTAACCACAAAAACAGCGAGAAATGGCACTTTTGCTTCAGCTTGAAGCCTGCAAATGGGTAGGTGATTGGAAAAGGTGAACAACGAATAATACTTTACTATATCTTCATATAGATTTAGATGTACTTTTTGCCTTAGCCATGAATCACTCCCAATTCTCGAGGAAATCATCCAGGTCTCTTCTGTCCTTTTTGTTCGGCTTCCCTTCGCCAAATTTTCTATACACAGATTGTGACGCTATATACGTTTTGTGCTTCTCAAGCTCTTCTAAAGGCGTTATGTCTTGAATTAGGTCCTTTGCAATAGCTGCGCCCACTCTTCTTTCTACAAAACCAACAACTTTAAATGAAAACTGAGCTGCATTTCTTGTAATTTGGATGACTTCGTTTAGTTTAATGTTTCTGGAGGGTTTTATTTGTTCACCATCAATACGCACCCTCCCTTTCTTAATCCATTCGGTAGAAATAGAGCGCGTTTTAGCCAGACGCACGCACCATAAATATTTATCAACTCTCAAAGGATACGTTTTCTTTTTTCGTTAGACTATTGACCACCAAATCATAAGAATGATCAATTAGTTCAAAAATCATTTTATCTTCTAGGGATCCGAGCAAAGAAACAGTGTTCCAGTGTGCTTTACTCATGTGATAACCAGGCTGTATTTCGGGAAAAGATTCTCGCAATTCTATTGCTCGTTCCGGGTCGCATTTTAAATTGACCGATTTAGCAGCATCAATATCAACAAGCGCGAACATTTTACTGCCTGCTTTAAACACAAGTGTTCTATCGTCAAAAGGTAAATGCTCCGAAGTAAATGCTTTGGATAAACAATACGTTCTGAGCGTTTCTAAGGTCATGATTAGTGCAGACCTGGCGCGTTATCGTAGTGACCCAAGTTATACAGCATCTTGCCGTGCTCTTTTAACGCCATTCCAAACGTTTTAAAACTGTTGTACGGTAACTTATATTCCGATGCTGTTTCGCGAACAATCTTAGAGATTTTTCGATAATGGACATGACAAATGTTTGGGAACAAGTGATGTTCTACCTGATAATTCAAACCACCAACATACCAGGTGAAAAAACGAGCTCCAGGAGCAAAGTTTGCCGTGTTATACAATTGACTAACCGCCCAATCCGCTTCGATGTTTCCAGAAGCATCTGGTCGAGGATAATTACTTGAAGGAACACAGTGCGCCGGTTGAAAGATAATTCCTAACCAAACCCCTGCAATAAAATGCATAACGAAAAACCCGATTAGCGTTAAATACCATGATACAGGACTCAACAACAACGGTAATCCTAGTAAACAGGCAACATATAGTGTTTTTGACAAAATAATTCCTGCCAAAGCCTTACGATATGAAATCCCTTGGGTTTTCAAAAGGTCCATTTTGTGGTATCGGTTCACTTGTTTGATGTCTTTATTTGTAAACCACAAAATTGTCATCAATCCATATAAAAACCAAGCATAAATATGTTGGAATCTGTGTCCTTTCAAACGCGGAGCATGCGGAGAAAAACGCATTGATTTTCCTGGATCGATGTCTTCATCCATTCCATCTACATTTGTAAAGGTGTGGTGCAATACATTGTGTTGAATTCTCCAGGTGATATCACTTCCGCCAATGGTATGAATGATATATCCTACCCACTTGTTTACGTTTTGATTTTTAGAATACGCACCATGATTTGCATCGTGCATAACAGAAAGTCCTATTCCTGCCATTCCGAATCCCATTAGACACCAAAGTCCAAAAGCTAAGAATGGATTAGTCACGACTGTTAACAACAATGCGAAAGGAATAAAGTAAATTCCAAACATGAAAATGGTCTTAATAACCATGTTGGCGTTACCAAACCGAGATTTTCCACTCGTTTTAAAATAACCCATAACTCTGTTTCTCAAGACTTTATAAAACTCTTCGTTGTGTTTGTCGGAGAATTTAATGTCTGAATATTGTAATTTTTCTGCGCTCATACGGCTTCAAAGATAATTCATTTAACTTATAATTCCTGCAATTATTAACAATTATACTGCTTTCTTACAGACGCATAATGTAACTTTGCTTCACTATTAAACAATCGAAACTCAAGAATGTTATAAAAATAATGAAAAAATATTGCAACGATCCATTCAATCGCAGTAGGCTAAAGACATTAGAAGTACATGTTGGGCCTGTTGGTTTCGGTGGCGCAAACCCGATTCGACTTCAATCTATGACAACAACAGATAGTATGGATACACAAAAGTCCATTGATCAGTCTGTGCGCATGATAGATGCGGGATGCGAACTAGTTCGACTAACCGCTCCTAGTAAAAACGAAGCCTTTAATCTTGCCCTTATTCAGGACGGTTTGCGAAAATTAGGGTACGATACACCCATCGTTGCAGATATTCATTTTACGCCAAATGCAGCAGAAGTTGCGGCAGGTATTGTAGCCAAAGTACGCGTTAACCCAGGAAACTATGCCGACAAGAAAAAGTTTGAAGAACACAAATACACAGACGAAAGCTATTTAGCTGAATTGCATAGAATTGAAGAAAAATTCACGCCCCTTGTACTCCTATGCAAAGAGAAAGGAGCTGCTATGCGCATAGGCACCAATCATGGATCTCTTTCCGATCGCATATTATCGAGATATGGAGATACTCCAGAGGGAATGGTTGAATCTGCCTTAGAATTCATTCGAATTTGCGAGAAAAACGACTATCGCGAAATCGTAGTTTCTATGAAAGCTAGCAATACTATCGTTATGGTACAGGCATATCGACTGTTGTGTGCTAAAATGCTTCAAAATGGTCATTGCTATCCTTTGCATCTTGGAGTTACAGAAGCAGGTGATGGTGAAGATGGAAGAATAAAATCTGCCGTCGGAATTGGCGCTTTGTTGGAGGACGGAATCGGCGATACAGTTCGAGTTTCGTTAACGGAAGAACCGGAATTTGAGATTCCAGTCGCACGAAAATTAGTTGAGAAATACAATAATCAAAAGAATATACTCGAGATTAAGGGCTACGACTCCTTACCCCATTCTCCATTTGACCATGTCCGTTCAGAATCAGCGGTCATCAACAATATTGGTCATGGGCACGTTCCTATAGTTATAGCCGATTTAAGTGACAAAACAAATATTAAGCCCGCCAATTTCTTTGGTTTTGGATATACCTATTCCATAGAATTAGACAAATGGAACATAATGGACCAAGCTGCTGATTACGTATACATTGGCTCCAATAAATTAGACTTTGAAACGCCTGGAACAATCGGAATTGTTGTCGATTACGACTTGTGGCTAACAGACTATCAAGGAAAATCGGGGTATTATCCGTTGTCAACTGAATTGATCACTGTAAACCAGCCTTATTTCTATTGTCCGAAAGGAGAATTTAAGGCAAGTGAAGATAATTTAAATCACCCAAATGCTATTTTAGTTATAGAAACTCAGTTTGAAAACAAAACACAAGTTCTACGGAAGGTCATACATGATTTGTATAGTATGGGAATAAATAACCCTTTCATTTTGAAATATACTTATCCTGAAACGGACGAAGAAACTTTTCAACTTCATTCATCAAGCGATGCCGGGAGTATTCTAATTGATGGTTACGGAGATGGAATTTGGATCACCGCCAAACAAGCTCTTCGTACAATTAATTCCACTTCATTCGGAATTTTACAAGCTACAAGAACTCGAATTTCAAAAACGGAATACATTTCTTGTCCATCATGTGGAAGAACATTATTCGACCTTCAAGAAACGACAGGAAAAATTCGTCAACGAACTTCTCATCTCAAAGGGTTGAAAATTGGTATTATGGGATGCATAGTAAATGGTCCTGGCGAAATGGCCGATGCAGATTATGGATATGTTGGAACGGGTCCTGGAAAAATTAATCTCTACAAAGAAAAAACAATGGTGCGAAAAAACATTGCCGAAGCAGAAGCGGTAGACGCATTAATTGACCTCATTCGTGAGCATGGAGACTGGACAGACGCCACTAACTAATTGTTTTACAGTTATTTAAGTTGTTTTTACTACTTCAAAAAAGACATCATTCAAATTCAACTATCTCAACATCAGCCCATAGATTTCATCTCTAGGAAACAGAAGTGTTCTTAAATCGCTCTATTTCGTTTCAGAAATACTGAGCAAGGTGTTTCACGTGGAACTATCGACCCAAATGGATCAAAATCACCGAAACGTCACTCGGAGAAACTCCACTTACTCGACTTGCTTGCCCAATAGTCACAGGTCGAATATCTGACAGCTTCAAACGAGACTCCATGCTTAAACTTGGCATTTGGTGATAATCTACTTCATCTGGAATTTTTACATCCTCCAAACGATGCTGCTTATCTGCCATTTCTTGTTCGCGTTGAATGTATCCCTCATACTTTAAAAGTAT
>DGBH01000027.1:0-148 GCA_002384205.1 Bacteroidetes bacterium UBA4009
GATTATATACTTCTCCTAAAATACTCACCGTAGATTCTATGGTTGGAATAATAAATCGGTCACCCGGTTGTAAATAAAAGGACTTGGCTGTGGTTTCGAAATTACGATACCCCCCGATTACAATGGTATCAATGACAAGACTGTCTGG
>DGBH01000027.1:338-717 GCA_002384205.1 Bacteroidetes bacterium UBA4009
AATGGTATCAATGACAAGACTATCTGGCTTATAATCCAGTTTATCTACTTTATTTAATGTATCTTGCGCATAAATCTCATTCAATACTTTTGATTTTAAGGATTCGCCTTTCGCTGTTGAGATTTGAACCTTTCGTTGTCTGATGAGCGTACTTCCGTCCACATTACCGTATTGATTTGATCCACCGGCTTGCATATAAATATCATATAACGACTGATTTCTACTGGCCATAGGATATACCCCTGGCACCTTAAATTCTCCTTCGCACGTTACATAAACCTGATCACGGTAGTATGGGTTACGGCTGACGGTGACAACATCCCCTGGCTTTAACACAAATTCATTTAATGCCTTATCGTTCCAAAAATCCCTTCGCGCA
>DGBH01000027.1:888-6703 GCA_002384205.1 Bacteroidetes bacterium UBA4009
TTAACACATTAATAATTGCGAGTTGTGTTTCATCCTCTACTTTTCTAGAAATAATAATTTTACTGGTTAAGGCCTCTTGTTCAAATCCACCTGCAAGAAATAACAGCTTACTTACCGTAATGCCTTCTCCAAACAGATAGTCCCCTTGTTTATTGACATCACCATAAATATGTACTTTATCTTCTCGGTTCATATCCAGACTATCTCCAACCAAGATCAAATCATTCTCTTGCAAGTCTACCTGTATGCTTCCGGCTAAAATCGAATCTAAGCGATACGAATAATAGTGATTTTGACCATCACGCGGTTCACGGAATAATAACACATACTCTTTTACAGCACTAGGTTTTAAACCACCTGCATTTTCTATAGCTTTTTTCAAATCAATGCCATCGGCCATCGAGTAGTAGCCAGGTCGCTCTACAGCTCCTTCTACTTTTACCCGATTACTGTAGCGATCCATAATCGAAGAAACAGTTACAATTTCAGAACCTAGCAGTTTAAAATTAGCCAATTCTTCTGAGCGCACCGTAAATAATTCTTTTTGAGCACCACCATAACGCAATACTTCAACTACGTCTTGGTAGGCTATTTCTGTGTATCCACCCGCATACGTTATAGCCGATTGTAAATGCTCGTTGGGCAGCAATTCGAACACCGCGGGGGTTTTGATTTCGCCACGTAGCCGCACTCTGCGATCGTAATACGGTATAAAAACGATGTCATTATCTTGGAGGGTAATATCCGATGCACGCGAACCTTTCGCTAAAAATTCGTATAAATCCATTACACGAATGGTTTTACCGTTTCGAATAATGTGAATATTTCGATAACTCCTGTTTAAACCAGGCCCCCCTGACGCGAACAATGCATGAAAACCCGTAGCTAAGCTAGGCAAGTAATAGGCGCCTGATTGTTTTGCACCCCAAACCATCACTTGAATCGTTCTGAACTCGGTGATCTGTATTTTCAGTTGACTTTTCCCTGTGCTTAAAGAAGCAAATCCTACTTTTTTAAGTTGATTGATAAGCGTACGCTCTGCCTGCGCTAAGGTTAAGCCGCTTACCATAATTTTCCCACCGTAGGGTATTACAATGGAACCGTTCGTGGCGACTACCACTTCCATGTTTTGTTCTTGTAACCCGTAAATACGAATATCCAAATGATCATTTGGCCCTAAGATGTAATCTGCCGTTGGGGCGAGATTACTGCTAGGTAGAAAATTTAAATTACTGTTTTCAAATAATTCCTGCCCATAAATAGCTACCGTAGTTTGAAGCACATTTTCACTCACTTCTTGTCGATTTGAGGAAGAAGTATCTTTGTCTTTTTTTCCTATTTTTTCGCCATCACTCGCCCGAATATCTCTAAAATCATCCAAGCTCATTCCTCTAGATCTGGCAATTGCTTCCATATCAGCATCATTCAATCCTTGAAGTTTAGCCGATCGCTTTACCTCGTCGCGCTGAGCATTAGTCAATTCTTTAACATTAATATTACTTAAATCTTTACCTAGCCATCCTTGGCTAAATGCCGACTGACTCAGGACTATCAATAACGTAAAATAATAGAATTTCATTTTGTACATAGGTATTTCGTTAGAGGTAACGGCGGCTTATTTTTTGGTCAAAACCACCACCAAACTGCGCCATAAAATGTGAAGATCTAAGCGGAAACTTGCTTTTTGAGTGTATTCGATGTCAAAAATTAATTTCTCTTGGTGATCTTCAATTGTTGCATTGGGATTATTGATTTGCGCTAAACCCGTAATTCCAGGTCTAACCGCATGACGTGCATCGTATTTTGGGTACTCCGCAATAATTTTATCTACAAATTGAGACTGCTCGGGCCGAGGACCTACCCAACTCATATCGCCTTTTAGGATATTCCAGATTTGGGGCAATTCATCGATACGACTCATTCGCAATAGATTGCCTAACACAGGAACTACTACTAAATCATGGTGATTGTCCTTTGGGCCAGATGAAGGTTCGTTCTTTTTATAGGTACGGATTTTATACAAATAAAATCTCTTACTCGAAACACCTATTCGCTCATGACGGAAGAGAATAGGAAAACCATCTATAAAGGGATAAAGTATAAAAACAAGAATGATCAAGGTTAGCGCAACGGGTAACACAGCCAAGCTAAAGCACAAATCAAATAATCTCTTTGACCCACTTAACGCATAGGGTGATAGGGAGCTCTTTCCTGCACTTGCCTCCTGAGCCATTTGATTGGTATGTGTATTTTCGTTTTCCTCTACTCCCATAACCGTTGCTGCAGGGTTAGCATTTAGTGCTTTCATTACGCATCTATCGTATTATCCGTGTATGTACGTATTCTTCTCTTCGTATTCATCTTATGCAGCTTCGCCACCTCAGTCCCAACGACTGAAACGAAGAACACACCATTCCTTACCCTTACTTCTTTCAAGGAAATCGGTAATATGGGGATGCTAAATAGCCATCTTCAGATGCAGGAGTGGGTAACAAGCTACAAAGATATTTATTTTCATGAGCACACAGATATGCATGCTTAGACACTCTATCCACAAGAAACGCAACTAGGATAACATTCCATAGGTTAGCACTCTTTACAGTAGCCGTACGATATAAACTCATTTTTGTTAGCACTTCTTTTATGTAGCTAGTTATATTAAATAACGAGTAGCAAAACTACTCGATTTTTGCCTTCTTTTTATACCACGCGTACACTTTTTTTAGTCCGTCCTTAAAATATACTTGTGGAGCGTAATCCAGGGTTCTCTTTATTTTATCAATACTTGCTAATGAGTGCTTTACATCCCCTTGACGCTCTGGACCATAGACAGGAATGAGTTCACTTTCCGAGATAGCATTCAGAATGGCAATCATTTCATTGAGTGAAGTTTGCTCTCCACAGGCAACGTTAAACACCTCATGTTTTCCCACGTTATTGGAAAATAAAGCGCGTAGATTTGCTTGAACGGCATTATCTACAAATGTAAAATCACGACTCGTTTCGCCATCTCCATTAATGTGTGGCGCTTTACCATCCATAAAGGCTTTACAAAAAATAGGAATCACAGCAGCATACGGATTATTGGCATTTTGCCTTGGGCCGTAAATATTGAAATACCGCAGTCCGATGGTATGTAATCCATAAATAGAGGAGAATACATCGGCATACTGTTCGTTTACCGCTTTGGTCACGGCATACGGGCTAAGCGGCTTACCCTCATGCCCTTCTACTTTAGGAAGTGCGGGATGGTCGCCAAACGTAGAAGAAGATGCAGCATACACCATTTTTTGAAGCGTATCGCTTTCTTTGGCAGCCACCAACATATTCAGAAATCCTGTGACGTTTACTTCATTGGATTGAATGGGATTCTCGATAGAACGAGGAACAGAGCCCAACGCTGCTTGGTGGGTTACGTACGCTATACCTGCCACTGCTTTTTGGCATGTTGCTAGATCACGTATATCGCCTTCTATAAATTCATAGCGAGGGTTATCCTTAAATTCATTAACATTTTCGATGTAGCCATTGGATAAATTATCCAACACACGTACTTTACCCGCACCATGTGCTAACAACGTTTCTACGATATTGGTTCCAATAAAACCAGCGCCACCTGTCACTAGGAACGAAGCGTCTTGAATTTTACTGGCAAGAGCTTTATCCAATTCCATTATAATCTGGCGTCTATTTCCGTTACGTCAAAAAAGGCTTTGATATCAAACACCACGGCATCGTTTGCTTTTAAGGTACTGATATCGATGGCTCTAAATTTATCATGCGAAACCGCCAGTATTATCGCGCCATAATTGTCACCCAGTTCTGTACATAGGTCTACATCGTATTCGTGTTTTACTTCTAAAGCATTTGCCCAAGGATCATATACATCCACGTCGATTCCAAAATCCGTCAATTCCGTGTAAACATCTATCGCTTTCGAATTACGAATATCCGGACAATTCTCTTTGAAGGTAATACCGAGCATTAGCACTTTACTGTTTTTGATCGTTTGACCTCTATCAATCATCAACTTCACTACTTTCTTAGCCACATGCGCACCCATCGCATCGTTGATACGTCGGCCTGACAAAATAACTTGAGGGTTATAGCCTACTTCTTCGGCCTTGTAGGTAAGATAATACGGATCTACTCCGATACAATGACCGCCTACTAATCCTGGTCGGAAGGGTAAAAAGTTCCACTTGGTGCCGGCAGCTTCTAGTACCGAAAGGGTATCTATATTCAGTCGTTCAAAGATGAGCGACAGTTCATTTACAAAAGCGATATTCAAATCGCGTTGGCAGTTTTCAATCACTTTCGCTGCTTCGGCTACTTTTAGCGAAGACGCCTTATAGGTTCCAGCGGTAATCACCGATTTATACAATTGGTCTACCACTTCCGCTATTTCAGGAGTTGAACCACTGGTTACTTTTTGTATTTTGGTAACCGTATGTACTTTATCTCCTGGATTAATTCGCTCTGGCGAGTAGCCACAGAAAAAATCTTCGTTAAATTTTAGTCCGCTTCCTGCTTCTAAGATAGGCACACACACTTCTTCTGTGCAACCTGGATATACCGTAGACTCATAGATTACGATATCTCCTTTTTTCAACACCTTACTTATAGAAGCACTTGCTTTTTCCAAGGGCGTAAGGTCTGGACGTTTATTCTTGTCGATCGGTGTAGGAACCGTTACGATGAAGGTATTGCACGAAGCAATATCGGCTAAGTTAACCGTGTACGATAATCGAGATGATTTTTTTAAGTCTTCTGGCTCCACCTCTAAGGTAGAATCCTCTCCTCTTCTCAACTCGTCAATCCTTCCTTGGTGAATGTCAAAACCAATGGTATCGTATTGCTTACCAAACTCTACAGCAAGTGGCAAACCCACATAACCTAAGCCAATAATTGCGATTTTATGATCTTTCAAATCTAGATTGATTTTAACTTACTGCAAATAAGCACATTTTTAGATGTATTCGTTAATCCACTTGCCAAAAAATACGCACAGGCTGCGCTTAACTATGTTTTTTGAAACTATAAACAGGTAATTCTATTTTGATACTTTGTCCAAGCGTCTCGAAACTCACTAAAAAATATTCTTTGTTATTGTGGCGAAGAATCTCGCCTTTGTGCCCGATGAGGGCTCCTTCTGTAATGAGTACTTCGTCGCCTACGGTAAAATCTTCTGGTTTGGTATAGGACTCTAGCGCATATCCCGATTCCAGTACTTGCTTAATAATCTCGATTTCTGTTTGCTTTACAATGGCATCTTCTTTGTTGTAACGCACAAAAGCGACCACACCTTGTAAGCTCAGCACTTTGTCGCGTTGCAAGGTTGTAGGTTTTACAAATAAATAGCCGTTAAACAAGGGTAATTCTACCCATTTTTTGCGATCTGACCATTGGCTTAGCTTCTGGTATAGCGGTAAAAAATATTCTATTCCTTCTTGTGCCAAGCGTACCGCCACTTTCTTCTCTTGTCTACTGGCAATGTAGACTACCTTCCATACTTCTTCCACCGTTACTGCAAATAAAAAAATCCGAACTGGATAAGTTCGGATTTTTTATGTTTAATTTTAAGAATAGATTACTACTCTACTCCGTGCATTAGTTTTTTGATAGGTCCGTTCAGTATAAA
Source organism: Bacteroidetes bacterium UBA4009 (assembly GCA_002384205.1). GTDB lineage: Bacteria > Bacteroidota > Bacteroidia > NS11-12g > UBA9320 > UBA9320. The sequence goes on from DGBH01000027.1 coordinate 6,530, forward strand.
TACCAAGGCAGCAATGCCAAGAAGTACATATCCTAAGATGGCAAATACATCCGTTGAATTAACCAAGGTCTGAGCCGCTGTTAAAGCCTCTCCGCCTTCATGTCCGCCTGTTAACGATGCAATAATACCGCCTAGGTAGTTGGCACCCGCAAAACTCAAGAACCATGCTCCCAT
>DGBH01000027.1:7034-9306 GCA_002384205.1 Bacteroidetes bacterium UBA4009
GCATCTACAAACTTTAAGCCGATCATGGTTACCAAGAACCCTAAGCCTAATTGCACAAATGCTAAAGCAAATTTCTGAGGAATACTTGGATTTTTACCCAATTTAGCCAATTTCACCCATAACACAGAGAAAATAGACCCAAATACGATTATGAAGAAAGGATTGAAAAACTGAGTCATACTTGCTGGCATTTCCCAACCGAATATTCCTCTATCTACATTTCGATCTGCAAACAAGGTAAGTGAGGTTCCTGCTTGTTCAAAACATGCCCAAAATGAAATATTGATTAACATTAAAATAATTAATGCAACCATTCTATCAAACCAAATTTTCACGCCTAGCTCTTTATCTTCTTTCAGTCCTGCATTTAATAAGGTATAAATTACCAAACCAAATAAGGCTAAAAGTAAATAGGTCATCCAGGTATTCTGTTGAATTAAGAAGTAACATGCTGGGATCAATAATAACGAACCTAAAGAAACTACTTGTACGCCATTCAATGGACCTAGCATCTTAGCTTTACCCGCCGCTGTAATTTCAAGACCTTCTGCCGCAGCATAATTATCTCTACCCGCCCAGAAAATAAACAGCCCTGAAAGCATACCTAAACCTGCTAATCCAAAACCGTATTCAAAACCATAAGTTTCGCCTACATAGGCTACAATGGTTGTTGCCAATAAAGCACCGATATTGATACCGATGTAAAAAATCGTAAATCCAGAATCTCTTCTTGGATCGTTGTCTTTGTATAATTTACCTACGATGGTTGAAATATTGGCTTTAAAGTAGCCGTTTCCTACAATTAAAGCTCCCATACCTATCATGAGCATGTGTTCTGTACCACCTAAAATAATAAACTCGCCAATGGCCATCAAAACAGCTCCAAGCATTACCGCGTATCGGTATCCTAAGAATTTATCTGCCATTTTACCGCCTAATATTGGAGCAGCATACACCAAACTCGTGTAAGCACCATAAATTAGAGATGCTTCCGCATCGCCTTTCATTAATGACTTTACTAAAAATAAGGTCAACAATGTTCTCATACCGTAGTAGCAAAAACGCTCCCACATCTCTGAGAAAAATAAGGTCATCAGACCTCTAGGCTGCTTTTCTGTGCCACCGTCAGGCCATTGGTCGTCTTTGTATTCTTCTAAGATTACTTCTTCACTCATATTGTTTTGATTTAATTTTTGGTAAAAATATTCTAATTTTAATAAATGCCTTTTTCTTTCATTACATTATTCAACCAACGCAGTAATAAGATCATCATAACCGCTGCCGCCATGGCTAACCCGAAGTTCATAAAAAAGAAATTTTTCTTATCTGCAAAGCCTTCCCACATACCCGAAAGCATACCAGACAACTTATTGCCAATGGATGTACTCAAGAAGAATCCGCCCATCATCAGCGCTGTAATTCGTGGAGGGCTGAGCTTAGAAACCAAGGATAGTCCCATCGGAGAAAGACATAGCTCCCCCAACGTAATAACCCCATAACTTGCTATGAGCCATACGCTGCTGGCTTTTATCGAAAGATCGTTGGACGCCGCTACCGCTCCTGCCATTACCAATGCGGATAGGGCGGTAATCACTAAACCAATCGCAATTTTGGTAGGCGTAGATGGCTCTTTTTTCTTTCTGCGTAAGAATCCCCAAAACCCAACTAGAATAGGAGTAAGCAACACTACCCAAAACGGGTTAATGGATTGATATAATTCGGTAGAAACCAATTTTAATGAACTCCCTTGTTGTGGAATTTTTTCTGGACTTAGGTTACTGAAGTACGCTGCACTTTTAGCTTCTGTACTATCACCAAGATAGGTTACGGTTTGTGCCATACCCACTTTATCTACGGCATTGCCAAATGCTTCAGGCATTGTTCTTTCGGTAAAGTCTTCTGCCCATACCGTAAGTGCATCTCCGTTTTGATGGAATACCGCCCAAAATATCACTAAACAAGCATATACCGCGAGTAATGCTCCAATAGGTCTTTTGTCTTGTTCATTAGCCTTAGCGTAGAGGTAAATAAAGAAACCTACCACCGGTATACATCCAAAGATAAAGGCATCGTTGGTATCTGTACCCAACAAGTTTCCTGGAATTAAATAACCCAATACCCCGAAAATAATCATAGGCAATAAGGTAAGACTTAATATTTTTCCGGTGCTCATATCTCCTTCTTCCAAAGGTCTTATCACATCGGCTTCTTTTACGGTTTTTTGTCCAAGGGCAAAAGTGGCAACTCCAATAAGCATGCCTATACCTGCACC
>DGBH01000027.1:9513-10090 GCA_002384205.1 Bacteroidetes bacterium UBA4009
ATAAATTACCTAACAAGGTAGAAATATTCGGTTTGAAGAAACCATTTCCGATAATGATAAGGGTAAGCGCCACAAAAAACGCAGAAGTATCGTGAATGGATAAAGTTAAATATCCTGCGGCCATGAGTAGTCCGCCGGCAATGATTGATTTACGGTATCCTAAAACCCTATCTGCCAATAAACCACCTAAAAAGGGTGTTAGATAAACCAATCCTAAATATGTTCCGTAAATATCAGATTTTTGAAGGCTTCCAAATCCCATACCGCCGTTTTCCCAAGAATCGAGCATGTACAAGGAAAAAATGCCGAGCATTAAATAGTAACCGAAACGCTCCCACATCTCTGTAAAGAACAAAATGTACAATCCCTTAGGGTGATTATTTTGACTCATATAGTTTGAATAATTTGCGGGTAAAAATAAATTTTAAAATTGAATTACAAATTTTTGATTACAAAATCTGTCATCTTGGTATACAGATGTAATCTTGTTTTGCCTCCGTAGATACTATGGTTTTTGTTGGGATAATATTCTGAATCAAATGGGATATTATTTTTGATCATCTCAGATCGGAAGAGC
>DGBH01000147.1:0-161 GCA_002384205.1 Bacteroidetes bacterium UBA4009
TACAAAACCACCAAAATCTACATGCCGTTGGTGAGTTATTAAATATCGATGCTATTACAGGTGGGTTTAATTTTCAAGCGGCTTGGAGCGGGGGTTTTTTAGCCGCGCAGTCCATAAGCAGCATTAAATAATACCAATAAGCTACTCTTTTCTTTATTTTT
>DGBH01000147.1:431-3779 GCA_002384205.1 Bacteroidetes bacterium UBA4009
AGAGGCACTATTCTATGCAGAATTAGAAAAAGGAAAGTTTGCCGCAGGCGATTTTTTAAGATTTGCTAATACTTTAGCTGCCAATGATAAGGATGCACTAGCAAAAGAATTTTTTACAGAGTACACTAAGGCTTCTGAGAATCCTCGGGCTACATTGCTTGTAGCGCAAATAGCAAGCGATTTAAACAACATCCGTCAATCGGCCCGTTTTTATACGGCTACTACTTTTTCTAACATTACCCATTTTAACTCAAAATATTATTCTTCCCTTAACGGAAAAATGATGTCTTTCGATAAAGACTGCGAAGGAAACTTATACCATAAAAAAGAAGTATTGCAGGGACTAACTAATTTGGGATTCGGATCTGTAGCTTTTTTTAACGATGGACACAGTGCAATTGCGAGTCTAATTGATTCTGTTACCCATAAAAGTGGTCTCTTTTTATTTACTCAAAAAAAAGGAGTTTGGACTAAGCCAACTATCCTCGTATCTGACGAAGAGAATAATTATGCTTTCCCATTTATGGATGAACTCAATCAAGCGTTATACTTTTCATCAGATAAACCTGGAGGACAAGGTGGCTATGATATTTACGTAGCTAATATTTCGGGAAAGAATATACAAAAATCCATCAATTTAGGCTCTGTTATTAATAGTGCTGGTAATGAGATTAATGCCATACTAAATGACGGATGTTTGTTTATGAGTTCTAACGGTCATGTAAGCCTTGGAGGATACGATTTGTATAAATATCAACACCGTGATGATGACCAAGCTATTTTAATCAATTGCATAGACTTCAATTCCAAGAAAAACGACTTTTCTATTTTTTTGGATGAAATTCAGACGTTGGTAAACCGCATCGACCACGACGGGGGTAGTTTGGTTACTTTTCAAGAAGCAAAAGCGTCGTATACACATAATGGAACCGTAGTCAATAAAAGCGAAAAGCCAATAAAAAATGCCTATGTTATCTTTAATAATCCGCTGCTTAAAGGTCAAAGTGAATTTGCCATTACCGATGAGATGGGCAATTACAGCTTTAAAACTAGCGAAGAAAATGCGTTAGGCATGGGAATCGTTTTTGCAGATGGATATCAGTCCAAATCGTTTACCATGAGCACCGAAAACACCTCCATTATACTGGATGATATAGTACCTGTTGAGATTACGAAAGAAGTAATTAAAACAGTTTACGTACCTACCTATAGAGGATATGCAACGGATTCTTTAGTTGGAGATTCTTTGGCACCTCTCAGATTAATTACTGACCAAGATGGAGCATCAATATCAAACTATAAGCAACCTGCTAATAAGGATGGATATTATATAATACTGGGCACGGCATACAACTACAACCAAGCTTATGAACTTTGGAATAATTGGTTGGGGAATTTTGAAGATGCTGAAATTTTAGCCTATGAAAACGACCTCTACCGAATAGGTTTTTTTGCTGGTTCTACTGAAGAACAAGCAACTCGAAATTTTAATATAGCAAAAGAAAAGAAAAAAGATATTTGGATTTTGAGGCCTGCTCATTAAGTAGACTCCATTTAGCTACTTGAAAAAAATTTTCACTATAGCCAAAACTCCCAGGATCATAAATACCAAGCCTACAATAACCGTTAGCTTGTTCCCCATAATATGAATTAGTTTGGCTTTATATCGACTAGCTAATTTAACGTAAATCCATAACACCAAAAAAGCACCAAATACAGCTCCTAATGCAAATGCAATTCTTGTAGAGTAAAAATAGGTTCCCGTAAAATCCAGACTAATTAAACCGTCAGTGAGGTCTGTAACCATTCCCGTTTGAATAAGTAAAAGCCAAGTAAGCCAATAAAATATTAACTGAGGATTGGCAAGCGCTAATAAAAATCCATTGTATAGATAATTATGTCCCCCTCTATCTGATTTAAACTCCTTTATAGGCGCTATCTTGTTTTTTATAAACACATAACGAATACCGATAAGAATAAAAACAAGACCCACAGCTACGGTTATAATTGATTTATAGCCTTGTAATACATCAGCATAGCTCACACCCCAAATGGCAATTAGGACGTAGGGTATCTCTGGCAAGACCCCCCCAAAAGCTAACCATAGTGCGGCTTTCCTATTTTTAGTAAGTGCTGTCTCAATAACGGATGCGTTTACGAGTCCGAGCATCAAAGAACCATAAGCGCTAAGCACAGTAGCCAATAAAAAAGCGATAAGTACATTCAAGGTTCCAAAAGTTGTTTAAAAAAACTTGATGTGCAAATGCGACTAACATCTTTAGTAGTTATAAACTTGCATTAATCTTATGAATAATTTAACAATAGAAGGCAAACTGGTTCAAATACTGCCGTTACAAGAAGGTAACAGTACGCGTGGCGCATGGAAAAAACAAGATTTCATTATGGAAACTACCGAACAGTACCCCAAAAAGGTTTGTATCAGTTGTTGGGGCGAAAAAGTAGATGAGCTTCAGAAATTTCAGCCTAACGAAACATTATCCGTAGCAATAAACATAGAGAGTAGAGAATATAACTCTAAATGGTATACCGATATTAAAGCATGGAAAATGGACAGAGCTAGCAATACAACAAGCGCTAATACTAACACCAATACACCTATACAAAAAGACTCAGATGACATTGTGGGTATGAGTTTCAGTAGTGATGACGAAGGTGATTTGCCATTCTAATCATCACAAATTACTCAAAATATAATGCTTATTAAAAATCACTTTTGGGAGTTTGAGTTGTTATAATTTTCATTACAGTGCATTTTTGTTTTAACGTATAATAAAGACCCTTAACCGGTATTTCGTTTTTTCCATTATTTTTACTCGTATCAAAAAAATACTCCTGATATCGGACACACACGGCTATATGAGTACTGAAATACTTGAAAAAGCGCAAGCACATGACGAAGTGTGGCACGCTGGTGACTGGGGAGATATGGAACAGACTAGTGATAAACTTTGCACCATATCTAAGGTCAGAGGGGTATTCGGAAATATAGATGGACGCTCCATTCGAAAAACATATCCTGAAGAATTATTTTTTGAACTTGAAGGTTTGAAAGTATATATGACTCATATCGGTGGTTATCCCGGTAGGTATCAAGAGGGAATTAGGGATAAACTAACGTCCTTAAAACCTAACTTATACATTTGTGGGCATTCTCATATTTGTAAGGTCATGCGAGACAAATCATTAGATTTGATACACTTCAACCCGGGAGCTATGGGCAACAAAGGATTTCATACCAAAAGAACCATGATTAGTTTCGCCATTGATAATGGCAAACTAATTGATATAAACCTATTAGAATATGATCGAAATAAAGAATAAAGTTTG
>DGBH01000012.1 GCA_002384205.1 Bacteroidetes bacterium UBA4009
CAATCACCATATGAACCAACAAAAGATATTTGTCCAATGTATTCAAAATCTTCAGGTTTTATAGCTTCCTTAAATTGATCTATACTCCATTGAACCAAGGGCATCCATCCAACTTTTCCTAATCCATTTCGATCTGTTCTCGTACATTGCGGGCAACCTGCATTGCAATAAGTACTTACGTCTATAGTGACTTTGAGAGGATGATTTTTATTAGTTGACCACATATTTTATATACAATTCCTTAAATTTATTTTCTACAAAATCAATGTTTGTAATCAATTGCCTGTAGTTTATATTCATCGGCACATAAATATCTTTTTTATTTTTTATACCAAAAAAGTTTTTCATATTTTCCGGAGTCAATTCTTCATATTCAAATCTATGGAAAATATTTAAAGAGGATATGAAATCCTTTTCTACTTTATATATTTTTAAATAAGATTCAATGTCTGATGTATCAGCATTAAAAGTAACTTCTTCTATATTCTGTTTACGATTAATAAATCTATGGGAATTGGCCCAATTTGTTTTACGTTGATACATATAGCTTAAAAAGGAATCAAATGGATCACGATCTATAGTTAAAATTTCAATTCCGTCAAGTAGCTCATGTAATCTTTTTTCATAACCGTTTTTTATTAATTCAAAAGGAATAACTTTAAATGGATGTAATCTTCCTTCCTCTTTTAATATTTCAAAATAATTGAATTTTCTTTCTATTTGTTTTTTATCATATGTGTTTAAATAATAATCTTTTATCAAATCTTTTATCCAAACAGCTTCATTATCTAAATAATTTCTACCTAAAAAGAATTCTGTTGTAAATTTAACTTCTTTGAATTGTTCTTTTTCGTTAACAAAGTTCATCAGATACGTAGTACCCGTTCTTTGATGTCCGACTACGACAAAAGTCATTAATCTTCCAGTAATTTATCTATAATAGAAAATAATTGAGTAACTCTTGTCGATTTGCGAATAGCTGACTTCTGTTCTTTTGAAATTTCTTTTACAAAATCTTGTTCTAGTGTCCAGAGCTTAAACTTAAATAGCATATCCTTGTCGGTGTTTTTATCTAAAATATGAGTCCAAACTTCTGCAAGCATATCTTGAACACTCAATCTAGTAGAACGTGACAAATCTGCTAAATCTTTTTTGGTATTAGCGAGCATGTATTTTTCACTAGCGAGCATGTCTTTTTGACTAGCGAGCATGTCTTTTTCACTAGCCAGAATTTCATCCACAAGCATTTTTGCTGCAGCATTAACTTCTAAATTCCAAGCATTAGATTGAACACGCTTAGATTCTGCGGTTGCGTCAATGATCTTCTCTGCATCCCAACCGTCTGCTTCCAAAGCTTGAAAGTCAGCATTGTTTGGATCTACTTCAAGATGATAGATGGCGTTTATACCATCATCATTATATCGTACTTTAATTAGAGAATAATCAGTGTTCATGTACTCTGCACTAATAATTCTACCACTAAATTCTGCCATTATATTTTCTCCTATTATGGATCTTGATCTGCGCTCATATCCACTGTGGTTGATGACTGGATCGTTAATGTAGCAACATCTCTAATTTCTAAGAAACCTAGTATATTGTTAGTCCCAATAGTGTTTGAAGAGTCACTAACTTTCCATGTTCTAGTAGTACCACAATTTAACCAAACACCATTGCCAGCTGAAGTAACGGTTCCTCCGCCATTAAGTGTTTGCGTATACGTAAATCTTACTTCATAATCTGCAGCAGCACCTGTTATTAGCCAAGTATCTGGCAATCCACTTGAAGTTCCCGGATTACCAGACGTGCCAGTTGCATCGCAGACCCCAGTGTTACGAACATTAAATGTTGAATTACAAGAACCAGAAAGACCGTTGCTTGAAGCGCTTGCGCTATAAGGCCCAGATGCAAATGCAACGAGTGTAGATAAAGCCCCCTGATGAATCTTAAATGCTTTTGATGCCCCTTGGACTGTAGCAGTACCGGTAGGGAATTCCTGAGTACGGTAATCATCTGCGTTAACAAATCTTGTATTGTAAGTAGATCCAGCTGTAGTAATAGCTGTATCTGTGAAAACTGTGCCGTTCGTAACACCATCAGCGCCATTTACGTTATATGATATTGTGTGTGCTGAAGATCCACCGCCAAGATAGAATCTTAAGAATGGATTTAATAATGCAGCCCAAGTAGCTGGTGTGTGTTGCTTAATAGATTCTGTACCAGAATCAAAATACATCGGTAAATCATACAACAAAGGTGCAGTAGCGCCTTCCCAGAGCACAGATGTTGTTGCCGGATAGTTAACTTTAGCGATGCTATAAGTAGTGATATTATTATTTTGCGTCGGTGTTTCTGGAATGCTAGACGCGGCGTACGCTGCAACATTTGCTTCTTGGTTTAAAGCGGCAGTTCCTATAATTGTAGCATTGGCTGGTGCAGCCGAAGTAGTCATGTAATACGTACCACTTTTTTGAAACGTCTGACCTCCGCCACCAAATGAATCTAGTACTGGTAATACAAATGTATCAATAAAATCAGTAACAGACATTGCCCTAAAACCTGCGTTTACCTCTGTACCATCTGGGCTATACAAATACAATGGGTATTGTGTGTTATTAGTATCGCCAGTAGGCAGAGTAACAGAGTCGTAAACTATTCTAATATTGCTATAATTATCTGTTACTTTGAAAACATTTGGTGTTTCTGCAGCAGTATCAAAATTTGTTACATCTGTTGTAGAAGCACCCGCACTCCACCAAGTGTCAACAAATGGTTGTCCAGCAGCGAGTGTCCCGTTTGTACCACCAATTTCTATTCTTGGATTGGGGTTAAGAGCAAACGCATAACCTGCAAGGTCATTTATTTCGGTTACGCCTTGTGCGGAGAATGGATATACTTGCTTATACGTTTCGCCCAAAGGAGCAAGCATATACACTGGTGCTCTAACTGTCATGTTGAATCCTCACTTAGGGTTGTGCTGTTGCGTTTGCACAAAATAGGGTGCGGATTTCAGTGCCTGCAGAATCATAGATTCGCAAAATGTTGTTTTGGTTTATAATCGCAGAATTGATTGTTGTTTGCGTAGTTACATCTGTATTTGCCACATTTGATAGTACATATGTATCGCTGACTACGTCTAGACCATTTATTTTAAGTGCCATCTTCGTCTCCTTTAATTGACTATTAGCATATATGTTGTTTATTAACTGTTGCTGCAGCGCTTAAGCGCCTCACACATGTTTATTTATAAATAGTTTTATTGAAACTTCTTTGTTATGTGCTTATTTATTTTATTAGGAGAAATAGTATGACAAAGAAAACAATCGACGCCGATGCAGTCGAAGGCATGGATCTCAACGGTGATGGACATGTTACTAAAGCAGAAATGGACATGGCTTTGGAATTCAAGCGCAGAGCTTTAGAAGATCAAGATGCACAAAGAGATGCAATGCGCAAAATGACTTGGTTTGCTCTAATGGGCATGTTACTATATCCATTTGCTATTGTATTAACATCATTCCTTGGATTAGACCAAGCAGCTAGTATTGTTGGCGATATTGCTCCAACATATTTTGTTGCTATCTCAGCATTAGTTGCAGCTTTCTTTGGTGCAGATGCTTTGAAAAAGAACAATAATTAAAACAATAGAGGGTGGCTCATAGAACCACCCTTTTCATCTTTAGTAAATACCGTAAATAAAATCTTCAGAGATTAATCATGATTTAGTTTATTAAATTATTCTTCTGGCGGTTTTTCATTACGAAGATTCAAGTCGCCTTCGCCAATGTCTGACATTTTCAATCGTACATCTCCTTGAAGATCTACATCTACAAACGCGTGGTTAACAACAATTTGTCCTGCAACAGTTGAAAAATACGTTAATTGATACTGAGCTTCATTAGAAGCATTTATCTGAATGAATGATGATGCGCTTACCTCGACACCATATCCGGCTTCATCTATAAGCCCGTTAATTTCTTCAATAGTTAAAGCTGTTAAGTCTTCCATTTTTTCCTCCATATGTTACTATTATATATTGTTTCTTATAAATGTCAACTGTTTAAAAAGAAACATTTAATTCAGTAAAGCATTCTATAGTTAATTCGCATTCCATCTTAAACGCTTCTTTTTCCCAAGGTAGGTCAGTGTAAGCTATACTGCTATCATTCACAGCTTTAGTTTTCCACATAATTTTCCCACCAGCAGTCCGGTGTCTGAGTTCTCGGCGATAATACTGTTTAACATGAACCATCTCGTGGCAAACGGTGCTTATAAGATCAAACAGCCGCATGCCTTTATTTATCTCAATCTCAAAGCTTTTGTGATTATCGGTATTAAGACAATACCCCATTGCTCCGTCGAGTTTCTTTAGTCTTATTTCAATATTAAGCGTACGCACACGAGGCAACAGCCTTTGGACACACCACCATACTGCAGTTTCTGCTATTTCCCGCTCTTTAGCTTTGCCACCAAATATTTCAATATTGTGCATATCATATTACTTCCATAACTATGCGACTATTATAACTATTATAAAACAGTAAATATTGCATGTCAACAGTTATTTTCGTACTGTAAAACTTTCGCCGCATCCGCATTCTGCATCTACATTAGGGTTCTTAAATACAAAGCCTTCTTGGAGTCCTTCAGCAACATAGTCTAGCACTGTTCCATCTAAGTAAATATTACTTTTAGGATCTACTACTAATTCAACAGCACCGCATGTAAAGCTGAGATCTTCAGGTTCTAATTTATCAACGAATTCTATTACGTATGCCATACCTGAACATCCTGTAGTGCGAACACCAAGACGAATGCCCAAGCCTTTCTTTCGAGCTTCGAGGTGCCTAACTACGTGTTGCTCAGCAACCGCGGTCATTGTTATTGACATTGGCTTCTCTTAGATTTAATATCTTTCACTGCTGCCTTGATTGCATCTTCGGCAAGTACCGAACAATGTATCTTAACAGGAGGCAGAGCTAGCTCTTGAGCTATTTCCGTATTTCTTATTTTCTCAGCTTCATCAATGTTTAAACCTTTAACCCATTCAGTTAAAAGAGAACTTGATGCTATGGCTGATCCACAACCGTATGTTTTAAACTTAGCATCTTCGATAATGCCTTCGTCGTTCACTTGAATCTGAAGTCGCATAACGTCTCCGCAAGCAGGTGCACCAACCATTCCTGTACCAACATTATTAGCTTTTTCGTCCATTGTACCCACGTTGCGTGGATTTTCGTAGTGATCTAATACTTTATCTGAATATGCCATATTACTTGTCTCTTAGTAGTGTTTACGTTTCATCGTACTGCCTCTTCTAGTTCAGCAACATACTTTTTCAAGTCTACAATCTCGCTTTCCAACTCTTGAATGTACTCTTCGACTATCTCACGTTCACATAGAGTCTTACAGCAAATAGATATTTGTTGCTTAGCTCTAACTGATAATGATTTTATAGCTCTTCTCACTGATTACTCTCTCTCTTAGAGGCGTATAAGACTATTTATGCAGATTCTGCGAAGACATACATTTCTTTCATACCATCATATATTTCTTTAGTAGGATGCCATACTTCACGTTCCTCTTCATCAATACCGACGACATATGACTTACTGAACTTTGACTTAGTATAAACATTCAGGTCATTAATCTGTGCAAGATCAAACCAAACTTTACGGCCACCTTGAGATTGACATGTTCCAGCTTGTAAAGTTATTCCCAGCTTCTTGATAATGTAACGATAAGCTTTAGCAGCAATACCACGTCCACCGTATCGATGATCTAATTGAGTCATATCTATATGAAAAGCATTCTTAAAGTCACCTACTGACAACTGCACGTTGAGCACTCTCTTGACTCTCTGAGGGCTTCTACCATGTCGTACACTAGTGTCTACCACTTCAACTTCAAGCCAACCATCTTCCATCATGGAATCATCTACCCATACCTGAAGCTTAGAGAAAGAACCTAATCTTACCCAAGTATCGTCATTAGCTTTAGTATCAAAGTAGCCTAACGAGAACTTCTTCTTCATTACAATACGATCCATAGCTTAGTACTCAATTGTTTAATATAGTATATTATAACATGATTTAAGAACAAAGTACACTAAATATGAGCCTTTCTTATACCGTTTTGATATAAGAAAGGCTTTTGTTATACCTACTTTAGCTTGTACTTAGTACGAACATGGAGGCATTGGATGTTGTATCCGCCTGCATAGATGGTATCGAATGAGAAGATCTTCTCTCCGTTGAGCTTCCAAGCCCCTTCAATGAAGCCATCTTTACCTTCGTCTAGATAAAGCTTTTCAACTGACTTAACATCGAAGTTGATTTTCTTAGCTACTGCTACATCGATCTTTGCAAGCTTGTGATCTGCGTCTTTTTTCATCTTGATACGGATGCTGGCTTCAGATTCGTAGCTAGCTAGCATGATATCGCCTTTTGTGTAGCCTTTACCTTGAAGCTTGATGAATTTGAAGGTAGAACGCGAAAGATACCGGTCACGAGCTCTGTATGTTGCGTATTCTGCAACAAACTCTTCATCGGTATCTAACGCTTTTTGAACATCTTTGAGATTCATCACATACGCTGTACGATCGTTAACCCACTTATTCATCAGAGGAGTAGCTGTTTCTTTGATGTCTTTGATTATTGCAGTAAGATTGGTCATGATATAGCCTCTTTATTAATTTATAAGACTATTATAGATCATTTAAGAACGAATGTCAACAGTTATTTTCATTTAATTGCAAATTATTTTCACCAGAAGCCTTTAACATCTCCAATAAACCAGCCCATACCACCTATGATACCTAAGCACCCCACTACGAGTAACAAAATACTTATAGTATTAAAAAAATCTTTGCGTAGTTCTGCTTGACGATAGACAGTATCTTGTCTGGTTTTAGCAATTTTCCGTCTCATTTGCACTAACTCGTCCCACGCATTGGCACCGTAGCGCCACATGAGCATTGTTCTAAGTTCTTTTTCTTGTTCTGCTATTTTCTTTTCATGTATAAGCAGATTAAGAGCTTCTTCTTCAATAGACTTGCTAGACACTAGTCTTCTAAATAGCGGAGGATTTTTTGCTTGTTGCTGCCCAAACCTAAAATCGCCTACGGCAGTATACCATTTGCCTAGCTGCTGAGCTGTATCTTCAAATTCGCGGCCGGCTGCAACCATTTTGGTTACCATATTATAGGCTGACGTGGCCATAGTAATGGCCGAAATAGGATCTATCATATTGGGCCTTATAAAATTGGAGGAACATTGTAGCTCCTCCAATATTTATTTACTTGATAATTTTAGGCCATTTTGATGTATCAAATTTAGACTCAGAAGCTTCGTCTAACTGAGGGAAGAAGTTAATTCCGGTCGCAGCTTCAACTTCATCAATAGTAGCTACAAACAAAGGTAGATCTTTTGAGCTATATTTCTTATTTGGGAAGATGAATCCAATGGTTTCTCCATTAGTATGGTTGTAAACTACTTTCCAGACTTTAGTCGGAACGCCTACATTATCACCAATAACCAAATAACCATCTTCGTAAATCGTACCACTTGATACGTAAATATCGTTTCCTTCCGCTGCGGTATTTCTTACACCAAGCTCTAGAATTCTCCAAATAACTCTGTTGTTACCCGGATCTTGTGGAATCATATTTGTTAGGAAAAAGCTTTCGCTCATTTGATCTTGATCTGTACGATTATCAGCCGCAGGAACTAAATGCCCACGATCATAGCCTGACGCTTTATAGTCATCTATTGATGCTTCTTTATCGTCTGGTACTTTTGGATCTGGTCTAAAATCATCTTTGCGCTTTGCAGATCCGTTGATGTCAGAATCGTCTAAATGCTCTACTACGAACTCAGCGGTTTTTGTATCGTATCTATAATGAACAGCATAATTGCCGTGACATATATATTGTACATTTTCAGTGATGCTACTAATTGGTGCACCGTGAATTGTATGCTGAGGGCATTCGTCATCGATCGGATTAGCAAACGCTGCAAACGGTGTTAGTGCTAGTAAATATAAAAACTTTTTCATTGTTGCTCCAAAGGTTATAATTATCTTGTGATTTATTTATATTAATATGTGTAGTGTGTTATTTGTATCAATTGTCGGGATTTTGACACTTGCTGTCAAATAGATATTCGCAAAAGTTTCATTTCGAAGTATTTTAATTATAAATATGTGTATGACTATAAATAACTGCATAATATGTCTTTATGAACAACTTGGAGTAAAAGATAATGAAAACACTAATAATGGCTTTGTTCGCTTTTATGGTGATGACAGTTGCAACATCAAGCTTCGCTCAAGAAGCGGTTGAATGTCCTACTGGATACGTTTGTACACAGTCAGGTACTGATACTAATGTTACAACTAGCGGCAACATGAATACAAACATTACACAGCCACCCCCATCGGCTATTTCCCCACAATTTAGCGCTGGTACTAACAACGATCTATGCACAATTGGTGTGTCTGGAGCAGTGCAAACACAAATTCTTGGTATTTCTGCTGGTGGCACATTTACTGAAGAAAACTGTCAAAGATTAAAAAACGCAAAAGTAATGTACGATATGGGAATGAAAGTTGCAGCTGTGTCTGTAATGTGCCAAGATCAAAAAGTATTCGACGCTATGATGCATGCCGGAACTCCTTGCCCATATGATGGTCAAATTGGTGATGCTGCCAAATTGGGTTGGGAAACACACGTGCAAGAAACTGAAAAAGAACTAAAATTAATGGGACCTATGAATGTTGAGAAAGCTGCTCCACTTGCTGGTGTTGGTATTCTTGCCCTCTTACTCTTACTCTGAGAGTATTGTACCGTATTACGGATACACGGGTAACGCAATAACCGACCAATCACTTATGTGGTCGATGCCGTCGGTTATTCCGGGTGTAGGTGGTCTCGATATTCAGAATGTGATTTATTCATACAGGATTCAAAAAGAAACTGGAGATTTCACTACAGTATACGTGCAGAACGAATTTGCAAGTGGGACAGGTTATATCTTTAGAGAAAGAGATGATTGGCTTCCGGGATCTTTATCGGGAACACAGATTAACAAAGCAGTTCCTGTTGGAAATCTTCCAAGCGAATTGTGGGGTAATGGTAGTATAGTAGTAGAAGGACCTGGAAGTGTGTATGACGCTAATGTTGTTTATACGTATAAAGTAACACCATGCTATAATCCGCAATTTGATCCAAACTGTCCTGGATATGTTGTGCCAGTGCCAGACATATATGAAATTGATTTAGATAGTTTATACAATGTAATGAATGATGAAAACGTTGAGTTAGATAGAAATACTATTCTAGACGAAAACGAAGAAGTGTTAGACGAAAACGAAAAGAAGAAAGTAGTAGAAGAAGAAGAAGCAAAAAGGAAGTATAGATTAGAAAAAGCTATGTCAGTATCTGATACAACAGCGTTATTTGTAGAAGGAATGCGAATTCAGAATATGAATGAGATGATGAATATAGCTGTAATGTCACAAGGATATTACACTGCACAATTAGCAGGTGGTTCTTATAATGAGACGGTAGTTTTAGCAGATTCAAAACTCCCAGATGGTAAAAGTGGTTTACGCAATGGTTTCGCACAACAGTTGCTACATCAGCAAATGGTAGATTCACAATATAACCTAAACGAAGGAGAATAACATCATGTTAAAAGTAAACAAATTGTCGGCAGTGTTTTTAATACTAGTTGCAGGAACGACACCTGCCTTAGCGCAAAGTGAAACACAAATTAACGGAGTAGTGCAATCACGTTGCATTATACAAACAGATAGTTCAGGTACCTTTGGTAACCCTAATGCTTACACATTAACTACGTCACCACAGGACGGTGGTGAAGGCGCTGTTATACGAGTAGATGTATCACTTGCAGATGCATATTATGTAAATATTACTGCACCAAGCTCTTTCTCTTCTAGCCCATCATTGCCTGATACGGTAACTTGGGTCGGTGATACTACAGTTAAAACTGTATCTGACGCTACGGGTATGGGTACATATGAATCAACTAAAGTAGAACTCGGCATGGCAGATAGATATGACTTAACTGCCACTGGTTCGACTTGGTTTGAAACGGTGTCTACGGCTGTTATGGGTGGTAGTAAAGCGTTTCCTGGCGGCAATTACACAGCACTAGTTATTGCTGAGTGTATCGCACAATAAAAGTGATTGGATTATTATGAAAATATTTATTATTGTCGTTAGCTTATTGCTCGCCAATGCTACAAGTGCTCACGAGATGGTTCCAACATATCCAAAATTGGAACCATCTTTTATGGAAGGTCTTCATAAGACTACTATGACTATGTTTAATAAAAGAGCAGATGTTGACTATTACGAAATTGGCGTCTTTGATGCAAACTGGATACCGATACCGTTTGTTACTAACTATACAGTATTTAAAATACCGTATTTAAGTACAGTGTCATTTGATGTTTTTATTAGAGACCAAGATATAAATAATGCAGAATATATCTGCTCGAGATCTAAACTGAAAAAGAGTGATAGAACTAGAACTTCGGTATCTTCTCGGATTTGTTCTAGATTCAAAAACGGGAGCGGTGAATAATGAAAGTAAAACTTTATATTATAATCTCTATTATGACGTTAATCTTTACGTCTTCGGCGTATGCACAACAATCCGGAATCGGTGTTAGTTTGCCAGGAGCTTCTCAGTCTTATGGACAAGACAGTATTCGTGCAGGTGACTTAGATTGTAAGAATTCTATTGGTGGGGCAACAAATCTAGAGTTCGGAATAACCGGTGTTATTGATAATTATCAAAGCCCGTTTGGTTCTAATTCTAATAATAACGGATTTGACACTACTAGAGATATTGGAGTTTACGCGAGAATTACTATTCCTCTCGATAAACCGAAAGAAAGAATTAACTGCAATAGTTTGTACGAATTAGAATTGAGAAAAAAGAGATTAGAGGTTCTTAAACTTCAACAAGAACTCGAAGCTCTGAAGCGTTTAAACGCGTCTGGTAACCAGAATAGTTTCGAGAACTAGGAGATAAAAAATGTCAGATAAAGACCTTGGTGAAGGTATTGAAAAGTTTGAAGAGGAAATAGAAAACCTCAAAAATACAAAGATGAAACTTTTTGGCATTACTATGACTCCTACTACAATCGGCGCGCTTTTTGCAGTTATTAGTACAATAGTGGGCGGGCTATATGCTTCATTCCAAGTATACGACGACTATATGGGTATGAAAGAAATTGTTCAAAACATCGATATTGAAGCTATTCAAGCAGAGAATGCGCTTGTAGTCCAGAAGATGGAAGAGAACATGATTCGTATCGAAGAAGCTATTGAATACACTCGTGACATTAAACAAGGTTTGCGCGATGATATTCTTGGAATTGAAAAACAAGTTGATCGTATGGAAGATAAGATACGTGAGCAAGAAGCTGAGACGCGCGACATTATTCAAAGTGCCGAAGAGCGATTTGAGAACAAACGAGATGGTCTGCAAAATGACTACGACGAAAAGGCAAACAACCTAAGAGATTCTAACGATAGTCGCATGACTGATTTAGAAGCAAAGGTTGATCGTGATATCGCTGATATGTTAAGTCGAGTTGAAAGAGATATTAAAACTCTCGAAGATACTCTTAATAATAAACTGCAACGAGCATTAGATAACCCTTTAGCTAATTAGAGACAGTAATATGAAAGTGTTAAAAATAATTTGCAAAAAGTGCAAGCACAAGTGTCATTGCGATGATATTGATTGCGGTGAATGTATTAATGATGTGTGCACTAAATGCGACTGTAAAGAAAGTAATAGAGATGGACGATAGTTCGGTTAACCCCGCATATATAATAGGAATAGTATTTTTAATAGTTTTGTTTTATACATCACTAACTATAGGCTGGCAAAATAGAATTCAGTGGCTACAAACAATTGCACAAGAGGAAAAATAATGTTCAACTTAAATTTTAAAATGTCGTTAATGGCAGAGATGGCGTACCTAAGCGGTAAAGAAGCTAAAGCTAAAACTAAACAATACGGCATCACAGGCCATAAATTCTGGGACGCCGATGGGGCGCAATGCCACGCATTTTGGAACAAAGATGAATACGTTTTAGCATTTCGTGGCACACAGCCCGAAGAGTTATCAGATCTTCTTGCTGACTTAAATGCTATTCCTCGTGGAGCTATGACACACGGCTTAGTTCACTCAGGTTTTCGCGGTGAGCTAGATAAACTATGGGATGACATTGTTAAGCATCAAAAGTCTCATTCTAGTAGAAAGCTTTATATCACAGGGCATTCATTAGGTGCTGCTATGGCTACTATCGCTACTTCTCGCTTTGAAGAAACTATGAAAGTTGAGCAGCTAACTACGTTTGGTTCGCCAAGAGTTGGAACAAGAAAATTTGTTAACGCTATTGAAACAACTCATTACCGATTCGTTAATAACAACGACATAGTTACTAAAGTTCCTTTATGGATTATGGGATATAAACATCACGGTCTTTTGCAGTATATTAACTTTTACGGTAATATACGTAAGCTAACAACTTGGCAAGCGATTAAAGACAAGTGGCGCGGATATAAATCAGGCATTCTTGATGGTGCCTTAGACCACGGAATGGCTAATTATGTTAAAGCTCTGGGCAACCAAAAAGAATCTGATATAAATAAATAACATTAATATATAGGAGAATAAAAATGGCATCTACATACAGAGCATACGCCGATAGAATGGGCGCTACAGCAGCAACAGATTATATAGGCAAACCAGGAGATATTTTCTGGGATCAGGCGAATGGAGCATTACGAGTATCTGATGGGGCAACCGCAGGTGGTACTCTAATCGGTGGTGGTGGCGGTGGTGCAACCACTTGGGCAGCTATTACTAATATTAATAATGCTAACGGGCCATACGCAATAGCAGTTGGGTTTACCGCGGGTTACACAACTCAAGGCACAAGTGGAATAGCAATTGGTAACTCCGCAGGTAGTAATACACAAGGCAATTTTGCAGTAGCAATTGGTGCCACTGCTGGTCAAACAACTCAAGGAACACTAGCAGTAGCAGTTGGTCAAGCTGCTGGTCAAACAACTCAAGGCGAAAGTGCTGTAGCAGTTGGTTACCGAGCAGGTTACACAGGTCAAAGTAGCAATGCAGTAGCAGTTGGCATCAATGCTGGTCAATCAGATCAAGGCTCAGAAGCAGTAGCAGTTGGTATTTATGCTGGTAGTAATACACAAGGTAATAATGCAGTAGCAGTTGGTAAT
>DGBH01000116.1:0-638 GCA_002384205.1 Bacteroidetes bacterium UBA4009
AATATAAATAGTAATGTAGGAATGCCGTAGTTGGGTTCCTACATTAACTACATCGCCGGTTAAATAACGGCACAACATAATCTTGCTTTTTAAAAGGAGACAGCAAATGACTAACGTTAACACTCGTAGATTCACCGCAGATCTACTCAATGACCCTTACTTTATTGGGTTTGATAATCTTATTAATAAGATGTCTAAATCAGCCCAAGGGCAACCAAATTATCCACCTTACAACATTGTTAAAAAAGATGAGAACACGTACGAATTGCAGCTTGCAATCGCTGGTTTCTCTTTTGATGATCTTAGTGTAGAAGTTAAAGACGGAGTGTTATCCGTAACAGGTAATAAAGCAGAAGAAGATACTATCTATGAATATATTCATAAAGGAATCTCAGCTCGTGCATTTATTCGCACCTTTACACTATCAGATACAGTTGTTGTAAACGGCGCAGATCTCAAAGACGGCATTCTTATTGTTGCTCTTGAGAACGTAATCCCAGAAGAAAAGAAACCTCGGAAGATCGATATCGGTCGTAGTAAAGAGACATTACTTAAGGGATAATAAAAAACCAGGAGGGTGAAAGGCCCTCCACTTATATTATGATAAGGTTAATAACACATACACACAGGAGAACTAA
>DGBH01000116.1:913-18548 GCA_002384205.1 Bacteroidetes bacterium UBA4009
ATGAATAAGAACCCATTTGAAATTCGTGCAGAAATGCTCCAACTTGCAAAAGAATACATGGATCAGCAATACCATATGAACATCCAGTTTGCTGAAAATATGGTAGCTCAAGGCAAGAAAACTGTTGAAGATATTCAGAGTACTTACAAAATGTACAGCATGGAAGAGTTGATGGAAAAAGCTAAAGAAATGTATAGCTTTGTATCCAAAAAAGATTAAAGAAAAGGGAGCTTAATTGCTCCCTTTTTTATGAAAAAGCGCCAGTCATCCCGTAAGCAAGGAGTGATGGGCCACCATTACTATTAGAGCCACCATTAAACGCTATCTGTGAAACACTGTCTCCACCTTTAGTTATATATGTAGGAGAAGGAGCAATAGTCGGTGCGTTAATAATAGTAGTACCACCACCTAAGCCTCCAATACTCGATAATCTATCTGCCATAGCTCCTCTAGAGCCTGCCCCACCACCAAACAACTTATTTAATAATTGCCCTTGTGGGCTGTCGAACGGAACAACAGCTTCTTTACCATGAAGCATAGCAAGTTGCCCTGCGCCAAAGTCTTTAAATCCGCCAGTACCAGCCATAAACTGGTTATCAACAAATTCATTCCATTTTTCTCTAGCAGCGCCTTGTTCTTTCCAAGGTACTAGAGGAATAACCCTGTTTGGATCTGTTTTATCTACCAAATAAGAATCAATTTCGCTTTTTGCTGCTCTGTTAACGAAATCTTCTTTGCTACCCCAAAATAATTTATCTAACCAATTGCCCTCGTCGTATTGTTTTCCGAGTAGATCTTTTAGGATTTGCATGTTTGAGGTATCACCATTATCCATATATTGTCTAATGATAGCACCAATGCCAGCTTTCATTTCTTCTCTTGGCTTTGCCATACCAAACTGCTGATCTTTTAATTGCAGCGCTAAAGCATCTTGCACGGCTTTAGCAGACTCTAGCATAATCTGTTTAGCGCCGTCTGAAGAAGCAGTTCTAATTCTATCCATCATGTCGTCATAAAGATCTGCTAAGTTTTGTCTTTCTTCTTCACTTAATGCTTCACCAGTCATGGCTTTTGTGATTATATCAGCTTCCTGGTTGTATCTTGCTATTACTTCCGCTTCTTTCTTTTGGTTTGCTTCATTTATGTAATTTGATACTGTTGTAGCCATAGCAATACCGCCACCGATAATAGCACCTGCGATAGCGCCGGCTGGTCCAAAGAAAGATCCTATATAAGCACCAGTAGCAATTCCTGCCGCTAAAGATCCGCCAGCTTTTAAATAATCTCCGTAAGGTTTAGTTTCCCAACCTTCTGGTAACGTTTGATCAGCTAAATATTTAACTGCTTCATCACCAAACATAAGAGCAAGCCCAACAACGCCACCGGCCATCTTCAGTTTTAGTCTAGACATGCCCTTTTTACCTGGATCGGCACCACCGCCGCTAGCTGCCTCTTTTCCTGCCCCAAAAATACCACCAATCCCACCTGCCGCCAACCCCAGACCAAAAATAGATAAAGGATTGCTTATAAACTCACTGACTTTAGTAACAACATTGCCAAAGAAAGTAGTGATTGTTGACAGATCAGCAGCTAATTCTTTTCCATCTGCTACAACGTCCTTAATCACAACACCGAATTCGTTCATGTCTTTAAACACAGATTCAGGAACACCCATATCTACCATTAGATTTTTAAAGCCACCAGCTTCGTCTATCATACCTTTTACAAGATTGTATCCAACAAACGCTCCAGCACCCATTGCTGCAATATTTTTCATACTAAGCGCAGACGCTATTTTGTCGCCAGTTTTATTACCAACATCTTTTAGTGGTGTTTGGCGTTTATCATCATCAGTTTGGTTAGCAAGAGGCGTTTGTATTTCTGCGAACTGCTCATTAGTTCTGAGTCTTTCTTGGGCTGATTCAGCTAAACCTAGCTGAGTACGCATCATGTTTGTCTGTTCTAATATGTTATTTGAAATAGCAGTAAACACGTTTCCGAACTTACTCAATTCTATTTTCACAGAACGAATTGAGTTAGTCCCGCTATTTCTATTGAGATCACCTTCGGCTGTTAGCCTGTCGATAATTGCCTGTGTTTCTAATGATATCGCCATTTACTTCTAACCTTTTTCTGCGTTTTGCTTTTCTATAAATTCAACTAACATTCCAAAGTAAATATCTCTTTCGTACGGAATCAAACTTTCAATTTCATTTATAGAGTATTTGTGATGCTGTGCCATCGCGAATATCATTTTGTAATATTCAGATAAATTAGTATGACACAGCGCTAAGTAAAAAAACTTCGCATTCCTTCTACTACAAACACTTGTTCTTTACCTTCACTATTTGTATAAGGCATTTCGTGTCTTAGTTTCGGCATTGTTTCGAAAAACTTTTGTATTTGTTTAATAATAGTACCGTCAAGCCCATCCATAAATGCATCAATATCATTATTACTATAATCTGAAAACTTATGTACTTCATCTTCTGAAGCTAACTTATCTAAACATGTAACCATCATTAAGTAGTTTAATAATGGGTCGTTTGAATCTGTTTGCACAATTTGCAGAAACTGATCAATAGTTGGATACTTTAAATATAATGTGTAATCGTCGTTTACTTTAATTTCATTACTATGTCCTGGATAATGAGTTAAAGTAATAGTATCTAGATCTAAGCTTAGTTTAATATCTTCTTCAGTATCAGGATCTTTAATATTAAATCCAATATTATTATCAACTGATTTAGATCTTAAAATAAGAAGAACATATTCTAAATCAAACATTGGCAAATCTGCCACATCTTTATCGATTAAACAATTGTTAACAATCTGCTTAGAAGCTAATACTTCTTGTGTAGCATCTTTTGATTCTTGCGCTACTAAAAGAATCTTTTCTTCTTTAACTGTAAACGGTCTATATTTAACTTTTTCGCCAGATGACGGTAATTCCAATTCAAAAATCGGTAAATCAATCTTAGGTAAAGCCATAATTTATTTCTCCATTATTTAAAAAAGTCATTAATTCTGCCAATTTTGTTACTGACAGTTGTATATTTGTTCACAGCGTCTTGTACAGATCGTGGTACTATACTTTGACCAATTAACTGGCCAACTGCGCCAAGCTGATTGATCAGTCCTAATATACCGTTTCCTCTACCAAACCTCGCAGAAGGCGACCCAATCTGTTCTCCACTAAACTGAATTCTGTCATATTGAAAGCTTACTGGTAATACAGAGAATGAATCATTATTTTCCCAAGCCAAGTCAACGTCACCGAGTGCTAAAGGCCATGCACCATCTAGAATAACTTCGTAATACTGCCCTGACTGTTCGTAGTTAGTAGAATATTGTCTAATTGCAATACGACAAGCGTAGTCATCTTTATATCCAACTTCATATGGAAGTTTACCGTTGACTTCAGAAAAAGCGCCGCCTTGTGTGCCAAAGTTAATTACGTTCTGCGCCCAAGAATGAAAGAAAGATAAAACTTGATGATCAGAGTCAAGCATAAAAATTGCTTGTACTGGTTCTATGTTGACCGTCATTGGCATCATTTTGTTTTTTTGACCAACCGCTTCGTAGTTTGCTGCGGTAAAAGTCATGCCAGGAATAGCAGCGTTTTTGCAGAAAAAGATAAGATCACGAGAGTTTGCCCGTGACTTAACATTGTTTGGTCGTGTTATCTGGACTTCAAACAGCGATCCGCGCGATGGGCCACCGAACCAGTCCATCTGCGATTTAAATTCGTTTATTCTAAACGCCATTATTATCCTCTTACGATTTTTCTAGAATCGGCATATACTTGTGTTGCGGTGGCTCCAACAAACTTCTGCATTGGTAAGAACAAAGCTATATCCCATTCAGCAGGATTTATATACGCTGGCTTTGATCTTACGTGTACACTCAAATAATGTTTAATACAAGGCTGAAATTCTTTGAATTTTGTAGCGCTGTTTAAAATCTTATATGAAGCTGTTAGCTTAGTAGTTTCGTCGAAGTTCTTGTTATTTAATACAGTGTATAAAGCGTCCATTAGTTTTGCTCTTAAAATCGGCGGCAAATAATGCATGTTAATTCCAAGAAACCCACCTTTAGCTTTATTTATCGGAAATATAAGTGGAAACCTATCATAATATGGTAAAGTATCTTTATGTTTAGGATCGTATGCAAATAGATACATATTACCCATAGCAAACCTATTATCTTGACGCCGTTCGTTGTCACTGTTTATTTCTTTAATGAGCTTGTCACCGGCAGATCTATTTCGTTGTGTACGGCTAACATTCTTAGCTTGATCACGATACCATTCTCTTGCAGCATCAGTACGCGCTGGAGCGTTTCCAGATCTAATACCTCTGAGGAGGATTTCGTCAAATATAGCTACCATTTACTTTATTCCTAATTGGTCTTCTGTATAAATCTGGAAATCCCACCCACGAGA
The DNA here is from genome assembly GCA_002384205.1 of Bacteroidetes bacterium UBA4009. GTDB lineage: Bacteria > Bacteroidota > Bacteroidia > NS11-12g > UBA9320 > UBA9320. The sequence continues at coordinate 5,358 of DGBH01000116.1, forward strand.
TCTACAAAATGCTGTAGCGGCTTTCCACTTTGCTTCGTTGATACCCCAAGTTTTAACTTCATTCAAGTAAGCTCTTGATATTCTGCCTTTTGGTGTACTCTTCTTATTTATATCAGGTGGCCTAGTTTGGTATTTCGGTTTAATCTCAATCATAAGTGTTTTTTCGCCACCACCTTTAGATACTGGTACTCTACTATGCACAATGACATCTGGATAATATCTGTGTCGCTTTCCATCTATTGGAGAATAGTACGGCACAACTACTTCTTCAGATTGCCACCAAATAACATCAGGATGAATATCTACATATCTAAAAAACTTAAATTCCCACATAGAACGATAAATAATCTTGGTAGGGTCACCTTTGTATTTACTCGGATTCTTAGGTTTAAACCTGCCACTATATGCCATCAGTACACATCACCTTTTGTTATAAATAGAAATAATAGATTATTTATAAATCACAAGGTAGTATCAATTATGGCTGGAAATAGACCAGAACAAGCTATAGCAGCTGCTGAATTAGCATCTTCTCAGGATGGAGCTTTCATAAGATTCCCTGATAAGCCGTACCCGCATAGTATGCTTTTAGTATTTGAAGAATACGATTATGGCGGTTTCGCTGGCGCGTATGGTTCTAAGCTTACTGGAGGAGAAGATGGTCAAAAAGGCTGGGGATTAGAAAACCAAAATAGACAAAGCGGCATTTCATTGCGTAGTACAAAATCTATAGAGTTGCCTTTTCCAAGACAATTACAAGACGCAACTACGCTGATTTATAACGATATGAAGCAAAATCCTTTAATAGAGGGTGCAGCATTAGCGATTAAGAACGCCGGTGGCGATATGAACAAGCTTGGTGATATACCAGCAGGCATACAAAATATAGGCGCATCAATGGCATCGGCGATGTCTGGCAGCGGCGGGTTAGGCTCAGCTATTAGTAGTGCAGCTGGCGCAATTGCAGGTACTGGTACTGCTGATGCGGCTAGTGCAGCTTTGTTTATGCTGCGGAAATTTTTACCAGATGAATTAGGCCAGTCTGTAAACTTAGCGACGGGCCAAACACTTAACCCAAGAGAAACAATAGCCTTTTCAGGTGTTCAACTTAAGACTCATCAGTTTAACTGGGATTTGTATCCTAGTAATAAAGAAGATTCTGGAAGAATACAAGACATTATTAAATACATGAAATCATCTGTTTTACCAGTAACAAGAGACATTGGTGTCGATGGCGCGGGTATTGCTAAAGCGTTTTTACAGTTTCCGCATGTGTGTAAGATATATCTTATTGGTATTGATTCGCAATACTTTATGAAATTTAAACCTGCTATGGTTACTTCTATGACTGTTGATTACGGCGCAGGCGGCAATTTAGCTATTATGCAAGGTGGTAGACCAGCCGGTGTTAATATTGCAATCACGCTTCAAGAACTGCAAATCGAAACTGCTGAAGACTACGGCCGATCAGATAACACAGTAGAAAAAGGGGTGTTAGCGCCTACTGATCGTACTGAGCAAGAAGGAATTTAATAATGAAATATTTTCAAAACTTTCCAACAATAGATTATGAAGGTGTACAAGTAAAAGATATTACCCGTAGAAACTCTTTTACCAGTTTTGTTACAGCTAATCCTATGATACATTTGCCGTACACAATAAAAGAAGGCTATAAACCTGAAGATGTAGCAAATGCTTATTATGGATCTACTGACTTTACCTGGTTAGTAATGATGTCGAATAACATTATTGATCCATATCACCAATGGCCTATGGCTGAAGCAGATTTTAATGCTTATTTAGTAGACAAGTACTCTGAGCAATCCGGAAAAATCGGAGACGAGGTTGTCGAGTGGACAAAAGACGATAATGGTGACAATATCATATATTATTACAGAGAGGTTTAATAAATGGCCGTAGATATAATTAAACTAGCACCAGAATCATTCCAAACGATTTATCTTCGAAAAGAAGATCGCGTTATTTTGCGTACTGAACAAGGCCGTAAAATTATTATTAAACGTATTATTCCAGACGAATGGAAACCGTGGAAAGTTTACGATCAAGAGCTTGCAATGAACGAGAATAAAAAAGAAATATTTCTCGTTGACAGAGGATATTTACCTATCATCACTAACGAATTCGCTAGAAAAATAAGAACATAATGGCTGACTTTAATCCATCCTCAGTAGAAATAATCAAAGCAGAGATTATTTCGTACGACAACAATACTAGACGAGACATATCTACAAACTATATCTATAGTTTTGATATTACTCAGTCTATGGATGCTGTTGCGTACAGTGGGTCAATTAGTGTGCTTGATACATCGAACTTGTTAGAAGGTATGCCTATTAGAGGCGAAGAATCATTGAACTTTTGGATTGTAGGCAAAGATAAAGAAACAGAAATTAAAATAGCTGCTATTATTCATAAAGTTGACGGCATTACTCCACTAGCAAACTCAGGTGGTATGACTTACAAGATTCACTTTGTTTCAAAACAATCGTTTAAAGCTAGCACTAAGAAAGTTCTTACATCTTTCAGAAGCACATCAAGTGAAATAGCTAGAGATATTTTCATAGAGAATTTTGCAAAATTAGGTACAGTGTCTTATAAAGATCCTGATAATGAAAGATTGATACTTCCATATCAAACACAAATACGAGCTATTATTAAAGAAGGCGATAGAAAGAATGAGCCTGATAGGAATTTTATTATTCAGCATACTAATAACCAAGCACGAGTTGTTATCCCAGACTTAAGCCCAACCGAAGCAATGTTTTTTGCAGCATCACGTGCGTATAACCCTGATACTCCATCACAAACATTTAGATTCTTTGAAACATTAGAAAACTACTATTTCTGCACTGATGAATATTTCATTAGAAAAGCAAACAACACTACTGGCAAAATATTAGAATTGTTTTTCGCGCCAGTTACAGACTTAGATGCTAAAAACGCAGAAGCCCAGATTAATAGAATAGAAGAACTCCACATTTTATCTAAAGGTATTGACACCTCTAGTGATTTGTTCTCAGGCGCTTACACAAACGAAGTCACTGAACTTGATTTTGTTAAAAAGAGAGTAGATGTTAAAACGTTTAATTACAACGATTCTAAATATATCGACATGTCTGGTATTACAAGATCTGTTGAAGATAATCCACACACTGAAAAATTTAGAAATGATACCTTTACTAAGAAAAACGCTAGAAAGTTTATGATATTTAAAAACTTCACGAGTCCTGGAGATCTACCATCGGCGCTTTTACCAGATCAACATCTTGCTGATATAGCACATAACAGAGTTTCATATTATCACCATTTAAATAATACTTCTTTAGTAGCTTTAATGAAAGGTAGATTAGATATCAGACCTGGAATGATCGCAAACCTAAGTATTAAAAAATTAAACAGTGTTAGCAATAATGTAGAAGCGAACGACTCGTTATCTGGTCGCTATCTAGTGCAAAAGACAGTACACAGTATGGACGATCAAGGTACTTTAAATACAACATTAAAGCTCGCTAAATTTGATTGGAGCGGCAGAAAGCAGCTAGCACAAAACCAGACTGCTGACATACCTGATGGAGAGAGAAATGTTTGATTACGGTGTAGGAATTAGAAATCCGCTATTTTTTATCGGTGTAGTAGAAAACATAGACGATAAGCGATTAGAAGGACGCTGCCAAGTTCGTGCGTTTGGTATTCATGGTACTGCAAGTCAAGTTCCGAAAGACAGTCTTCCTTGGGCGATTGTTGGCCAAGGTGGGTATGACGCAAACGTGGTACCAAAAGTAAATTCTTGGGTTTATGGAATGTTTCTTGATGGCCGTGACGCACAGCAGCCGTTGATACTCGGAATGCTTCCAACTCAAACTTTAGATCCTATAGATTCTGTAAAAAATGGATGGGGCACAATCCCTGATAAAGATGGTCATTTAGTTGCTCACGGGTCTGCACCAAATGATTCAGGTCAGCCGCAGAATTCAAGACTTGCCCGCGGCGAATATATTCAAGAAACATATGTTCTTCAGCAAGAAATGGGACGAGCAGTTGATGTACCAATTGGTGGTACTGAATCGTCTTGGGATGAGCCTGCACCAGCTTATAATGCACAATATCCACATAACAGAGTTATTGAAACCGCAACTCACAGTATTGAATTAGATGATACTCCAGGCGCTGAAAGGATTATGATCCACCACAAGTCTGGTTCTTTTATCCAAATAGATTCTAGAGGTACCACAACTACAAAATCTGTTTCTGACAAATACGATGTTATGGATAGAAAACAACATGTAGTAGTTGGTGGTATGAGTACTGTTACTATTTTAGGTAATAGCTATGTGTATGTTAAAGGAAACAAGATTGAAGAAATCGAAGGTGATTTACAGACATTAGTTCACGGTAACCACCTGTTATCTGTTGGCGGCCAATCAACTATTAATGCCGGCGAACAAGCTCAAATTCGTGGAGCAGACGTTAAGGTCGAAGCTAACGTTGGTACTATGTCTATTAAAGCCGGCAAAGAATTAAATATCTCAGCTGGAGGATTAATTGGTCTTCCTCCAAAATACGGTGCTATTTCTATTAAAGCTGAAAAGGTAATGGTAGATGCTACTGATAAGTTACACCTCAGAGGTAACACACAAGTTAATATTCAATCTATCGCTGAAATGAATATATCAGCTATAGCAATTAACCAACTTGCCGCTACATGGTCAACACATGCTTCTGCAGCTACTTTAATTTCAAGCACAGGAACAACAGATATTACTGGTGTTGGCAGTGTAGCAATTGGTGGTGGCGCAATAACAAGCATTAGCTCAGCCGTTGTTAATATCGGCGTAGCAGTTAATCTAGCTCCTGTCATTCCAGCTCGTCCTCCAATTCCTGGATCTATAGCGGTGCTTGCAAAAGTTGCTATGATCACAATACCGAATTTACCGTTTGTTCCTGGCTCACCTCTTCCTGAATTAGCATGGCAAGCAGCAGCAGTAACCGCCCCAGAACCAGTGGCTAAATCAACATCTATTATATCACCTTACGAGACCGGCTCGTTGGGCAGCCAAGGTTACTCATCTAAAGATCACTCAGGCGGAGATGGTACGGCAACAGGTTCAGCCTCAACTATTGCTTCTGTCACAGCCGCGACGCAAACAGCCGCAACTCCACTGTTAGACTTTATTGGCAACAAAGAATCAGACGGTTACGACGATATTTCTGGTTTAGTTTCACAATCTAGGTACCCGGCCAAAAATCTTACTCAAATGACTATTACAGAAGTTCTTAATTGGCAAGAAAGCATTGATGAATCTCAGCTTTCAGAAGCTTCTGGCAGATATCAGATTATGGAAGATACTCTTCGTGGTTATAACAACGAAAAAGGCACAGGGCCAGGAAATCCATTATACACCAGAGCTGGTTTAAGTGGTGGTGATTTGTTTAGCCCAATAAATCAAGATAAGATGGCGATAGTTCTTCTAGAACAAAGAGGCCTAAGTAGATTCACAAGCGGCGAGATCACAAGAGAGCAGTTTGCTAATAATCTTGCGAATGAATGGGCGTCATTACCATTAGTAACAGGTCCTAATGCTGGGCAAAGTAAATACGCTGGTGATTCTGCTGGTAATAAGTCTCTAACTTCTGTTGAAGCATTCTTAGCCGTAATCGATCAAGTTAAAGCTGGGGCAGATACAATTCTTGCATCTGCAGAAACAGCATTTATAAGTGGAGGAGCAGGATAATGGCATGTACATGCAGACCTGGTAAGTCTCTTTGCAGAAGCTGTTTAAACCAGACAACTACACCTTATGTAGGAAGCGCGGTTAACGGCAACGGGCAATATACAACTCACCAAATTAATTTGTTTCAAAAACAATTTGAAACAACTATCGCGGCAGACTTACAGCTAAATCCGTTATCAGCCGCAATTAGTAAATACGGAAGTGAAAGCTTTTATGGCGCGGTTACTAAAATAAATAATGATTTCTTAAAAAGAGAGTTTATTGTTAAAAAATTGCCAGAATATGAAGTTCTTTCTGCAAGACTTGAACGCGGTGATATTACTGCATTAGAGTTTGCTTCATTTATGAAAGATAGTAGTTACACACCTTCTACTGTTCTTGTATCTGCTAATGCGCAAGGGCCAAGATTTCTAAAAGAATTAGATGATTATTATAATGGTGATTTTTCGACTAGTGTTTTGGGTGGATTCTGCTCTTTGTTTGCAAATATCTTTGGTGCTATTAATGGATTCTTCGATTTAATAGATTCTGTTCAGGGTCTTGTAAATGATGTATTTGAGCTTATTAATAAAATTAAAAATATTGAAAATCTTCTTTTAGCAGCGTGGGAAAAGCTTAAGGTTAAAGCTTTACTGGAAGCTATTAAAAAGAAAATCACTGAAACAATTGAAGGGGTTATTAACAAAGTATGTATGTCAATCGCTAACTTTAATGTTGAAGCTATTACTGGTCCAATCACTACCCCAGTTCAAATCAACGTTGCTGCTAAAGTTGAAGAAAAGAAATCTGCATTAGAAGAAGTATGTGGTCCTGAAAACGCAAAAAGGATTTTAGATAAAATCCAATCTCTGATTGATTACGCTGTAAGCCTATTCGAAAATCCTTCAGTAGAAGAAATTATGTTTTTGATATCTCGTATTTGCGCATTGGCAACTGGTATCGAAGGTTTATTCAAAGGTTTGAAAGGACCTCTTGATGATTTTGCTAACAGATACGATGAAGTGTTTAATACAATTTCAAATGCTTCTAATAGAATAACTGGTGCAGCCATAGCTGGGGGTGCTATTAGACTTTCAGAAGCAGATCGTCAAGAACAGATAAATAAAGCTAAAGAGATTTGGATAAAGGCTGGTATGATAGCACCAACTACAATAGATGAATTGGACAATCTTCCAAAGTGGGCCGCACTAAAAGCTGGTTCTGATGCTAGATTGAAGATCACAGGTGGCTGGGTTACTAAAATGACTCCTGCGAGCGAAGGTTGGACCATGTTAGATACCGATGTAAAGGTTTTAGTTATGCGGCTGCAAAAAGCAGCAAAAGAAGCTGGTATTACTAATAACCATCTTACTTTGAACAGCGGCTATAGAAGTCCAGCGTATAATAAAGCCGTCGGTGGAGTGAAGTCATCTCAGCACATGAGTGGATTTGCTGCAGATTTAACGTGGTCTGGGTTTAGAGGATATAGTGTTGAAACATCAAGGTTCATAAACATAGCCCGCTCAATAGGCTTCAGAGGAATCGGGATTTATAATAGTTTTGTTCATGTAGACATTGGACCAGAAAGACAATGGGATAAGAGGACTTAACAATGGTATCACCGGCTACAATATTTACACCCAGAACAAAAAAGATTACTCTGTATCAAGACTTTAAAAAGACTCTTGAGATAAGCCCAGTGTCATCTGATTTGACTGTGTGGAAAGATGAAGACTCAGTCAAAGAATCGATGAAAAATCTTATTCTTACGGATCGTGGTGAAAGATTGATGCAGCCTAACTTAGGTGGTAATATTAACGCGATGTTATTTGAAAATATTACTCCTGCAATTATTATTCTTATACAAAACCAAGTAAGAAATACTATAGAACTATACGAACCAAGAGCAGAACTTATCGACGTTGTTGCAACATCAAACATAGATGATAACACTGTAAGAGTTAGAATTGTGTTCTACATAACAAACGTACAACAGCCGATTACACTTGATGTATTCTTAGAGAGGACACGATAATGGCTAAATTAAATATTTCAGAATTAGACTTTGAGTCTATTAAGACTCAGTTTAAAAACTACTTGTCTAGCCAAACACAATTCAAAGATTATAACTTTGAAGGTTCAAACATGAGTGTGTTCTTAGACGTCTTAGCTTATAACACATATCAAAATAATTTCTATGCAAATATGGCAGTTAATGAAATGTTCTTAGACTCTGCGGTGCTAAAAAACTCAGTTATGTCTCATGCAAAAGAACTCAACTATCTTCCGCGTTCAAGGAAGTCTTCACGGGCCTTAGTAACAGTTACAATTACAGATGCTGTCATTGTTGGCCAGACTGTTGTAATTCCTGCGTATTCAGATTTTACAACTACATACCAAGGCAGCTCTTATAATTTTGTAAATTCTAAAACTTATGTTGCTCGTAAGACTGCACCTGGCGTATTTGTTGCTGAAAATGTAGAAATTTTCGAAGGTGAAATGCTATCAAGTTTCGAGCGTGAAGGTTACTTTATTGGCGACGATGGTGTCCTAAGAGTTATTCTTACAAACGAAAACGCTGACACAGATTCAATTGAAGTATTCATTGACGCAGAAGCAACAGAAGATGCAAACCAGTTTATTCGTAAGAATGATCTATTCGGTGTTGGCGCGTTAGATAAAGTATTCTATGTAGAACCATATTATGACGGGCGCTATACAGTGTATTTTGGTAATAACGCGTTTGGATTACAGCCGCAAGCGTTTGAAGATATTCGTGTAAGATATAGAATTACAAGTGGTTTAGAATCAAATGGTGCTTTCTCATTCTCGCTAGGAGCAGCTCTTGCAACTTCAATTATTACTGTAGAGACTATTAGCGCTGCTGCAGGCGGAGTTGAAAGAGAATCATTAGAAAATATCAGATACTTTGCTCCGAAATCTTTACAAATACAAGAAAGAGCTATTACAACAAAAGACTATGAAATTCTTTTGCAACAGAACTTCCCAGAAATTGCTGCAGTTTCTGCATATGGCGGTGAAGAATTAAGCCCACCACAATATGGTAAAGTTGCTATTTCTGTTTATCTTGGTGAAGGCCGCGAAGGTTTATCAACAGTTCTTTCTTCTGCGTATATTCAGTTTTTAAAATCAAAAAGCCCTCTTGGCATTGAACCAGTCTTTGTTCAATCTGAATTTATGTATGGTTGTGTAAATGCTAATATTTACTTTGATCCTAAGGTTACTAAGAAATCATCTGGTCAATTAGAGACTGGTGTTCGCGCAGTTATTGCTGGATATAATACAACATATCTAGATGATTTTGATACAACATTAAGATTATCTAAACTAGCTGCGTTAGTTGATGCTTCTAGTATTGCTATTATGAGTAATGAAATAACTGTGTGCCCATATGTTACGTATTCACCAGCGTTAAATGTATCGCTATCACCATCATTTAAGTTTCACACTAAACTAATCAAACCATATCCGTTTAAAGATACTAGTGGGTTTAAAGAATATAAGCCAGCTGTTGTGAGTGGCGTATTCCAATTTAATAACCTTGATTCTTATCTTCAAGATGATGGTATCGGCAATATTCAAATCGTAACTTCAGACATTGTAAACCCGCAGATTGTTAAACCAATTGCTGGTACTGTTAATTACGATACAGGCGAGATTAACCTTATTGGATTTAAGACTGAAGGATACACCGGTTCTGGAATCAGAATTATGGTACAAACATCTAACGACGACATCGCGTCTCCTGCTGGAAGAATATTCCTTATTCAAGATACTGACGTGACTATTAATATGGTCGAGGTTAAGTAAATGGCTGATAATACCGTTAATCTAGTAGAAAAGAATATAGCGTTTAATATAGCGCAGCAGTTCCCGGCGTATTATAGAGAGCACGGGACTGAACTAGTTGCAATGGTAGAACATTATTATAAATTTGTAGAATCACAACCTAATATGGGTGTTTATAATACCCGCAGAATGTTTGAATACCGTGACATCGGAACTACTCTTTCTGAAATGGTGATTTATTTCAAGCAGAAATTTATGGCAGACCTACCTGCTATTGAAGATGATATGACAACTAAATTTATTGTTCGTAACATCATGGATCTGTACAGACGTAAAGGTACAGAATCTGGTTTAATCTTATTCTTTAGAATGTTCTATAAAGAAGATATTGAAGTAAGTTATCCTTCTAAATATATGCTTAAGCCTTCTGATTCAATTTGGAAGACTGGTGTATATTTACAGATGTATCCAAACAACAATGAATTTTATTCAACAGCTGGTGTTGCGTTTGAGTATAAAGATTTACTTAGCCGTAACATTTATGGTTCTATTTCTAAAGCAAAAGCTATAGCAGATAAAATTAACTTTGTTTACTTGAACGGCACGTTAACACCTATTATATACATCACTGATCCAAAAGGTAAATTTCAAAGATATGATGACATTGTTTCACGTATCAACGGCGAAGATGTATCTTTTGGTAGATTAAGCGGCTCTGCAGATTCTTTAATCCTTGATCTGGATTTTGGTGGTTCAACTGGTAATAACATTGGTGATATAGTTAACATTAAAAGTATTTACGGTAAAGGTGGCCAAGCTGTTGTTACTGCGCTAGAAGCGAAGTTTACAGGAACTGTAAGCTATGAGATAACAGACGGTGGGTTTGGTTATACAATTCAAGGTACTAAGCTACTCGTTTCAAACCAAATACTCGTGTTACCAAACGAAAACATGATTTTCAAAGAGCTAGAAGTTTTACAAGATACTGCTGGAAATCAAGGCACTGTTATAGGCCAAAACTCTATTGCAGTTGGTATCAAAATGGAGCCAGGCGACTCGTTTAATATCAGTAGAGATATTTCTACAATTGGTAGAGGATCTGAAAACTTTACTCTTACTGAGTATGATCCTGTTACTAAAATCGGCGACATATTTACAGTATCACTACTAAACGATTCTTCGCCGGGCCCTCTTTACGCAAACACTGGTGTTATTACAGATGTTAAAGTAGAAGAATTAATTAATATTGAGTCAGTAATTCTTATCACAGATATCATTGGAAACTTTTTAAATGTACCTCTTAATTCTGCAGACTTCAATACAATTCCGCCAGCTTTAGTTGCAATGTCAGGTAGTGCTAGCCCAGTTATTTTAGCAACTCCGCTTAACGATGCATTCGACTTAACACCTTTTGATATTGGAACTATTAAATCTTTTGAAAACATAGATCCTGGTGCAGATTATCAAAACGACACGTTTAGTCTTATAATAGACGAGCAAATGATTGCGTTTGAAAGATTCGAACAAGTTATTCTAGTTGACAATTATAGCGCTACTTTTTCTGTTGGCGATACAATTACTCAAGCGTTAACTGGCACAACTGGATTAATCACGGCGATCGATACTACTCTCGCAGCGCTATATGTATTACCTTATAGTTATTACGGTTTTAAAACTGGTACTAATGATTTCTTTACTCATAAAGGTAACAACTACGATATACTTGCTGTTGAGAGAAATTATTCAACTAAAAGGTTTGGTGAAAACGCTTCTATGTTTAACGAGACTTTATTCTCGCAAGGAAGAATTTCTGGTGCTGAAATCAGAAACTCTGGCTTTGGTTATATAGATGGAGAAGTCGTTCAGCTTACTAACGATGCCGGCGGCGTTTTAGCTAAGGCAACACTTCGCGCAAATTCGCAAGGTATTACTGCTGGATTCTGGGGTAGCCAAAGCTCTCACATTAATGGTTATTGGACAAATCCTGATAACAACACATTTGAATATTACGATGGGAAAATGAAAATTCAAGATAGTGATTATTATCAAGAATATTCTTATGTAATCAAATCAACCTTAGATATAAAAAATTATGGGAAAGTCGTAAAAGATACAATGCATTTAGCTGGTTCTAAAATGTTTGGCAATTTTAGTTACGAGCGAAAAACAGGACCAACGATTACTTCTAGTTTCCAACTAAGGAGAAAAGAAGATTATGTAATAGGCGGGGCCGAGATAGTTGGTCCTAACCAAGAGGTCGGTGACCAAACAATTAGAGCAGACAATTTTGTGTTTACTGTAGACGACACACTGCGCATTACGGTCGATAACAGTTAATAAATAACATATAACTAATAGGAGCAAACATGGCTAAGCAAATCATTAACGTGGGCACGGTAGCTAATGACGGAACCGGCGATCCGATACGTTCTGCCATGACCAAAACAAACGAAAACTTTACTGAAGTTTACACATTAATAAATGATATCGTTGTACCAACTGTACCAACTGAACTAACAGATCTTGGAATTGCAGATGGTACAGTAGGTCAATTACTTCAAGCAGACGGCGACGGCACATTTTCTTTTACTACATTTATTGCTAGTAATCCATATACTGACGCTAGTGTTAATACACATTTAAACACTGCGACTGGGTCGGCAGGAGAAGTTTTAAGCTGGACTGGGTCAGACTACGATTGGGTTGCGCAAACCGTTGCATATACTGACGCTAGTGTTAATACACATTTAAACACTGGAGCTGCATCAGCAGGAGAAGTTTTAAGCTGGACTGGTTCTGATTACGATTGGATTGCTGCCGGTGGTAGCGGTTTACAAACAAGGGGATCTCCATCTCAAACAACTGCTTCTTTAGCAAACAACGCTGCTGGAAATCTTAATATAACAGGCTACAAAACATACGCGCTACTTAGTATTATAACAAATAAAGCAGCGTGGATTAGAATTTATGTTAGCGACGCTGCAAGGACCGCAGATGCTTCTAGGTCTGAAGGTACAGATCCTGCGCCTGATGCTGGTGTTATCGCCGAAGTTATTACTACAGGTGCCCAAACAGTTTTAGTATCACCGGGTGTTATTGGTTATAACCACGAATCACCAGTAACTACAACTATTCCATGCGCAGTTACAAACAAATCTGGTAGCACCGGAACAGTACTTGTGTCACTCGAACTTGTGCAATTAGAGGCTTAACAAATGCTTAATGAATGGATTGTTACTCTTCACAGAAAAGAAGACCTTGAAGGCTTTTATCAAGATATGGAAACACCGGGCGGTAATCTATTCATTCCAAACAGAGCAGTGGAAGTTGCGCACAAAAGGCCGATTAGTCGTAACACCCATTATATGTTAACACACGATGAAGTCGAGCTTATTAAAGCGGACGATAGAGTTTGGGATGTTGAATTAGCAGAATTAATCGAAATTACTACAAAACCTCACTATATAATTACAAACGGCGAGTTTGATAAAAGCACAACTGATGATTCTTCTGATATTAACTGGGGTTTGCTTAGACATTCTGAAGAAACCAACAGAAGTAATTGGGGTGCTAACGGAACATCTCTTATAACAACTAACTTGACTATCACTGCTAGTGGAAAAAATGTTGATGTTGTTATTATAGATGG
>DGBH01000030.1:0-630 GCA_002384205.1 Bacteroidetes bacterium UBA4009
ATAAATCATAATAAATTTATATTTTAAAAAGCCAACATCCATTATATTTCCGCTATTCGTTCTGCAAATAATGAAAAAAACACGAAGCGTAATACTAGGTTCTGGTTCATATCTACCTGATTACAGCAGACCAAACTCCTATTTTGAAAACAGCGAATTTTACAATCCAGATGGATCTAAATTTCCTTCAGACATCAAAGAAATAGTTAGTAAATTTCACGCAATTACTGGAATTGAAGAACGTACAGTTTTAAATTCAGACATGCATACTTCTGACATGGGAACCATTGCATCACAAAACGCTATAAAAGCTGCAGGCATTAACAAAGAAGAAATAGATCAGATTATTGTTGCACACAATTTTGGGGATACTGGAGCAGAGAATAGCACTCCTAATCAAATGCCAACTATTGCTTCCAAAATAAAAAATAAACTGGGCATTAAGAATGAAAACTGTATTCCGTATGATCTTGTTTTTGGGTGTCCAGGCTGGATACAAGCTATGATACAAGCAGACGTTTATATTAAAAGTGGATATGCGAAAACATGTTTGGTGGTAGGCGCAGAAGCCCTGTCTAGGATGACAGATCCCTATGATAGAGATTCGATGATTTTTTCTGACGGCGCCGG
>DGBH01000030.1:928-2122 GCA_002384205.1 Bacteroidetes bacterium UBA4009
ATCCTAAGCGCAGTAGAAAGTGAAGAAGAAATTGGGATTTTGCAACATTCTGCTATGTCTCACACCCAAAATGAGCTAGATTATTTAACTATGGGAACGAGTTTTCACAACCCTGATCCTAATCATAAGTTTATCAAGATGAATGGCCGAAAGATATACAACTATGCACTCTCAAATGTTCCTAGAGCCATCAAAACCTGTATTGATAAATCAAATCTAGACTTGTCAGATATAAGTAAAATACTTATTCATCAAGCTAATGAAAAAATGGATTTAGCAATCGGTGAACGACTATTTTCCTTATATGGTATAGATAAAATGCCAGCAGAAAAAATGCCTATGAATATTGCTAAAATGGGAAACAACTCTGTGGCTACAGTCCCCATATTATTTGACATGATTATGAAGAATGAGCTAGATTCACACTCCTTCTCACCTAGCGATGTGTTAATAATGGCTTCAGTAGGCGCAGGAATGAGCATCAATGCGTTCAGTTATAGATTACCTTAAAACACAGAAATAAAGTGCCATTTATGCGAACAAAAGTTGGAATACACGATCTTGCATTTCAAGCACCTTCGTTGTTTTTATCCATAGAAGATTTAGCCGAAGCAAGAGGTATCGAAGCCGCAAAACTGAGATTTGGACTTGGGCTTGAAGCCATGTCTCTTTGTGATGTAAATGAAGATATAGTAACCTTAGCTGCAGGTGCAGTTCTAAAATTATTGCGTCAAAACCCTAGTATAACTCCTGATCAAATTGGGCGTATTTACGTAGGAACAGAAAGCAGTATCGACGGAAGCAAACCCATTGCAACTTACCTGCATGACATTGTAAATCAATATTTTAATGAGACTGAACAAGGACCTAACGTACTGATAAATACAGATGTAGTCGATATGACTTTTGCGTGCATCGGCGCTGTAGATGCAATGCATAATTCGCTTTACTACGTGCAAGCAGAATCAGAAAAGTTAGCTATAGTCGTAGCTGCCGATATCGCAAACTACGACCTAAATTCCAGCGGCGAGTATACCCAAGGCGCCGGAGCTGTTGCCGTTTTAATAGGAGCTAACCCCCGATTACTTGAAATAAAAGACAAATGGGGTGTCGCGACTCAAAGTGAACACGATTTTTTTAAGCCCATTAGATTAAAAACAGAAGGAGACCATATCCTAAAAATACATGATGAAA
>DGBH01000030.1:2188-5522 GCA_002384205.1 Bacteroidetes bacterium UBA4009
ATCCTAAAAATACATGATGAAAAACCTATTTTTGATGGGCATTTTTCCAACCAAACTTACCAGAACAGAATAACAGAAGCCTGGATTCACCTGGATTCTGCTAACCCCATTTGGTCTGCCTACCATCAAATCATTTTTCATCTTCCTTACGCATATCATGGAAGACGAATCATATCCTCTTTAGTAGAAGATGAGTTACTAGCTTCTGGACTACTTAAAACCATTTGTGAATCAAATAATATTGACATAAATAACCTAGACAGAAGTAAATTATTCACTAAAACCATCGAGTATAAAAACTGGATAAATGATAAAATAAGTGCGGGCGAAAAATTATCATCTCAAATGGGAAATCTTTATACCGCTAGTATATTTTTAAGCCTAATGAGCAGCTTAGAGTTTGCAAAAAATAGCGTTGGCGATACATTTCTCTTTTTTGCGTATGGCAGTGGATCTAAGGCTAAAATATTTGAAGGAGAATTAATGCCAGGTTATGAAAAAATTATTAGAATGTGGAAGACCTCAACTATTTTAAGTGATCGAAGGCAGGTAACTTTTGATCAATATATAGCTATGAGAACACAAAGAATGACACAACCTATTAGCGTAAATTCGTTAGTTTATCAAGTTTCGAGCGGGATTACCGAAACAAATAGATTTGAAAGAATCTATAAATTACGAAACACCTAAAATATTGACGACAAAAACCAAAACCGTCATTCAGGTGAACCTATTTTACCTAATTTTGGCGGCATAATTCAACTGAACATGGAAAATCCATACTCTATTCAAAATATATCAATACAATCTGGGGATGACCGAGAGGAAGTAAGCCCCTTCTTTACCTATATTGAAACACTTGAACGTAATAATCAAAAGAATGATGGTAAGGTGAAATCGCACAATCACTCAAACTTATTTCAAGTAACGATTATTGAAGATGGAGATATCTCCTTTTATGCAGAAGGAAAGGAACATAGGATTGATTATCCTTGTGTTATTTTAATACCCGAAGGTAAACATCACTCCATCACCTACCATAAACCAACTCATGGATTTATGATGCTCATGTCACCAGAATCTGTTAATGAAAGCTTAAACCAGTTACCTGCCGAATTTATATTTTCGCATAAAACTTCTATTGTAAGTGAGGAAATAGCTCCCTATGATTTTGAGGATATCTTAGCTCTATGTAGGAGTCTTCATCACAAGATGATTCAGAAAGACAGGGGAAGCTTAGTAATCAAAAAGAACTATTCTGTCTTAACATTATTAGTTATACTTAATAGTTTAAGAAACGCTCTAAAACCTAATTTTAAGGAGAAATATGCCGAAAGTAGTTACTTATACAAGTACAAAAAGATGATTCGAGAAGAAGTAGATGCTGGAGGAAAAGTAGCGAATTATGCTAAAAAAATAGGCATTACTCCTACTCACTTAAATCGGGTTTGTCAGCAGTTGGTCAACAAGTCTGCCTTAGAAATAATGCACGACAACATAGCACTAGAAGCCAAAAAACACTTAATGTATTCTAACTTTTCTGTTTCAGAAATTGCTAACATACTCAATTTTAAAGACCCATCCCACTTTAGTAAATTTTTCAAGAAAAATACAGGAAAGAGTCCTAAATTTTTCAAGGAATCGATCCAATAAGAAGAGAATCTTAAAACGGCGAATCCTCCCCAGGTTCAAATGGAGACATGTCGTTCATCTTGCTTCCGATGGTAATACTGCTATCGGTAAAAGTGTCTGCGCCATAATCACTATAACCCCAATCTGCAAATTTACCAAAGTGCTTCACAAACTTTAGATTAACGGTACCTGGCGATCCGTTTCTGTGTTTTCGTATGATGATTTCAGTTAGTCCTTCGTTGTCATTTCCTTCCTCATCTTGTGTTACACCATAGTATTCAGGACGGTAAATAAATGTTACCAAATCCGCATCTTGCTCGATAGATCCCGACTCCCTTAAATCTGATAGCATAGGTCGCTTGTCTTGACGCTGCTCTACCGCTCTACTTAATTGCGCTAGTGCAATAATTGGTATATCTAACTCTTTAGCTAAACCTTTGAGCGACCTTGAGATATAGGATATTTCCTGCTCTCTATTCCCTCCATTTTTAGTGCTTTCTTCGGCACGCATAAGCTGTAGGTAGTCTATTATTATAAGGTCTAATCCTTTTTGACGCTTAAGTCTTCTCGCTTTCGCTTTCAGCTCTAAAACCGAAAGAGCTGGGGTATCATCGATAAAAAGTTTGGCATCTTCTATGGCACTAATTTTAGTGTGTAATTGCTGCCATTCATGTTCTTCTAACTTTCCGCTACGTATTTTCTCAGATGAAAGTTCTGCTTCTGATGCAATTAATCTTTTAGTAAGTTGCAAACTACTCATCTCTAGAGAGAAAATGGCAACTGCTTTATTCGCCAAAACGGCAGCATTCCGAGCCATACTTAATACGAATGCCGTTTTACCCATACCTGGTCTAGCAGCAAGAATAATCAAATCACTTTTTTGCCAGCCAGAAGTCATTCGATCGAGTTCTGTAAAACCAGTAGGTATGCCAGTTAATCCTTGCTTATTTCCTTTTGATTCTTCTATTTCCTTAATCGCTTTAGCAATCAAATCTGATACTGTATCATAATTTTTCGTCATGCTCTCCTCTTTTATTTCGAAGAGTTTTTTCTCAGAATTATCCAGAAGCTCAAAAGCATCTGTAGTTTCTTCAAATGCGCTTGAACCTATTTCAGCCGCTACAGAAATCAATTTTCGTTGTATACTTTTTTGAATTACAATATGAGCATGGTATTCAATATTGGCAGCACCACTCACTTTATTGGTTAGAGAGGTTATGTAGTATGCACCACCTGCGGCTTCTAATGTTCCGTTTTTACGAAGTTTATCAGTAACCGTCAAAATATCTACAGGATTGCCATCGTTAAATAATTGAACGATAGCCTCATAAATGTGCTGATGAGACTCTACATAAAAAGCATCCTTAGACAAGTAACTTATAACTTTTTCAGGTGCATATTTTTCAAGCATCATTGCTCCCAAGACCGCTTCTTCTAAATCCCTTGCTTGAGGTTGAAGTTTAGACAGATCCATATTCCCAAACGTAGATGTCTTTTTAGTCTTAGTTACTTTTTTATCCATTCGTACTCTGTTTATCTTTTGTAGACTATTTTGTTATCTTTTTTATAAAGTTCAAAAGTATTCATCCACTTGAGCAATCAATCCACAATGGAAGCACCTGACTACTTATACACAAGTCCTATGAAAATGTGCGTGAAACGTTCATAACCAAATAAATAAAATGTATTCAACTGACAGTCA
>DGBH01000030.1:5709-29405 GCA_002384205.1 Bacteroidetes bacterium UBA4009
GACAATTTTTAAATTATTAGTCAATTGCACATTAACTTTAATAAATGCTAAACTGCCATATCTTTTTGGACTTATATTTGTTCACTATAATATATAATGGAAGCACAGTTTTCACCAGGAGTAAAAGAAGTAATTCAATTCAGTAGGGAAGAGGCCATCCGACTAGGACATAGCTATATAGGAACCGAACACCTATTACTAGGTTTAATTAGACAGGGTGATGGAAAAGCTATCCGCCACCTTAAGACTATGGGTATTGATATGCTTAGACTTAAGAAAGCCGTAGAGGATAGCATAAGAGATACCACGAGTAAATCAACTAACATAGGCAACATCCCCTTAACCAAACAAGCCGAAAAAGCACTGAAAATCACCTACTTAGAAGCAAAAATATTCAAAGATGATGTTATTCGTACAGAGCACTTATTGCTCTCTATTTTGAGAGATGAGGACAATGTTGCTTCACAAATATTAAATCAATTTGGAGTAGATTATGACTTATTTAAAAGTGCCATGGAAGATAAACTTCCTGACACAACTATTGAAATGAGTACAGACTCACCTGAGGACTTTTACAACGAAGAAACAAGCAAATCTACAACGCCAAATAAGCCTGGCACTAAGGGAAAAAGCAAGACACCTGTACTTGACAATTTCGGAAAAGATCTTACCAAATTGGCAGAGGCTGACAAATTGGACCCTATAGTTGGCAGAGATAAAGAAATAGAACGCGTATCTCAGATATTGAGTAGACGTAAGAAAAACAATCCTGTGCTTATTGGTGAGCCTGGAGTAGGTAAAACAGCTATTGCAGAAGGTTTAGCACTTCGAATCGTGCAACGTAAGGTATCTCGTGTTTTATTTGACAAACGAGTTGTAACATTAGATTTAGCGAGTTTAGTTGCGGGCACAAAATACAGAGGTCAGTTTGAAGAGCGAATGAAAGCCGTAATGACGGAGCTTGAAAAAACAGACGATGTTATTTTATTTATAGATGAAATACACACTATTGTAGGCGCAGGTGGAGCAAGCGGTTCACTTGATGCTAGTAATATGTTTAAACCCGCTTTAGCGCGAGGCGAAATACAATGTGTGGGAGCCACTACCCTTGACGAATACCGTCAATACATTGAAAAAGATGGTGCATTAGAGAGAAGATTTCAAAGTGTAATGGTCGAACCAACATCGCCAGAAGAAACACTCGAAATTCTAACAAACATCAAAGACAAGTACGAATCTCATCACAGCGTTGAATACACGGATGAGTCTCTTAAAGCCGCCGTAACCATGAGTGTGCGCTACATTACCGATCGTCATTTACCCGATAAAGCCATCGACGTTTTGGATGAAGTAGGCGCTCGTGTACACTTAAGCAACATACACGTTCCAGAAGAAATCCTGGAGCTTGAAAAACAAGTGGAAGAGATTAAAGAAGAAAAAAATAGAGTTGTTAAAAGTCAGAAATACGAGGAAGCAGCAAGACTACGTGATAAAGAAAAATCATTACTCGAGAGCTTAGACGAAGCTAAATCTGTTTGGGAAGAAGATAGCAAAACACAACGATATAAAGTTACCGAAGACGACGTGGCAGACGTAATTGCCATGATGACAGGTATCCCTACAAAACGTATCGCTCAAAAAGAAGGCAATAAATTACTCAAAATGGGTGACGAGTTAAAGGCTAATGTAATCGGACAAGATATTGCCGTAGAAAAACTAACCAAAGCCATTCAACGCACACGAGCAGGACTTAAATCCCCAAACAAACCCATAGGATCTTTTATATTTTTGGGGTCTACAGGAGTAGGGAAAACAGAAATGGCAAAATCTCTAGCCAAATACTTATTTGATTCAAAAGAGGCTTTGCTTCGAATTGATATGAGTGAGTACATGGAAAAATTTGCGGTATCTCGACTCGTAGGAGCTCCTCCAGGATATGTTGGGTACGAAGAAGGCGGAATACTTACGGAAAAAGTACGACGCAAACCCTATTGTGTTATTCTATTTGATGAAATAGAAAAAGCACACCCAGATATTTTCAATCTATTGCTTCAAGTTTTAGATGAAGGATTCCTTACTGATAGCCTCGGAAGAAGAGTTGATTTTAGAAACACTATCATAATCATGACGAGTAACATTGGTAGTCGTCAGCTAAAAGAGTTTGGCGCAGGTGTAGGTTTTGGAACAACAGCTAAAACCAATGCTCAAGATCTAAATAATAAAGGCATAATAGAAAATGCATTAAAACGATTCTTCTCCCCAGAATTCTTAAATAGGATAGATGACGTAATCGTATTTAATTCTTTAGAAAGAGCAGACATCGAAAAAATATTATTATTGAGCATCGAAGAGCTTATGGTAAGAATTAGACAAATAGGTTTCGATATTAAACTTTCAAAAAAAGCAATCGACTATCTTGCTGAAAAAGGATTTGATTCTAACTTTGGAGCAAGACCTCTTAATAGGGCAATACAGAAATACCTTGAGGATCCGCTTGCAGAAGAAATTTTGAAGTCTGATGTTAAAGAAGGTGATGTAATTGCCGTAGACTTAGATATTAAAAAAGATGAGCTTACCTTTAAAAAACAAAAAGTAAAGGCAAAAAAAGAGCCGAAAGAAGAAAATAAAGCCTAAACAATGCATTTTACGACTGGACTAGTTTCCTGAAATCGCATTCATTAAACAGACACATCTTACTTCGAGATTGGTCTGTTTTTTTTGGTTCAATCGTAAGATTACAACCATAGCAATACCACTACCAAATAGTAAAAAAAAACCTTCATCTCATTATGGCTATTCTATTACCTTTGCCATCAAATGGAGATCGGAAAATCATTATTTAATTTTGAATTAGAAGGCACGGATGGAAAGATGTATGATAAATATACGTTTGCTGACCGTACGGCGTTGGTACTAATCGTAACTTGTAATCATTGCCCGTATGCACGAGCCTATTGGCACAGACTTATTAAGTTATACAATCAATTTGAAGAAGACAACTTAATGATTTTAGCGATTAATGCTAATGATACAGCTCAATATCCTGCCGATTCATTTGAGAATATGAAAAAAATGAGCGCAGAATTAAAGCTTCCTTTTCCATACTTATATGATGAAGACCAACGTGTAGCAACTAAACTAGGTGCAACTCGAACGCCTGAAGCATTTGTTTTTAACAGTAAACGAAAACTGGTTTATAAAGGCGCTATAGATGACAATTGGGAAAGCGAGCATATGGTAATGCAAGTATATCTGGAAGACGCCATTGAAGACACACTAGACGGCATGGAACCTGATTACCCTGAAATAACTGCAGTAGGTTGCAGTGTAAAATGGAAAAAATAAAAAAATTTGGATTCGTTAAAAGCTAAAAATATCATTATTACTGGAGCATCTTCAGGTATAGGGGAAGCCTTAGCTATACAAGCAGCCAAAACAGGAGCCAACATTGTACTTGCTTCGCGCAACATTTCTAAGTTAGATGAACTTAAGAAATCACTAAATAATTATGACACTACCATAATTACTTTAAGTTGTGACGTCACTATAGCTAGCGATTGTCAAAATCTTATTGACACAGCTATTCGTGAATTAGGAAGTATTGATGTGCTTATCAATAATGCAGGAATATCCATGCGCGCTTCGTTCGAAGACATAAATATGGATGTGCTTAAAGAAGTAATGAACGTCAATTTTTGGGGATCAGTATATTGTAGCAAAGCAGCAATACCGTACTTGCTCAAAACCAAAGGAAGCTTAGTAGCAGTAAGCTCCGTAACCGGCTTTAAAGGGCTACCTGGTCGTTCTGGCTATGCCGCTTCCAAATTTGCTGTGAATGGATTTTTTGAATCTATACGCATGGAATATATGAGCAGGGGTCTTCACACACTTATCTCTTGTCCTGGATTTACGGCCAGTAACATTCGTGTCAATGCCTTGAATGCTGCCGGAGAACAACAAGCAGAAACGCCTGCAGATGAGTCTAAGATGGACACTGCAGAGAGTGTTGCTTTGGATATATTACAAGCCATACGAGATCGAAAAGATTTTATGCTTACCAATAAACAAGGAAGAATAATATTTTGGATGAATAAATTTTTTCCAAAATTCGTTGACAAAAAAATATACCAAGTAATAGCCGCTGAGCCCAACTCACCGATTAAAAAATAATGGAATTAGTAGACATATTAGCTGACAAAATTAAAGCAGCTTTAGCCCATTTATATAACGTAACCGATGCTAAAATTAGCTTCGAAAAAACGAATACCAACTTTGCTGGCGATTATACCTTCGTGGTATTTCCTTATGTGAGATTTAGCAAAAAAGGTCCAGAAGCAACAGGAGAAGAGATTGGTGCATTCATACAAAATGAAGTGCCTGAGATCACTGGTTTTAATGTCGTAAAAGGTTTTTTAAACTTGGAACTAAGTGACAATTATTGGCTTAAGGTAGCACAAAAACGAGCAACTAATGGCATTACTATACCGAATATTGGTGAAGAAAAAAAAGTCGTAGTAGAATACTCGTCACCTAATACCAATAAACCACTCCACTTGGGTCACGTTCGCAATAACGTGTTAGGCTTGGCCATGTGTGAAATTTTAGCTGCCAATGGCTACGTTGTAATCAAAAACAATTTAGTTAACGATCGCGGTATCCATATTTGTAAAAGCATGATTGCATGGCAAAAATGGGGAAATGGAGAAACACCTGAGAGCTCTGGAATTAAAGGCGATCACTTAGTAGGAAAGTATTATGTAGAGTTCGACAAGCATTATAGAGTAGAAGTCCAAGCCTTGGTTGAAAAAGGAATGGCGGAAGAAACTGCTAAAAATGAAGCTTCGTTAATGCAAGAGACCCGTCAAATGCTTCAAAAATGGGAAGATGGAGATGATGAGATATTAGCTCTTTGGAAAAAGATGAATGCATGGGTATATGCTGGTTTTGATGTAACCTACAAACGATTAGGCGTAAGCTTTGATAAAATATATTACGAATCAAACACCTATTTACTAGGAAAAGCAATGGTTCAAGAAGGTCTTGCTTCTGGTGCATTTTACCAAAAAGAGGACAACAGTGTATGGGTAGATTTAACCACCGATGGACTTGATGAAAAAATTGTGCAGCGCTCCGATGGCACTTCGGTGTATATAACCCAAGATATTGGTACTGCAGACTTGAAGTATCAAGATTTTAAGATGGATAAGTTCATATACGTCGTAGGGAATGAGCAAGATTACCATTTTAAGGTATTGCAATTAATCTTGAAGAAACTCAATAAGCCTTACGCGGATGGTCTTTTTCATTTAAGCTATGGCATGGTTGACTTACCCGAAGGTAAAATGAAAAGTCGTGAAGGAACTGTTGTGGATGCCGACGAGCTGATGGAAGAAGTGGTAAGCACGGCACAAAAACAAACCGAAGAGTTAGGCAAAACAGAAGGAATGTCTGCCGAGCAGCTTGAGATTTTGTATGAAACACTTGGAATGGGCGCTCTAAAATATTACTTACTCAAAGTAGATGCTAAAAAACGCATGCTATACGATCCAAAAGAATCTATAGATTTTCAAGGAAATACAGCCCCATTTATTCAATATACCTTTACCCGAATTAACTCAATACTTCGCGCTGCTAGTGAAACGGGGCTAATGGTAACATTTGAATTACCCGACCAATTATCTCCGGAAGAAAAAGAACTAATCGTATTGATGAATGCATACCCTGAAGCCGTAAATGCTGCAGCCAATCACTATAATCCTAGTGAAATAGCGAATTCCGTTTACGAATTAGCCAAGGCATTTAATAAATTTTACCACGAGCACAGTATACTTGGAGCTACCAAAGAAAATGAGAGAAACTTTAGGATTACCTTGTCTCAAGCTGTAGGAGAAACCATCAAACACGGCTTTGGACTTTTGGGTATAACCGTTCCTGAAAGGATGTAAATAAGAAACACCGTTTTACAAAAACAGGCTACTATCCCACGATAGCAACCTGCCACATAATTGCTAACAAAACATAAAAAACGCTCTTTAGCCTCTTTTAAGGCGCTCAGCCAATTCTTTTACCCAAAACGCACTCCGCTTTGGATTTCTTTCCAAAGTATTGAAATCAACATGAAACAAACCGAACGGAGCAGTATACCCTTCTGCCCACTCAAAATTATCCATTAAACTCCAATAGAATAAGCCACGCACATCTTTAGACTGGATATGCGGGATTAAGGTTTCGAAAACCTCTTGGTAATATTTTATCCTATAGCTATCATCAAAGGGATGGATTATGTTACTTTCCGGCATACTTACACCGCACTCGGTAATGTAAACCGGGACTTTTTTACTTGCCATATGGGGAATAAGCCATTCCAATATTTCATTGAGTGCTGGGTAGTACAACTCTTGACCCAAGCTTGTTACCGGCATATTTCGTTTTTTAGCACTCACTATTTTTGCTTGTAAATATGGCATTAGGTAGCTATGCTTTATCACTTCTCTGGTATACACCTGCACTCCCAAGAAATCTGGTGTTGCTCTTATTTTAGTCATATCACTTGAACGCACATACTTATCTATTTTTCGTAGAAAAGGAGCAATGGTTGTAGGATACCAATTGCCTAGCATGGGGTCTAGAAAAGTTTGATTAATGGTAGCATGTACACGTTGCGCAGCTTCCTCGTTTTTAGGGCTATCATCAACGGCTTGAATACTGGCAAAAGAAAGCGCTGTTCCTACATTTTTTGCTCCTTCTGCTTGTAAAAAATTTATCCCTTCTGCATTCGCTAAATTAATATGATGCATGGCAGGTAAGAAGTTTTTTAAACCCACTTTCCCAGGAGCATGTATGGCTAAAAAATAGCCAGCACCTGCAAACACAATGGGTTCATTCATTACAATCCAGTTGTCTACTCTGTCACCCAGATGTTTATGACATACTTCTAAATAGTTTAAAAAGTAGGAAACAATGTCTCTATTCACCCAACCGCCCTTATCCTGAAGTACCTGTGGTAAATCCCAATGATAGGCTACATACCAGGGAGTTATTCCTTTGTTTAGCATCTCATCGGTAAGTCTATCATAGTACGCTAGCCCTTTGGAATTAACTGCTCCACTCCCATTAGGCATTATTCTTGGCCAACTTATAGATGTTTTAAAATGGTCTAAACCCAACCAATTCATCAAACTCAAATCACTTGGAAATAAGTTATAAAAGTTACACGCTTGTGCTGCGGTAGATCTATCTTTTATTCTCCTTCCTTGTTCGAAATTTTCCCAAATAGACTTCCCGCTTCCGTCGATGTCTCGAGCTCCTTCCGTTTGATAGGCAGATATACCGGCACCCCAAACAAAATCAGGTGAGACAATTGTCTTTGAGTTTGAACTCAGATCTTCTTTTATCACGGTACATTTTTGAGAATATCGTTTGCCACGTAATCCTCCAAAATAGTGCGCACGAGTTTGTTGTTTTCGTCTTTTATTTCGACCATGGGCTTCTCATCCGAGGCTATCCAATCTGCCAATACCGAATGAAATTTCTTCTTTAAGGAGGATATAACAGGCACACCTAATAGACCAAGATTATGAGCATTACATTGCTGCTCATACTGGCTTTTCATCGGAATCACCAGTAACTTTTTGCGTAGAAACAACGCTTCGCTAGTGGTTCCAAAACCAGCGCTGCACATTACGCCTTTACAATTTTCCAATGCTAGAAGAAATTTGTGCTCATCGATGGGTTCCACATGAACATTTCCATTGCTATAACTTTGCGTAGCATGTTTTGAAAAAACGAGCCATTGGGTGTTTTCAAAGGTTTGTAAGTGTTTTAAAATCTTTTCTGTACTGTAAAATGGGAGATAAACGACATAATGACTGCCATCTGTTGGTTTTAGTTTTTTAATTACATCACGCACAGGAGGATAGTAAAGTTTGGAATTCAGTTTTTGATAAAACAAGCCGTAATGCTTATTCGCTGGACAAAAATTATTTATGATAAGTTGTGAAATAGGGCTGATAATATTGGGTTTGGGAACATCTGCATCTAACAAAGCCGCTTGATTGCTCAAGGCGACAGAATACACCCAATTGCGTTTTGCGCTCCATGCGGTTACTGGTTCAAAATCGGAAATAACCATATCGTACAAATGCGTAGGCACTTCCTTTATTTCCTGTAAAAATCGAAGTGGGTTGTTATCTCTTATCGTTCTTAACACATCAATACTCCCATTCTTCCCAAAAAAATAGGAAAGCCCTTTTTGTTTGAATTTAACGTCAAAAGGCAACTTAACTTCAGAATGAGACCCACTAGTTAATACATCCACGTGAACATATTTGCGAAGTTCATTGATCATATCAATGGAACGGGTAATATGACCGTTCCCTGTACATTGTATGCCATATAAAACTTTCATTGATCTAGAGCATTTAACTGAAACTCCACTAACATGTCGTCAAACATTTCCTTCGCATTTTTATCAACCTCTTCTAATCGTTCACTAAATTCACTGGGTTCGTAGGTATAAATATTCCAAGTCTCTCTATCATATTCCAGCGCCGTTAAGTTTTCGATCCAGTCTCCACTATTGAGATAAAGTACCGATTTATTATTGCGTATAATTTCACGTATTTCAGGTTGATGAATATGTCCGCAAACGACGTAATCGTAGTTTTTCTGAATCGCAATATCTGCACACATATCTTCAAACTGGTTGATGTATTTCACTGCGCCTTTTACCCCATTTTTTATTTGCTTAGAAAATGATTTTTTTTCTTTACCCATAAAATCCAACCATCTATTCACGTGGTAATTTAGCCAAATAAGAAAATCATATCCTTCGGACCCTAGGCGCGTTAGCCACCTACTGTGCTGCATAGTTACATCAAATACGTCCCCATGAAAAAACCATGCTAGTTTGCCATCTAAGTCTAGAACTACTTTATTTTCTACCTTAATGTTACCCAGCTTATACCCCACAAACCGACGAAACACTTCATCATGATTGCCTGGCAAGTAATACACCTTACACCCTTTAGAAGCTAAGTGAAGGACTTCTTTTAATACCTTAGTGTGGCTAGCAGGCCAGTACTTTTTTTTGAATTGCCATCCGTCCACAATATCACCGTTCAAGATTAATTTTTTAGGCTTTATAGACCTGAGGTAATTCAATACTTCGTCAGCACGACAGCCATAGGTGCCCAAATGAATATCAGAAAGAACCGCCACTTCTAGCGCACGGCGTTTCATCTGCGAAACACTGGAATGAAGTTCAAAAACAATAGATAAGTTAATACGCGTATCATGATTACAAGTATCTCTTCATCATATTACCGAATACTTGTAAGAAGATTATGTTTGTGTAATCCGTGCGATAAGAAATTATTACTTTAAGGTGAGGGTCATGTTACTTGTCTGTGCTTATTAAGCAAAAAAGGTCGCTCTGAGGCGACCTTTTTTCTTATAATCTAACAATCTTACAAGGTGTAACTTACTCCTATGGTGAAGGTTCTCATGGGTTTAAGTGACGAGAATAATTGATTTTCTGCGCCATAAGATACATATTCAAAATAGCGCTCACTACCCATAATATTATTAGCGGTAAGACTCCATTTCCACTGGTCATTTTTGCCACTAGCTTTACTTGCCTTAAAGTTAAGACTATGAAATGGCATTTCATATACATCAGGATTACGAGCAACACCTACTACAGTTAATCTTGGCCCTTGCACATTATAGGTAAATGTAGCGTCCCACTTGCTTTTAAGATTAGTGTAATTGATATAGGCATTTACGATATATGGAGATTGACCTACCATGTCTCTATTGGTTCCTATTACCTCTCCTACTCTTGCTGCTGATATTCTACCTAGTCTTTCTGCAACCGTCATTTCTACACTTGATTTCACGAGGGTAACATTACTACCAAAAGTAGTTATTGCATTGGTATCACTCAATTTATCTATTAATAATTTAGCTTCTAGCTCCACACCGTATACATTAGCCGTACCCACATTTCTAGGTTGAAAATTATTTGGATTTTGACTGTTGTAGGCCACCAATTCTATTGGATCTGTAAATCGTTTATAGAAAGGACTTACCGAAAGTAATTGTCCTCCTTTTAAGAATGACTCATATCGCAAATCAATATTATCAATAGAAGTTTGAGTAAGGGTATCATTCCCTAGGAAAGTACGTCCAGATATTCGATCGACAATCTCCGCATTTGATAATTCTTTGAACGATGGTCGTGCTACTGTTCTAGCATACGTGAAACGAGCATTGGTTTTTGGTGTTACCTTATAAATAAAGTTAACAGATGGAAGAATACTTGTTTTATTAAGTAACAAGGAATCCCTTAATCTTACTCCATCCTGATTTTGACCTGTATAGTGATTTCTAGTTTGCTCTACACGAGCACCGTAAATCATATTCAGTCTCTCTGAGAATGGATATTCATGCATAATATAAGCCGCAGCTATATTTTGAGTAGCGCTATAGGTATTAGAGAGCTGACGCTGTCCATTGATATAAGATCCGCTATCTTCAACACCTAAAGGAGCTGGTGTCCAAATATTTTCATCTGCCAAGAGTTCATTAGGGTCTCCAGTCCAAGAAAATTTACCCTCCGACTGTATTCTAATACGGTAATCTAGAATGCTGTAGTCTCTAGCTTTATATGTTTCAAGTAATCCAAATTTAAGTTTAGCCACGCGCTTTGGTGTGATTTTCATCGTTTTTTCAAGATCAACTCTCGTATTGTAATTTTGCTCTTGTAAATTTCTAAAAGAACGTGTCACTCCTGCTCCAACTGCTTCATTTATAGCATATTTAGGATTGATATCATCCGTTAGCTCAAAAGCGGTTAAACGCATATCAGGTTCATCAATAGAACTAAAGGTTGGTGAAAGCTTCCAATCTAGTTGCCATTGTCCAACACTTAAAACGTGCTTTCCGCTAAGCATGAAGTTAGTAACACTTCGTTGGGTGTATTCTAAATTACTTCTGAATTGCACATTGGGATTTTCTCTGTAATCCTCTTGTCTTAAAAAGGCAGATCTAGATTCAGCATTTTGAGTTCTAAACCCGCTAAGCGAGTATTTACTATTCCCTTTTTTATATGCACCTCCGGCTAAAATGCTCCAAGCCGCAGTACTATTGCCCATATTCCCTTTAAGATCTTTGTCTCGCAATAATTCATTTTGTACAATTTCTTGGGGTTTAATATAAGAGCTAAAAATAGCTTCCTCATAGTATTCTGTTTGCAAGCTGTAATTCAGGGCTAGGTTATAACCAAGCGTATTTCCATTTTTTTTATTGAATTGATCTCCTTGACTAAAAGAGAGGGAAGTATTGGGTGCATTTAATTTTCGCTCAGTAGCTAAATTATTGCTAAATTTTTTTGTTATGGTAGTCAGTTCAGGATTATTTGCACTGGGATCATATTGATTTTTAGTTAAGTCTATAGAACGACTTATAGGCAAAGCACGGTCTCCATTATCAAAAGCTAAAAAATCTGTTGAACTACCTTTGTAGGTTATATAATCTTTATTTAAGTGCATGGTTGGATTATATCCTAAGCTGGCAGAGAATGATCTTGATTTTTTACTAGGGAATGCTTTTGTAGAAATATCTACCAAACCTCCTGCAAAATCTCCAGGTAAATCTGGAGTAAATGTCTTGTAAACCATAATGTTATCTAATACATTGGTTGGAAAAATATCCATTTGTACGGCATTTTTATCCGGATCTAAACCTGGAATAACCATACCATTAAGAATTGTTTTAGTGTATCTATCACCTAGGCCTCGGACAAAAACATGCTTTCCTCCTTGCACACTAATACCCGTTACACGAGCTACAGCTTGACCTGCATCGCTATCGCCAGCACGTTTTGACGCCTCTGCCGAAACACCGTCAACTGCATTTATTGAATTTTTCTTCTCTGCTAAAATCGCTGCATCTGTATTGGTTTTACGTACCCCAGATACCACAATTGGTCCTTTGGTAAGCACACTCTCTACCTCTCCTACTATACGTACGTCTCTTACGGTTACTTTATCCGCAAGAATCACTACATCATACTCTTTGTATTCTGGCAAACCAATGTATTTAAAAGTTAGCGTATACGTTCCTGGAGGTAAAGAGAATACATAAGTTCCCTCAAAATCTGAGATCGTACCACCGTTTACGCCTATCGCTTTAACGATAGCGCCTACACAAATTTCATTGGTCGCATCATCATAGATTTTACCTCTAAGTGTGCCATTTTGCGCAAACATAAGGTTGGAAATAAGAATAAATAAAAGGGTATTAAGTGTTTGTTTCATTTTATTTTTTTAAGCATAAAATGCCTACTGCTTTGTGCAGTAGGCATCATAATAGTATATAAATTAAAGTGTTTCGTTCGGTTATAATTTATTGTTAACTGATGTCCAAGACCATCCAGTAAACTCAGACTTATTAGCACCTTTAGAAGAAGCTGTGTTAAGAGCATTCCCAGAAGTAGCCATTAAAGCATCTAGAGCTGTTTCTGCTGCAGAATCAAAACATCCACAAGAAACACAAGAAGCTGTGTAACCAGAAGCCATAGCAGTTAAGCTAGAAGCACCTAAATCATTATTTTTAACGATTAATTTTGGTGTAGCAGCAATGAAGTATGCGTAAGCATCAGATTTAGAAGTACAATTAGTAGTATCTCCAAAACTTGCTCTGAATTTGATGTATTTACCTGAGTAACCTGCAAAAGAACAGTTTTCAATAGTACCTTGTGCTTTAGATTTTAAATCTGCCGCAGAACCTTTACCATCTGTTGAGATAATAGTACCGTTTTTCAAGGTAAATAAACCTGAAGTATGAGTAGTTCCCTCTGGACCATCTATTTCTAATCCTTCGTCAGTGTCACCACCATGCATTACTATAAAGTTATTTACAGTACCACTGTAGTTGAAATCGATATCTATTCCGTCGTCACCATGGTTATATACTAATGCGTTTTGTACATTAACAGATCCTCCAAAAAACTCAATACCATCATCTAAAGTAGCAACTATTTCAACGTGGTTTATAACAGTACCAGACCCTACACCACCAAGCGTAAGACCATTAATCTCGTTACCTTCTCCAATAAGAGCACCACCATGACGTATAGATACGTAAGTTAACACACCTGAGTTATCAGCATCATTGTCTCCACCGAAAGCACCATAAGTAGCTGTAGCTGGGATACCTTCTATTTGTGCAGAGATATCACCATTTTCAGCAGAAATTTTAGCTTGACCTAAGATGATAAGACCTCCCCATTTTTCTCTGTCGTTTCCAGTAAGATTTGTACCTGTTTTTTGACCAAGAGCAATGTTATCTAACTCTGAAGTGAAGATGATAGGCATATCAGCTGTACCTTCTGCCATTAGCTTTCCACCTTTTGCGATAATAAGTGCAGATGCATTTGCTTCTGTTCCAGTTCTACCTTTAACGATAGCACCTTTTTCTATAGTAAGCGTAGCACCACTTTCTACCCAAACTCTTCCTTTAATAAAATGGATTGTATTTGCAGCCCATGTTGTGTTGGTAGTTATAGCACCAGAATGCTCTAGCTCAGCAACTGGTGGCTGAACGTAACAATCACTTGATGGATCAGACTCGTCACAATCTTTGCAACCTACAAAAGATGCAGCAGCTACTGCAAGCATCATTAGAAATAAGATTTTTGAAATGTTTTTCATTGGATTGAATTTTTAAATTTTAATTGTTTTGCTTTGAATTTTGTAGTGCAATGTTGCGGGGGTAATGTTATGTGATTGTTATCTTAGATTTAACATTTAAACATGTGGAAAACCGGTGTATTTCTGACCAATGAACGCTTATTACAAAATAATTCTAACAGCGCTTTAAAAAATAATATCCTTTAGTCACGCATCTTTTTAAACAACTTAACACATTCCACAGCTTCTTTTACATCATGCACTCTAAGCAAATTTGCGCCGTTTTGGAGTGCGAAAGAATGCAAAAACGAGGTGCCATTTAGCGCATTATGTGCATCAGTTCCCAAAAAATTATAAATCATAGATTTTCTAGATAATCCAACCATTAAGGGTAATTCTAAGCTATTAAAAACCATCAATTGTTTCAATAATGCATAGTTATGTTCTACTGTTTTGCCAAAACCGAAACCTGGATCGATTAGAAGATCATTTATTCCCGCCGCACGACATGCTTCTTTTTTAGCCAATAAATAATCAAAAACATCTTGCACTACATCTATGTACTGCGGATTATTCTGCATGGTTTTTGACTTACCTTGCTTGTGCATAGCAATATAAGGGACACCCAGTGCTGCAACGCTGAAAATCATATCCGCATCATCCTCACCAGCGCTGATATCGTTGACCATACAAGCTCCCGCCTGCACAGCAGCAACAGCTACTTTACTTCTAAAAGTGTCAATACAAATGGGGATATCCACCGTATTTGCAAGCTTTTCTATAATGGGAATAACACGATCTAATTCTTCTTGAGTGCTAACATCTGCCGCTCCCGGTCTTGAGCTATATCCGCCCACATCTAAGATTCCGGCACCCTCATTTACCATTTGATGCGCTTGTGTAAGGGCCGTATTCAGGGTATCGTATTTACCTCCATCCGAAAAAGAATCGGGAGTTACGTTTAAAATTCCCATGACCATGGGCCTACTTAAATCCAATTCTGTGCCTTTTATGTGGATGCTTCTTTTCATTAGTATGGTTTGGAAAATTATCTTCGCAGCAAATTAAATTCATTTTGAGTACAGATACACCTATACTGTTTGACTATTCCATTGCAAAATGCAGAGAAATTTTTAGTAAAAAAACCTATGACTACGGCACCGCTTGGCGTATTCTTAGGCCCATATCCATTACAGATCAAATCTTTATTAAGGCTCAACGTATTAGAAGCATAGAAGATAAGAAGGAAAATAAAGTTGGTGAAAGTATAGAAAGTGAATTTATAGGTATCGTAAATTACTGTATAATAGCTCTTATTCAATTAGAATTAAAAGATGACGATGACATGGAAATGAATCCAAATACGGTATTAAAACTTTACGATTTAAAAGCCAATATGTGCAAAGAACTAATGGCTACCAAAAACCATGATTACGGCGAGGCATGGAGAGATATGCGAGTAAGTACTTACACAGACCTTATTTTGATGAAAATTTTGCGCACTAAGCAAATAGAGGACAAAGGCGGTAAAACACTGATATCTGAGGGCATAGACGCTAACTTTAGCGATATGTTGAACTATGCTATTTTTGCCTTAATTAGAATTAATAATTTTTACAACTCATGAAATATTTAGTTAACGTATTACGTGTTCTTGTAGGTCTACTCTTTATTTTCTCGGGTCTAATTAAGGCCAATGATCCAACTGGCTTCAGCATTAAATTAGACGAATATTTTTCTGTTTTTTCTGCTGATTTAGAAGCAACTCAAGATAGCGTAACTATTTTTGTAACCACTCCCGACGGAACTAATTCAGTTAAAAAAGCAATCCAAGCCAGTAACCCAATCACAGAATTAAGTGCGAAAAATAACCCATGGAAGGCCGTGCCCCTCGGAGAGAATCTAAACGATAGCGTATACTTTAGCGATGCTTTTATCTACTGGGGAAGTCAAGAATTATATACCTCATCTCTTAATGCAGAAGATACTAATACGGTTCTATTAAAAGTTACCGTTAAGTATGCGGTTAATAATAATAATGTCGGGGAGCAACACTTTGTATTTAACTCTTTCGAAGAGAATTCACAAACTACAACTATAGATTTGTCCGACTACCTTGTCACTAATTCCGGGTTGGTAATTTTTTTACAAAGTCTTAGACCCTACGCCGTAAGTATAGCCATATTCCTGTGTGTTTTTGAAATAATACTGGGCTTATCACTGCTTATTGGTTGGGGACCAAAACTCACCATTACCTTACTGATTCTTCTGATGGCTTTTTTCTCATTTCTTACATGGTATAGCGCTATTTACAACAAGGTGACTGATTGCGGTTGCTTTGGAGATGCAATTAAACTAACACCCTGGCAAAGTTTCAACAAAGACATAATATTATCGATAGCTATAATTATTATTTTATTGAGTTTAAAACATGTAAAAGCCATCTTCAGCAAGCCATTTGCCGCAAGACTACTTACTGTGTTTGCCTTATTATCTTTTGGTTTTGCAGCATATTGTTATCATTATCTCCCGGTCAAAAATTTTTTAAAGTTTAAAGTGGGTAACGATATTGAAAAAATGGTGATTGTGCCTGAAGGAGCCCCTACTGACATCTACACTAATGTTTTCTTGTATTCTAAAGATGGCAAAACAAAAGAATTCACTATAGAAGAAATAGGAAATAGGGATTTAAAAGCCGAAGGATATGTCTTTGTTGATCGAATAGATAAACTAATTAGTAAAGGGTACGCTCCTGAAATTTATGACTTTAAGATGATGGACGAAGGACGGACCAATGATTATATCGACGTATTTTTTGCAGATTCCGGTTTTAAATTACTTTTAGTCTTAAGCGAGGTTGAATCTGCCAATACTAAAACTATGGAAGAGCTTCGAGAAATTTTGCGAGCCTGTAAAAAACACAAAATTAAGGTCTATCCTCTTACGGCAAGTAGACAAGAAGATGTAGATGCTTTTAGGCACGAACATCAGTTAGACATACCTTTTTACTATGGTGACAAAACCAACCTTAAATCAATCATACGTTCCAATCCAGGTTTGTTGTTATTTAAAGAGAACATAGTGCACAACATTTGGCCGTCGACACGGCTACCTACTGCAAAGCGATTTTTAAAACAATTGAACAAATGATTACTTTTCTGATAAAAAGGATAATCAATGGTATTTTTATACTCTTTAGTGTAGTTACTGTAGTATTCTTTTTGTTCAGTTTTTCTTTTCCTAGTCCTGAAAAAATGGCCGTGGGACAGCGTACGGATGTTGAAACACAAGATGCCATTAAACGCGAATTCGGCTTAGATAAACCTCTTTTTACGCAGTATCTACTTTTTTTAAACGACCTCTCTCTCATTTCATATCATGACAATATAACGTCAACAGAACTGAGCCAAAAATACGGCTCCAATCTAACTATCAACCTAGGCTCCTCATTTATAGCATTTAAAAAACCGTTTTTAAGACGCAGTTTTCAAAATCGAGAAAAGACTTCAACCCTCATCGCTAATTCTTTCAAAGGCACTTTTGTGCTTGCTCTAGTTGCCATTATTTTTGCTGCTTTTGTAGGTATTACCCTAGGTATTTTTTCAGGCATTAAAGCTAATTCTTGGCTTGATCAAAGCATTGTATTTATAAGCACCTTAGGCATCTCTGTGCCCTCTTTTTTTTCTGCCATCATTCTAGCTTGGTTCTTCGGATATGTGCTGCACGATATTACCGGGCTTAATATGTCTGGCAGTTGGGTAGATATAGATCCATTTACCGGCGAGTTTTACCAATGGAACAATCTGATTTTACCAGCAATAGCACTAGGCGTTAGACCTCTATCTATTTTCACCTTGCTTACACGCAGTTCTATGTTAGAAACATTAAACAAAGATTTCATAAAAACAGCGAAATCTAAGGGATTAAGCTCACGAGATATCCTCACCAAACATGCATTGCCCAATGCGTTAAATCCCGTTATTACGGCGATTTCAGGTTGGTTTGCATCTTTACTAGCAGGCGCTTTTTTTGTAGAATATATATTTAACTGGCGCGGTTTAGGAAAACTTACAATTGATGCTTTAGAAATGAATGACCTGCCTGTCGTTATGGGAAGTATTTTATTTATAGCCATGTTATTTGTGATCATCAATATTATAGTAGATATAATCTATGTAAAACTAGACCCTCGAATCCAATTAGCCTGATGCTATACTTTATTACAGGATTTACAGGCGTGGGTAAAACCACGATAGGTAGAGAACTCGCAGTACTAACTAACCTACCTTTTATAGATTTAGATGAATCTATTGAGAAAAAAATAAATCAGAGTATTACAAGCTATTTTGAAAAAAATGGGGAGGATGCTTTTAGAGACATAGAGCGGCAGACTTTGCTAGAATCAATCAAGTTGCATTCAGAGGCTATAATTGTTCTTGGAGGCGGCACCTTATCATATCGGCTCAACCACATACCTGTTTTGCAAAGTGGTACCCTATTGTTTCTGGAGCTACCATGGGATGAACTATATGCTAGAATCAAAAAATTAAAGAATAGACCCACTCTTCAAGGTAAAACAGAAGCTCAAATGAAAGCCATTTTTGTTCAACGATTACCTTTTTATGAGCTTTCACAGCTCAAGATGCCTATAAATAGTGGGTTTAGCACTCGAAAATTGGCAAATATTTTGAAATTATCAACAAATAGGTAACAGTCCTTGTATTCATGCGACTCCTCTCCTTAACATTGGACATTAATTTACAAGTACTAATAAAATAAACCTTATGAACAAATCAGATTTAATATCAGCTATGGCTGATAAAGCTGGCATCACAAAATCACAAGCTGGTGAGGCCTTAGACGCATTTATGGATTCAACTTCTGCTGCACTTAAAGGTGGCGAGAAACTTATCCTTGTAGGTTTTGGAACTTTTTCAGTAAGTGAAAGAGCTGCAAGAACTGGAAGAAACCCAAGAACTGGTAAAGAAATCGCAATCGCTGCTAAAAAAGTAGTGAAATTCAAAGCGGGATCAGGCCTTTCTGAAAAAGTAAACTAAGAAATCTTAGAACATTAAAAAAAGCCTCTTGGAAAAATTCCTGTGAGGCTTTTTTGCTTTATTTTTTTTAGTTGGTATAAACTTCCAAAATTCACCATTCCTTAAGCTATGAATACTCGAGCTGAGAGAATAAAACAATCCATTAATATTTTCTTGAAACTACATTTGCTTAGCTAAATTTGCAGAGATGCAATTTTGGTGGCTTTTTCTATTATTTTTCTTTCCTTTTATAGGTGGTGTAGTGGGTTTATTAATACAATCAGAAAAAACACGACAACTTAAACTTTTTCTTGCCTTTAGTGGTGCGTTTTTAATTAGTATCACTATTCTTAATCTTATACCTGAAGTATATGACAAAGTAGGTCACAAAGCAGGCTATTTTATCTTAGCAGGATTCTTTTTACAAATCATATTAGATTTTTTTACTAAAGGTATAGAACATGGACACCTTCACTTTCACGAGTTTAAAAAAGGATTTCCTTATTCCGTATTTATTGCATTAAGTCTACACGCATTTATAGAAGGCTTAGGACTTGGTGGTGGCGCTTTTTCAGAAGCCATTAAGAATAATATGGTTTTTGCCATAGGCTTACATGAATTACCTGCCGCATTTGCCCTTGCGGTAGTACTTAAGAGCGTGTTTTCAAAAAGCAACTCAAACTATATATGGATAGCTATATATGCAGCTATGGTGCCCCTAGGAATGCTTGTAGGATCATCATTAACAAATTATCAGGACATCCTAAGTGGTCTCATCGGTTTGGTTATAGGTGTTTTCTTACATATCAGCACTACAATCCTATTTGAGAACAACGAAAGCCACACCTACGGCAGATATAAACTCGTAGCCATTCTTATAGGATTAGGAGTCGCTTTGTTGGCGGTTAATCTTCACGTACATTGACCCAAGCGCGTAAATTAAAACTCATCATCTATTGCCTAGCACTTGCTGGTTCAATTCTATATTGGATTAAAGTAACCTTCCCAAGAACCTCCGAGATTAAACAAATCCCAATTCAGATTAATACACCTAAGAAAGACACCTCTAGATTGATTAATGCAGTTGCTTTTTGTGACTCGATGAAGTACAATAAGGAATTTGTGATATTAATTGACTTATCTGGATATTCTGGCTCGTATCGATTGTTCGCAGTAAATCTTATAACGAATGACACCCTACTGAAAGGATTAGTAACACATGGCCACTGTAAACGATCTGAAGGTCGCATTGCACGTTTTAGTAATGAGATAGGATCTAACTGTTCTTCGCTAGGCAGATATTCCATTGGACAAAAGTACAATGGAAGCTTCGGCATCGCCTACAAAATGCATGGGCTAGATAATACTAACAGAAACGCTTTTGAGCGATTCATCGTCCTTCATTCACACTCTTGCATACCTGATAATGAACAAGAAGATGACATTTGTGAAAGCGAGGGATGCCCAACTGTTTCACCACGCACTTTGGCTCAGCTTAGCAAACACCTGGATGCATCACTTTTACCCGTGTTAGTATGGATTTACGCTAGTTAATCTTAATCTACTGTTACCTTATACCAAACTACCTTTTTACCGCTTTGAGCTGGTGCTAAAATAGTGTCTTCGTTTACCGTTTTGCGGTACGTGAAATATTTACGTTTCATTCCAGGTATTTTTTCGCTTCGGCTGAACGCTTGTAATTCAGCGTCTCTAACCTTACTCAAATCACCATCACTTTTTACGATATGACCTTGTGTCATCACGGTCAGTTCTCCATTTTTCAAAGACACATCCATGCTTTTTTGCAACGGTGAATTAATCGATACAAAACTCTTTTTGTAATAGTTCTGGACTACGTCGTCACCTATAAACTTCGTAAAAATCAAGTCATCATAATGATAATAATAGGTTGTAGTCGTGGTTGTACGACCGTTTGCATCCGTATAGGTGGTAGTTACTATTTCTAAATGCTGTTCCTCTAGAACTATCATGGCATCACCATTTTCATCCAAACCACTAAAAGCAATGCTGTTCACATTTAACGCAGCACGTTTTTTAATATCAAAATAAGCTTTCTCCTCTGGAGTCATTTTAGCTAATTTTTTCTTGGCTTTCTTCTGAATCCGACCTTTTCGATTTCCATTTTTCATGTTATCTATTGCTTTTTCAGATTCCATGATATCATTTACATTTTCGAGTACATCCTCCGTAAAATTATCATTAACATTACTAATCTCATCTAAATTATCGTTGTCTAAAACAATTCTACTCACACCCGTAGTAGCTAATTTAGCATATACTTGTTCACCATTTAGTCCTACTAAATTAATATTCCCTTTTTTATCAAAAAGAATATTCATATCTACAAATAAGTCGTTTTCCGGGGTAATATATTGTTCTGTTGTACCATCTGAATTTATTTTTTCCAAGACAAACGCTGATTTATTGATATCAACCCATGTAGCACGTTTCATAGACTTTACTTCTGCACGTGTCAGTTCATCTATCACATTATTTTTACCCAAGATATAAATAGCGCCTTTATCATCAACAGCGAAGTCACGCACATAGAACTTATCCGACGATTCCTTTAGCGTTACGGCATAATTTTTTTCATAATTGACAATTTCAAAATCCTTGTCCAACACCCAAAAGGTGAATTTAAAATCATATGTTCCAATTTTACTCTGCTTGCTACTCTTGCCAAAGAAACTTTTTGATTTCTTTTTAATTGGCTCCGCATCTTTTCCAAAAACAACCATGTATTTTTCGTCTTTGGAGAGTGATATATCAAAACTAGACTCAGTATACCCCGTTTTTGCAGCAGGATCTTTTACTTCAGCTACTTTAATAAAGCTGCCTTCCAGTGCCATTTTTCCCACATTAAGCTTAGAATAAAATAAGTACTTTTTCTTGTTCTTTTCATTTACAAAAGTTGAAAATACATAAAATTCATTTTGGAATTTCACTAATTTTTCAAATGCTAAATTCTTGCCTAAGTGATCAATATCTAATTGTTTTTGTTCAACTAGATTAAGATTTTTATCATACCTCTGGATGTAATATAATGCTTTGTATTGTACAAAACGGATTATGTTTCCAAAAGAGACCCCGCCACCGGCACTACCAACGCTAAGAGACATATACCCTCCGTTTGGCAGTTCTACAACATCAATAAAACCTCTTCCCTTTTGCTCAAAAAGATCACCATGAGTTTCTTTTACCTTTATTTTACCTTGAGCTACACTAGTATTAGTACAGACTACAATCAACAATAGCAGCACACTTATTTTAGCTAATTTCATTTTTTTCTTTTTTTAATACTTAATATAATAGCCAAAGCCCGCTGAGAAGCCTCCATAAAATCCGGTTTTTTTCACATCCTCAATTCCTACAGTAGTTCCAGTATGAGCATATTTAGATAATCGCAGTCCTGCGTTAAAGCCTGCTTGCGCACTAATGCTATTACTCAATAGGTATTTCCATCCTAAAGTATAAAATATATCTTGTGCATTGTAGCTATATGTTTCGAAAGCACTGGTCCTATTTCTATAGGTTAAGGCTTGAAAAGTCATCTCTGAAATAGCCTCTTTACCACCATACCTTTTGGCCGTTACCGAAAAACCCATACCCTTGGTAAGTTCTTCATCATATGGGAAAAACTCTAGTTCATTAACTAACTTAAACACATCTATGCCTCTATTAAACTGATAACCTCCACCCAGTTCTACCGAATAAGTATGATTGATTCTTTGCTCGTATGCCAAATCCAAAAAACCTGTTACAATAGAGGTAACAGCAATTCTAATATCGGCATCTGCATCCGTATTCTTACCGTCATCTAGATACTTTTTAGCGTTACTGTCCGTCGTGGGGAGGTCTTTTTGAGAGAAAGCATTTAGAGTCAATCCTATACAAAAAAACAATACTATTCGTGTCATATTTTTTTTACAAATTCAAATTAAAAGAAAAAAACCTAACTAAACCACAATTAATTAATTAATGTCACTCACTTTAAATAAGGCTACTTTTTACTTTTTTAGATTAGTCGTATATACTATTCAGTAAGCCTGCTAGCCTTACTCCTGCTTGCTCTAGTCTTAACTCTACCGTTTTTAAATGCCTAAACGAGTATTCATATTTCAGATTAGCATTTTCATCAAAGTCATAACATGCTTTTCGCAAGTCTTGGCTTTCTTGAGCCCAATCTCTAACGGTAGAGCTTTGCCAAGCTTTCACTTGCCATTTTTCTATATTTCTATTTACATGCTTGCCCCACTCCACATAACTTAACTGCTCATTATCTATGATTTCACTATCCCATACGTGGTGCAAATTTGTAGCTTCCCCAAACCATTTCACTTTTATATCATTTCCTCCTTTATCTTCTGCCAAGCCTACATGCAAAGGCTGATGTAAATCACCTACCAAATGTACCAATGCCATGATCGCAAATTCTTCATCTTTTACTAATTTAAATTTTTTGGTCCGCAATTCCACAATCAATTGCTCTATGATGCTAATCACATCGCCTTTGGGATTTGGGATAATATCTTCATAGCGCATTCCGTCAGGAATACTTACATAATGCCACGAATTCATAAACCTATAATTGGTATCTGATCTTAAAAAGTCCATGTAATTCCCACTCATTTCAAGTGAAAATTTTGTAAGAATTTGATTTACCTGCTTACTTGCCTTTGCGGTAAGATGTTGCTGAGCCACATAGCCTACTACACGATGCCCAGTTTGTCCCCAAGCCAATAATTGAACTGCTGCACATAAAAAAACGAGCAATGTTGATGTTCTGATCAATTTCATAAAGTGCAATGATAGAATATCTAATTCAGCTTAACTTCGCTGCTAAATGAAAAAAACCTTAATTCTTTTGCTTTTACTTGCGACAGGAGTTTCGTTGCAGGCTCAAAATCTTTCTCCCTACACGATTTACAACGCAAAAGGAAAA
>DGBH01000030.1:29692-30821 GCA_002384205.1 Bacteroidetes bacterium UBA4009
CCAATTATAAAACAGATTACGCACCCTTAGTGAATTATGCTAAACAAAATAAGCTCGAATTTATAGCAACAAATATCCCACGTAGATACGCTCGATTGGTCAATAAAGGAGGATTTGAAGCGCTAGATACACTCCCAGCTCTCGAAAAATATTTTATTGCCCCATTGCCTATCGCATTTGATGCAGAACTTCCGACTTATAAAAGCATTCTAGAAATGATGGGAGCACATGGAACGGCTTCCCTTGTAAAGGCACAAGCCAGCAAAGATGCTACCATGGCTCATTTTATCTTAAAAAACTATAAAGCAGGAAAGCTATTTATTCATTATAACGGCGCCTTCCACTCAGATTACTACGAAGGAATAAGTTGGTATCTTAAAAGACAATCCCCCTCATTAAACTATTCGACCATCTCCACAGTAACCCAAGCCGACATTACAAAACTAAACGCCGAGCACATAGGAAAAGCAGACTTTATCTTGGTAGTAGATGAAGATGTAACTACTACGTACTAAACTGAAAGGTTAATCAGCACCTTTTACATATTCCTCCTATATTGACCCCCCACCTCAAACAAAGCATTCGTAATCTGCCCGAGTGAGCACACCTTACTGGCTTCCATCAAGGCTTCGAAAACATTGCCATTTTGCAAGGCTACTTGCTGTATCTCAGCGAGTATCTGCTTGGCTTCTGAGTCGTAGCGTTTGTTTAGGCTCTGTAGTGTATTGATTTGGAATTGCTTCTCTTCTTCAGTGGCTCGAATCACTTCTTTAGGCAACACCGTAGGCGAACCTTTGCTGCTTAAGAACGTATTTACTCCTATAATTGGGAAATCACCATTGTGTTTCAAGGTTTCATAATAAAGGCTTTCTTCCTGAATTTTTGAGCGTTGGTACATTGTTTCCATGGCCCCAAGCACTCCGCCTCTTTCGGTTATTTTATCAAATTCTGCTAAAACGGCTTCTTCTACTAGCTCTGTTAATTCTTCCGTGATAAATGAACCTTGCATTGGGTTCTCATTTTTAGCTAATCCCAGTTCCTTATTTATAATCAGCTGAATGGCTACTGCACGTCTTACACTTTCTTCTGTAGGAGTAGTAATTGCTTCATCATAGGCATTGGTATGCAG
>DGBH01000019.1:0-9111 GCA_002384205.1 Bacteroidetes bacterium UBA4009
GTTAAGGTTAAAAATACATCTTGCATGCTCGGAATTACTTCTCGGTATTCGGTAATGTTAATACTCGGGTCATTGAAAAGTTGAATATCTGGGTTACCTTTATAACTGAACAATAATGTGGTGTCAGTCTGACGTTGCGCTAGATTTTTCACCTCGATATTTGCAATTTTGGTAGGATCAAGCTGGCCAGTGTAGGTGAGTGAAAAGGTGTTGTCTTTTAAGCTGTTCCGTACATCCATTACACTGCCCTGGGTTACCACTTTAGCCTTATTAAGCAATACTACGTTATCGCAAATGGCTTCTACGTTTTCCATACGATGGGTGCTGAGCATGATACTAGCGCCATTGGCTTTTAGATTCATGATTTCATCTTTGATAATTTGCGTGTTTTTGGGGTCAAATCCTGTAAAAGGTTCATCTAAAATAATAAAATCAGGATTATGCATGACCGTTACAATGAACTGAATTTTCTGTTGCATCCCTTTACTCAATTCTTCTATTTTTTTCTTTTTCCAAGTCGTAGCTTCAAATTTTTCGAGCCAATTGTTTATTCTCTGGTGTGCATCGGTACGGTTCATTCCTCGTAATCGGGCAAAGTACATGAGTTGATCATAAACACTCATTTTTTTGTATAAACCGCGCTCTTCTGGCAAGTAGCCTATTTGCTTTATATGTTCTTTGGTAAGGGGTTGACCATTAAATATGATTTCTCCTTGGTCTGGCGCTGTTATTTGATTAATGATACGAATGAGGGATGTTTTTCCTGCCCCGTTAGGGCCAAGTAAACCAAAAATTTTGCCCTTGGGAACGTCAAAAGAAACGTTATTTAGGGCAGTATGGTTCGCATAAAACTTTGATACTTCCTTAACTTGAATTATTTCCATGAGCAAGCAAAAATAAGGTTTATAGTCTTGTGATTGGGCTAACTCGACAAAGGGTTGGTGATATTGGAGGAAAGAATGAATGATAGGATTGATTAGGTACAGATGTCGAGAACAGAACGAAGCAATTTTTGTTTTATCTAAAAGCATTAAGCACCTTTGCGTACAATGACAGAATCGCAATTAGATTTTAAAAAATTAATTTCTCAAGGGATACCCGCTCAACTTCCTGATCTTACGTATAACCCTGAAATGGCCAGTGCGAATCGCGCTCCTAAACGCAAGGATATCCTGAGCATAGAAGAAAAGAAGTTAGCGATACGCAACGCACTTCGTTACTTCCCATCAGAATGGCACGCAGAATTAGCTGTAGAATTTGCAAATGAGCTAATTGAATACGGCAG
The DNA here is from genome assembly GCA_002384205.1 of Bacteroidetes bacterium UBA4009. GTDB lineage: Bacteria > Bacteroidota > Bacteroidia > NS11-12g > UBA9320 > UBA9320. The sequence continues at coordinate 1,286 of DGBH01000019.1, forward strand.
AATCTACATGTATAGGTTTAAGCCAACCTATAAAATGTATGCTCGTTCTATTAAGGAGTATCCTGCACAATGTCAGCAAGCAGCAGGTATTATGTTGATGATTCAAAATAACTTAGATCCTGCCGTTGCACAACATCCATATGAATTAATAACCTATGGTGGCAATGGTGCTGTGTTTCAGAATTGGGCACAATACCTATTGACCATGAAGTACTTAAGTGAGATGACCGAGGAACAAACGCTGCACATGTATAGCGGTCATCCTATGGGACTTTTCCCAAGTAGCAAAGATGCTCCTAGGGTCGTGGTAACCAACGGAATGATGATCCCCAACTACTCTAAACCAGACGATTGGGAAAAATATAATGCGCTTGGCGTAACCCAATACGGTCAAATGACTGCAGGAAGTTTTATGTATATTGGTCCTCAAGGTATAGTGCACGGCACCACCATTACAGTGATGAATGCTTTCCGCATGAAACTAAAAGAAGGAGAAACACCCGCCGGCAAAATATTCCTAACTGCAGGTCTTGGAGGTATGAGTGGCGCTCAACCTAAAGCAGGAAATATTGCAGGATGTATAACCCTATGCGCAGAGGTAAATACTGATGCCGCACACAAAAGACATGCTCAAGGTTGGGTGGACGAGCTCATAAGTTCTATGGATGACTTGGTGGTCCGTATTTTAAAAGCGCAAGCAGCTAAAGAAGTGGTTTCGATAGCTTATGTAGGTAATGTTATAGATATATGGGAAACCTTTGCCGAAAAAGGAATTTATATACACCTGGGTAGTGATCAAACCTCACTGCATAATCCGTTTGCTGGAGGGTATTACCCCGCAGATTTGAGCTATGAGCAAAGTAATGAAATGATGGCCAATGAGCCAGAAAAGTTTAAAGATGAGGTATATAAATCACTAAGAAGACATGCTGCCGCGGTAGATCTTCATACAGCAAAAGGCACCTATTTCTTTGATTATGGAAATGCATTTTTGTTAGAAAGTAGCAGGGCAGGGGCCGATATTATGGCCGAGAACGGGATTGATTTTAAATACCCTAGCTACGTTCAAGACATACTTGGACCCATGTGTTTTGATTATGGTTTTGGTCCATTTAGATGGGTTTGCGCCAGTGGAAACACTGAAGATTTAAGGAAGACAGATCAGATAGCTGCGAAGGTGTTACGAGAGATACAAGCTACCGCTCCTAAAGAAATTCAGCAGCAAATGGAGGATAATATTAAGTGGATAGAAGAAGCTGAAAAAAACCAAATGGTGGTTGGGTCACAAGCCAGAATTCTGTATGCAGATAGTGAAGGTAGAATAAAAATAGCCGAAGCATTTAATGCGGCTATTGCTAGTGGCGAACTATCCGAAGGAATAATCTTAGGTCGTGATCATCACGATGTGAGTGGTACAGATTCTCCGTATCGCGAAACGAGCAATATTTACGATGGGAGTAAGTTTACCGCTGATATGGCCATTCATAACGTGATAGGCGATAGTTTTAGAGGTGCAACTTGGGTTAGCATACACAACGGCGGTGGCGTTGGTTGGGGTGAAGTCGTAAACGGTGGTTTCGGATTATTTTTAGACGGTTCACCCGAAGCGGATGCTCGCCTAAAAAACATGTTGCTTTATGATGTAAATAATGGCATAGCCAGAAGAAGTTGGGCAAGAAATAAAAATGCTCAATTTGCTATAAAAAGAGAAATGGAACGCAACGATATGCTAAAAATAACGCTTGCAAATGGCGTGGATGATGCCTTGCTAGCGCATTTATTTTAAGGGTTAAAAGGCATTTCTTTTAAAACAAGCCTACTACACTAAAGGCTAGTTTCTTTTTATCAACTTTCCCATTGAGATTGAAGGTCTCTAGTAAGAGTACGTAATTGCCTACTGGGATTTTAGTACCATTACTTAGTATACCGTTCCAAGATAAAAGGCCGTCAGTTCCTAGTATTTTCATGTTTATAGGTTGATGAATATAAGTGCCTGCTAGGTCAAAAACGTATCCATTAGCCGTGTATCCGTTCTCCTCATTTTGATAGTGCAATGCCAACAAATCTTCATACCCATCACCGTCAGGAGAAAAGGTTTTACTCACGAATGTGTAGGAATTGTTTTGTTTAGATAGGTCCAGAAACTGTGAATTTTGAAAACCGGGCGTTGCATAGCCAGCACTCGTACTCGCAGAGTGCCAGTTCATTGGATTATAACTTTTGCCTGAATAATTGGTACGCTCCAAACTCACCCCACTAACATCACTTAGGAGTTCAAAATGTTGCGTTTCGGCATAAGGAACTGAATCTAAGATTATCCCGTTTTGATCCAAAAGTAACACGATTCCGGCATCATTATTCATAGGCGGTAATGAGGCTATTTGTAGTATGTGTTGCGTGTTATACTGGGATTTTAACGTTACGGTATCCTTAGTTAAAGCCAGAAAATGATGTGGATGCAAGATGTAATCCAAGTAGGTCATTTGCTTTTCATCCTTTCGCTCGACTTTGTCGTATCGAGCAAGTAAGAGGTCACTTAGGCGCAAGTACTTATCGCTATTGTTGTATAATTCCATAAAATCAACGCCATCTTCTTTCGGGTTGAAAAGAAGCTCATTTATAAGGATGTCTCCTTCATGGGCTGACGTCGTGGTAATTACCAAAACCACAGTGTTTTGTAGCGTATTGCCTTTACAGTCTTCCAGCTCCTTGATTAAAAGATGGTATATGGTATTAAGCTCAAAAGGGGAAGCAAAAGTTAATGTCAGTGTTTTTTCTATTGAATTAGTTATAATGTTAATGGGATTCTCAGAGGTTTCAACTAGTTCAAAGTTAGCTAGGTCTTTAGCAAGGTTTTCCTTTAAATTTTCGGATAAGGTGATACGAAGCTCTTGTGTATTCAGAAAATAATGAGATTGTATTTGAGGTGGATCTTGGTCGGGGTCTGCGCCGAACAAGGAATTTTGCTGACCGGGAGTTCCACCAGAAGTATTTTTACTGGCTGACCAATTATCGATGTCAGCACATGCTGTGCTATACGATATCCGCTCTAAGGCGTAACCTCCTAGCTTTTTGGTGTCACTATGGTAATATGCTTCACTATAGCTTGCTGCATCTACGAGTTCGCCTTGGCTGTTGCGTATTTCCAAATTATCTCCTGTGTTGTTTAGCGCAGGAAATCCTGTTAAACCTATGGTTTGACCATAACCTGAAAATAGAGATTCATTTCCAGCTTTGGTAAGAATTATAAAGGAATAGGGCATCAAAACTGTTTTAGGCAAAAGTGCTGGAGTTCCGCCGTCGCTAAATGTGCAATTCTCTATATCTAATGCCTGTGTAGTGTTATTGTAAAGCTCAATATACTCTTCCTCGGGCAATCCAAAAGAAGGTGTTGGATCTGCAAAAATTTCGGTAAGCAGTAGATCTCCGCTTTTAGGCTTTATCGCTTTGATTACAGTGAAAGCAACGGTGGTGTCTCCTCTATTCCCTTTAATGTCTAGAAGTTCTTGTATACGGAGCGTATACGTTCCATTTGCGATGGGTGCACTAAAAGATAAGAGCACTTTATTGCTGTTTAAATCTGAGGTTACATTGTCAGGAGATCCGTATCCATTGGAGAGTGTGTACTTCGTTAATTCCGTATTGACGATTACATCATCAAATGTAACTTGTACTTGATCATCAGCGCTTAAATCCACCTGCGTAACTTGCGCTACAAGAGTGTCCTTAATCAATGGTCCAGCATATATGTCGTCTACAAAGTGCTTCTGATGAAAACTTGCTGTACTTTGTTTCACCAGTATCCCAAAATAACCTGCGCCTGTTCGGTAGGTATTGGTAGAACCTTCATTTTGGAATAAAGTCCCCCCGTCGTAATCCACCCATAGTTGCAGCAAAATATCTTCGCAGGTTACTCTAATTCGTATCTCCTTATTATTGGTTTTACCATCTTGACCATCCAGAAGAAGTTTTTGTACCCCATTGCGAAGTTCATACACGCTAACCTCATCTTTAGTATTGCCAATTCTAACAAATAGTCCGTTTTGTGTCTTGGTTAAGTTTTGGGAATCGGATGCCAGAAAGACGTCTGTATAGTTTGCAGAAGAAGTGCTGAATTGCAGATTTATCCAAAAATCCCATTGGGCGTCTCCCGTAATTTGATTTGGTGTCGATATGTAAAATACATCAGATACCACCCTGGAGTTTGATTGTAAAATCTGATTGGCAACGGTAAATTTGGAAGTGTCACCACTCCAAATGGGGTTGGCTAATATGTTTCCGTCACTAAAATCTTCGGTCAATTGTCCATAGCTGGATATAAGGAAGACGAAATGTAAAATAAAAATAATAGGTCTCATTTTTTAGAGGTAATTCGAGTTTTCAATTCTTTATAAATCCCCACAAAGGTGAGATGATTTAGCGGAAATTCAAGAAAAACATGAAGTACACTCAGAAAAAATAATGCGGAGAGTCCTAGTTTATAATCATATACATACAGAGCCATTGAAGCGATCCAAATGGTAAAAGTTACCAATAGCCGATTTTTGGATACCTGATGCCAGTTGATTATTTTTGTTTTACTAAACCAATTGAGATAATGATAAGTGTACGCAAATGCAATGAAAATCTGCATTTTAAGTGCAATGGTGGAGAGCATTTTGCCGTTAGGCGTAGAGATAAGATAGGTGGTTTTTTTAGCCCAACCCATGAAGATGGCTATTTGCCCGCCCAGTTCTATAAATTTGCTCTGTAGCATGGTATCTAACCAGTATTCGCTGAGCTCGTATTGACCAGCTTTGGGCCGTTGGTACACGATTAAAAAAAGTATTCCTAGAAATACAAATAGCGAAGCATATCCTGAGACGCTTCGGGACTTAAGCGCTCCAAATAAGATAAATGCCCCGGTAAAAACGTACACATGAATTACGGTGGGTAACATCATTCCGATTATCATGGTGTATGCATTAATGCCATTTAAGAAGTAGGCAGCAACAAGTCCTATGGCCATGAGTCCGTATCTGTATCCCGTTTTTTTAACAAAGGTCATCATAACGGCAGTGTAAAATGCCAAGAATATAAAACTTCGTTCATAGTGTAACATGAAGTCAGAAACAGGCTTAAACCAAGAGTTTACAATTGCCTCATTCCATGTTTTGGTAATTTCATATTGACCAAATTGCTTGTACGCAAAACCAAAAGTCATGAGCGCACAAAGCAAAACTAGTATCCAAGTGTCTTTCTTGTTGGTAACGAAATACGCCCGATTATCTAGCCAACCTATTTCGGTGAGGTAATGTAATGGCCCCAGTATTGCATAGGATAGCAGAAACACGTGAAAAGGTAGTTTCACCGCAAGGATAAATGATCCAATCATCAGTCCTATGTTTAGGTAGTCAAGTTGTTTTCCTTTCACTCTGGACAAATCTAATCTATAATAATACGCCGTACATATATCTCATGTTATTTTTTTATGCGGTAATGGTACATTTGTTACCATATTTTAAACTTAAAATCAAATCAACATGAAAAAAGGAATTATTGTATTAGTCGTAATTGGATTATGCTTACTATGGTTTGTATCTAAATACAATGGCTTAGTTGGAGCTCAAGAAAGTATAGATAGCGTATGGGCTAAAGTGGAAACCCAATACCAACGTAGAGCTGATCTTATTCCAAATTTAGTAAGTACCGTAAAAGGATACGCTGACTTTGAGCAAGAAACGCTTACGAAAGTAGTAGAAGCTAGAGCAAAGGCAACACAAACAACTATAGATCCAAGTAATATGACTTCAGCGCAATTGCAGAATTTTCAAGGTGCACAAGGAGAATTATCAGGAGCACTCTCTCGCCTTTTGGTAACCATAGAAAAATATCCTGATCTTAAAGCGAATCAAAATTTCTTAGAGCTGCAAGCAGAACTTGCAGGTACTGAAAATCGAATAGGTGTAGCACGTGATAACTTTAATAGTGAAGCCAAAAACTACAATACCACCATTAAAAAATTTCCGACAAATCTAATTGCGGGGTTATTTAATTTTGAGGCTAAGCCTTATTTTGAAGCAGATGCAGGTTCTAAAAATGCACCTAAAGTTGAGTTTTAATTGAATTTGATGGGTTTATTTAAGTGGGAACCACTCACTTCGTACGAAGAGCAAAAAGTACTGCAAGCTATTGCTGATGCTGAACTAGAAACATCTGGTGAGGTGAGGTTGCACATGGATAAGTGGTGTAAGACAGACCCGCTGTATAAAGCCAAAAATTTGTTTGCTCACTTGGGAATGGATAAAACCAAAGAACGAAATGGGGTCTTAATTTATGTAGCGGTGAAAGAAAAAAAATTTGCTATAGTTGGAGATGAAGGAATAAATAAAGTGGTCCCTGAAGATTTTTGGGAAAGCACAAAAGAAATTATTAAATTGCATCTTTCTAAAGGAGAATTGGTAGCCGGTCTTGAAGCCGGGATAGCCGAAGTAGGGATACAGCTAAAACAATTTTTCCCTTACCAAAGTGATGATGAAAATGAATTGCCAAATGAAATAAGCTATGGGTAGAAAAGCAGGATTAATTATTCTACTCATCAGTTTTGTATTTGCGGGAGCTAAGGAGCCACCTAATGCGCCAACAAATGTGCGTTGGGTCAACGATTTTGCGAATGTATTGGAGTCTGATCAAGAGCTCTTCTTATTGCAAAAACTTAAAGCCTATTATGATTCTACATCCACCGAAATAGTTATTGTTACGGAAAGTTCATTAGAAGGTGACGATGCTTTTGATTACAGCTATCGTTTGGTTGAAAAGTGGAAGATAGGTCAAGCAGGCAAGGATAATGGGATACTCATATTTGCGGCAATTAATGACCGAAAAATATTTATACAAGTGGGTCGAGGAGCAGAAGGTGCCCTTCCCGATATGTATGCAAAACGAATAATCGAAAACATACTAAAACCCAATTTTAGAGAAAAAAACTACGGTAAAGGTTTTAATGAAGGAACAGATGCAGTTATTCAGTATATGAATGGTGAGTTCGTAAATGACAATCCTAAAGGTTCCAAAAAAGGAATGCCTTTTTGGTTAATAATTGTCATTTTTATCTTAGTCTATATGCTCTTCAATAGTGGAGGTAACAACGGTAAAACATTCAATAAAAATAATAATCTCGGTAGCAACGCATTACCTTTTCTATTGTTAGCTGGCCTGAGTGGCGGCAGAGGTGGAAGTGGCGGTATGGGTGGAGGCGGTTTTGGAGGCGGTTTCGGCGGCGGAAGTTTTGGTGGTGGTGGAGCTGGCGGCAGTTGGTAAAAAAAAATGGAAAATGTACTCTTTATAGATATTGAAACGGTTCCGCAAGCCAAGGACTATAACGCGCTAAGTGATAGGTGGAAAAAATTATGGAACCAAAAAGCGAGTCGCTTAGCTAAGAACGATGAGACGCCAGAAGAACTCTATCCAAGAGCAGGTATCTATGCTGAGTTTGGTAAGGTAATTTGCATTAGTGTCGGTTTTTTAGTAAATACCAAAGAGGGACGTCAATTCAGAGTAAAGAGCTTTTATGGAGATAATGAGCAAGGGGTTTTACAAGATTTTTGTGATTTACTGTCCCAAAATTATTTCAGTAAAACACATTTTTTGTGTGCGCATAACGGGAAGGAATTTGACTTCCCTTATTTGTGTCGCCGTATTTTAGCCAATGCGATAGAAATGCCAGAAGTACTTGATTTGGCAGGTAAAAAACCATGGGATATTCAGCATCTGGATACCATGCAACTATGGAAATTTGGGGATTTTAAAAGCTACACTTCACTAGATTTGTTAGCAGCAGTATTTGA
>DGBH01000019.1:9331-11131 GCA_002384205.1 Bacteroidetes bacterium UBA4009
TATCAGCAAAATGATTTAGAAAGAATAAAAAAATACTGTGAAAAAGATGTAGTGACCTTGGCATCTATTTTTTTGAGAATGAATAGCGAGCCAGCCTTGGCAGAAACCGAAATAAGTGTAGTATGATAAAAGCGATTTTCCCAGTACATTGGAAAGAGTATGAGTTGATTGATTCTGGCAACGGAATGAAATTGGAACAGTTTGGACAGCATGTACTCAGTAGACCTGAACCGCAGGCCATTTGGAGCCCGCGATTGTCACAAGGAGAATGGGATAAAATGGCGTCGGGCAGCTTTGCGCAGCAGGGCAGTCACAAAGGGGAGTGGAAACTAAAAGGCAATGGCATCCCTTGGTTCATTAAGTATGGCTTAGAGCAAGATTCTATTAAGCTAAAACTCAACTTTACCCAGTTTAAACACATCGGTATTTTTCCGGAGCAAGCGGCTAACTGGGATTACATATACACGCAAAGTAAGGCTTTAGGGGCTAAAGCAAGCGTATTAAACTTGTTTGCGTATACAGGTGGGGCATCTCTTGCGGCAAAGGCTGCGGGGGTAGATGTTGTGCACGTAGACTCTATAAAACAAGTCGTTAATTGGGCCAACGAAAATCAAGAACTAAGCAAGCAAAATGGCATCAGATGGGTGGTTGAAGACGCGCTAAAATTTGTAAGCAGGGAAGTAAAGAGAGGCAAGAAATATCAAGGTGTAATTTTAGATCCTCCAGCGTATGGAATTGGTACTAAAGGGGAAAGATGGAAATTAGAAGAAAAACTTGGTTTGCTTTTGGAGCAAGTTGCCCAATTATTGGACGATAAAGGCTTTTTAGTACTAAACGTATACTCCTTGGGTTTATCACCGTACATTATCCAAAATTTGATGACAGATTATTTCCCGAATAGAGATGTAGATATCTCAGAGTTATGCTTGCGTTCAAGAACCGAACAAATTTTGCCTTTAGGCATCGTGGCTAGAATATAAAAAAATAAGGGAGCATTGATGCCCCCTTATTTAAACTAACTAACTAACTACTAAAAATACCAATATAAAAGCAACTGGTAAATGTTCTTATTCATAAGAAAACAAGGTGTTTTTTAGGGTTCTTTACGGTGCCGCAAATCTAATAAAATCATGGGCATAGCAATACCATAAGATTACTTTTAGAACTAAATTTTTTCTACTTTTTGGTGCGAAACATTTAGAGATGTTATATTTGATGTAATTAAATGAGAAATCTTTTATTTATTTATTTATTTATTGCTAGTTTAGGTACTTTACAAGCTCAAACTCCCAGTATAGCCGCGAGTAATTTGACGGTTGTGTCCACGTATTGTTCTCAAACAACATTGTCGTGGACTAATGGAAACGGAAACGGGAGATTAGTGGTCGCATCTAAAGGGTCTGCGGTTGTGATTACTCCATCAAACAATAGTTATTATTTAGCAAACGATAGTTTTGGACTTGGTCATGCACTCTCTGCCAATGAGTTTGTAGTTTATAATGGTACGGGTGCTTCCGTTGTGATAGACAATCTGGAAACGAATACGACTTACTATTTCGCTGTTTTTGAATTTAACGGAGGAGGCAGTATATTTAACTTTCGCACGTCTTCTTATCCGGAAATAAATTTGACCACAAAAAATTTGGCGGTAAGTTTTAGCATTGACGATCCTTATCAATGTCAAAGAGGTAACAGCTTTAGCTTTACCAGTAATGTTGCCCAAACAGATGCGTCAACGGCAGTAACCTATAGTTGGGACTTTGGTAACGGGGTAAAATCTACGATAGCTAATCCTACCTA
>DGBH01000019.1:11296-22146 GCA_002384205.1 Bacteroidetes bacterium UBA4009
TAATCAATTTTGGTTTAAAAATAAATCTTCATTTGGTTCTCTAGTCGGAGCTACTTGGGATTATACATATATCATGTGGCGCTTTGGGGATGGTATCACAGATAACTCATGGAACTCAAGTCATTCATTTTCGATTCCAGGCACCTATAATGTTAAGTTAGTGGCCATTGGCTCAAAAAACAATATTGAATTTTGCTCGGATTCGTTTAATCTTCTCATGACGGTGTTACCCAGTCCATTAGATAGTTCATTGCTTCAATATGATAGCGTAATGTGTGTAGACGGAAATGTTTTTGACTTTAACTATAATTCGAGTAATCCATTGTTTAATTACAGTTGGAATTTTGGGGATGGTGGGACAAGTAATTCGGCTAAAAACATACATTCATACAGTTCTGTAGGGGATTATAAAATGTCACTTAATATTACAGATGATATTGGCTGCACGGGTAATTATTCAGATACCATAAAAGTTATTCCTCAACCTATAAATAGTATTAGTGGGCTTGCCGCTAGTTATTGCCAAGGTGCGACGGAGTATAATCTAACCACCACGACTTTGGGTGGCCAGTGGCTGGGTGATATAAATGCAATTACGGGTAATTTTACCCCATCTAAACTAGGGTTAAATACCATTCGTTATGCTGTAAATGAAAGTGGTTGCAGAGACACGGCGTTGGTTACTACTATGGTGAATGAAATACCGGTTTTTGAGATGGGAGCCGATACGGTTATTTGTTCTGGTACATCATTTACCAAAAGAATCTCTCCTAATGGAGCTAATGTTCTTTGGAATACAAATGCTACAGATTCTTTCTTGTCTATTAACAAGGTGGGCATTTATTGGGCTCAAGTAAGTAGAGGCGTCTGCTCGTTTAAAGATAGTTTCACCGTGCAAATGATCGGTGCACCCGTCGTAAAATTGGGTGGCGATAGTCTGCTTTGCGGTGATGGAATGAAAAATATTAATGTAACTGCTCCAGAAGCTACCTATACTTGGAGTGATGGTTATGCAGGAGGTGGGGTTAGGCAAATAACCAAGTCAGGCTCTTATTCAGTGGTAGTAACTAATAAATGTGGAACGGCCACTGATGACATTAACCTAACCTTCTTGGATTATGCGTGTCAAATATTTGTACCCGATGCGTTTAGCCCAAATGGTGATGGGCTTAATGATCTATTTAGAGCATCTGGCAATGTAGAAATAATTGGTTTGGAAGTATACAATATTTGGGGTGAGAAGTTATATGAAGGTAAGGAAGGACTCTTTGCGTGGGACGGCTATTACGAGAATGAGTTATCTCCAGTAGGGCATTATTATTTCTTCATTCGATATCTTAACCCCGAGAATGGCTATGAATATCCTCAATCTGTAAGCGGAGGATTGTATCTTATGCGATAAGCTAGTTTTTACAGTAAAAATCGAATGCCAAATCGTAGTGTCGGCATATAAATACGAACCTGCGGTTCCAAATTCGCATTACTTACCATCGGAATATTTAGTTTTAATCCCGCAATAATAAAAGTATTGGGGTCAAGTTGGTAGTTTAGGTCAGCATGTCCTATTGCATTAATCGTAAAATTAGAAGGAGTGAATCCTGTGTTCTGAGTAATGACATGAATATATTGTTGATCGATGGCAAAACCTTCCGTTCTTATCTTTATGTCGTTGCCAACTAAGTAATGTGCACCTACCCCTCCTCCTAGTTCGAAGAATGTGCTAATAGGCAATCCTTGTATTTGTAACTTTTTAGCAAATAATAATTGTAATCCAATATATTTTTGGCGGTAATGTAGATAAGCATTCTTTTGCGCTCCTTGACTTTGATCCCTTATTGCTCTAAGTTCGGGATGTATAACATCTAAGTACTGTAAATCTTCTTTAACTATTAAAAAATTAGTTTGGTAATAACCCGGTATAACGGTAAAAGACGCATAGCGATCCAACTGATTTTTTATTTCGACACCAAAGCTGGTGTTAAAGTCAGGCTTTTTAAGCCTGGTAAACGAATTACTTAATGCTTTGGGTTGTGACCCTACGGTGCCAATATTTAATGCAGGTTCAACTATTAAGCCAATCGATAATTGTGCTCGTGTTGTTGCAAATAACAAGATAGCTAAACAAGTAAGGGTAAGTTTCATGAATTGCGAAGTAAGTAATAAAATCTTGAAGTTAGTACAATAGCAGAAAGTGTAAGTCCGATGCTTAGTCCAATCCATATTCCGTTTACACCTTGAAAAAAAGAATAGGTATTGGCAGAGTTAGATAGTGCATACCCGATAGGCATAGCAATTATCCAATAGGCAATAAATATGAGTAAACTAGGAATATTAACATCATTAATGCCTCTGAGTAAGCCCACGGATAATGCTTGTAACCCATCCCCTAATTGAAAAATAGCAGCTAAAATAAGAAGTTGGGAACCCATTAAGATAACCTCAGGCTCTTGCGTAAACAAGGATGCGAGTTGGTGATTAAAGATGAAAAACAGGAAGGCAAAGAACAACATTACTCCAATGCCTAACTTGTGGCCCATAATGCCATACTGCCTCATATTGTGTCGATTGCCATTGCCATATGCTTTTGCAGTGCAAATACTACTTCCTGCAGAAATGCCACTGGCAATCATGTAGGTGAGAGACGCAAGTGTGATGGCAAGATTATGCGCTGCTAGTTCTTTGGCGCCTATCCATCCCGCCATAATTGCGGCAGCAGCAAAAGCAGCTACCTCAAAAAAATACTGAAGTCCTGAAGGAAAGCCCAACCTAATAATTTGCTTGTAAAAGTATATTTTAGAATGTCCCTTGAAAGAGCTAATAAAATCGGGGTAACGGATAGGTGTGTGTGTAGACTTAAATAACAAATAGGTCATGGCTACTGCTAAGAAGATACGGGAGATAATAGTGGCATAGCCCGCACCGTTAAGGCCGTAAGCGTTAAAACCCCAATGCCCGTAGATAAGAAGCCAATTAAAAAATATATTTATCAGCAAGGCGATTAAGGTTATAACCATACCTCCTTTTGTATAGCCAAAGCCATCACAAAGTTGCTTGGAAAACAAAAAGAATAACATGGGTGTGAGCGACCATAACAAAAGTTTAAGATATGGGATAGATAATTGCTCAACAATATCCGTTTGCTTAAAAATGCCGAAGTTGTAAATTATTCCAAAAATTACGGCGGAGGCTAATGCCGAAAGTGCCAAGGTCATGATAAAACAATCACGTGCCACTAGGCTGTATGACGACGTTTTATTCTTACCTTGTAGCATGCTGATAATGGTAGAATAAGAAATGGTAACACCCAGTGGGAACACCGCAACTAAAAAATAGATGCTGTTGCTAATTCCCGCCGCAGCAAGTTCTTCGTGCCCCAAGTATCCAACCATTAAGCTGTCAAAAAAACCTGTTAAAACTATGCCAATTTGCCCGATAATGATAGGCCAGCTAAGTTTGAGTATGTCGCGTAGATAGGTATTCAAAAAGTTTTTTTTAGGTCTGCAAAAGAAATTTGTAAAATGCAGTAATCAACATAGAATTTTGGATATTTATCCGCAGGCCTTTGAAAGACTCATCTAAGCCATTAAAGATGTAGAAGAATGAATGTTAAGCTACTTGAAAAAGTACTCTAGGGGCTTCGGTATACATATTGGTATGCACAAAGACAGCGCCCGTATTACATGAAAATGCAGCCTGTAGGCCATCTGCCCTATCTTCAATGGTAGCAAACCAAGTGCTACTTGCTATAAGCTCGTCCCAGCATGTACGTACTTCAAAGCCATATTGACCAGTAGTGTTTTTAGTTTTTACATAGTTGGTCTGAAAGTGCATGTGTAATCGTAAGGTATCCAGAAATGCGTGGCATTCTTTGAACGTACTATATGATCTACTGGTAAGTAATAAATTAACTCCTTGATCATAAAGCTCAAGGTGAAAAGTGGAGTCGTGCTCCTCGATAGTGTAAATAGGTCTTTTCATACTATATTTTAAAGTGTGTTAATACAAGGTTTAGCAACAACAATAAAGATACTATTATTATCATTAATTTGATAATATTATTATCATAGGGTGTTTTATTAAAAGTAACAGATCAATTTGAATTTCCTACTACTTTAAAAATTTATACTAAAAAAAATACGAATGTTTACATCTTAACAAGTTTGGACTTGCGTCACTATAACTTTGCCCCTTACAAGTTAATTTAACGTGTCACACAAATTTTCATATATATACTTGGTGCTTATAGTTGGCATATTTTCACTATTTGCAACTTGTAAGAAAACACCAAGTACCGGCAATGCAGCGGGTGACTTGGACAAGGACCTCTCAGAAATTGTAGATAAGGAGGTAGATGATTTTATAGAAGAGGAAATACCCACAAAGCCCAGTCTGATCAAGAATGAGCCATTCACCTTCATTAGAAATACTAATGGGTACAGTCAGGATTACTTTAGAAGTCCATTTGATAGTGCGATATATGTGTCAGGAACTTTTTGTGAATTACGAGGAACTCATTTTCACGCAGGTCTAGATATACGAACAGGTGGTCAAGAAGGGTGGGAAGTCTTATCCGTAGCAGACGGCTATGTAGAGCGAGTTAAAGTAGATGTGAACGGCTACGGGAGAGTGGTATATATTCGTCACACTAATGGTTTTACTTCTGTGTATGGGCACTTACAAAAGTTTACAGGGGCACTTGCTAATTATGTAAAGGAGGCGCAGTACGAACAACGTGCGTTTGAAGTTGATTTATATCCCAAAGCAGGAGAAATAAAACTAGCTAAAGGGCAAAACTTTGCACTAAGTGGCAACACCGGAGGCAGCGCGGGACCGCATCTTCATTTTGAAATTAGGGACAAAAAAGGAAACTCTACCAATCCTTTGCTGCATGGCATTAAGGTCGTAGATAAATTGAAACCCGAGATTAAACGTATCGGTATTTATCAAAAAGACAAGGAAATATTATATGCTCAGGGTAACTATCCAAATACGTCTTTCAGTAAGTGGAGTGATATTTTTAAAGGTTATAAAACCTTAAATCTTACCCCAGGTACATATAGTTTTGGCTTGCAAACAGATGATTACTTTACAGATAGGAATAATGTGCTCGGCGTAAATTATTGCTGGGTAACGGCAAACGGAAGCTTATTGTACCAGTATCAAATAGAACGTTTTGATTTTGATCAAGGTAGATTCATCTACACCCATATCGATCCGTATCTAAAATGGGTAGAGGGTCGGACCTATATACGATTATTCAAAGAAAAATTTAACCCGTTACCCTATTACAAGCAAAATCAAGAAGGAGAAATTCTTCTGAAGCAAGGAGATTCTGTGCGCATGAAAGTGTACACACAAGATTATGTGGGGCAAATAGATAGCATCAGTTGGGTAGTTGTTGGTGATACGGCTGGCAAAGCATTGAAAATGGATTCCAAAGTGACATTTGATGAGAAAAAACGAATAAGTTCAGGTGCTAGTTTTACGTTTTACGAATGGAATATTTCTATACCCAATGAGGCTGTTTATCATCCATTTGATTTTAAGATGAGCATAAAACCAAAGAAGGAAAATATGCTTAGTAAAACATTTCAAATGCATTATCCATACACGCCATTGCATACCTATATCGACATTAAATATACGGTGCCTGATGCTTGGCTGAGCTATGGCGATAAGCTGTGCGCAGTGAGTATAGATGGTAAACGCCTTACCTATGAGGGGGGAGTACTAAAGGGGAACATCCTCACATTTAGAACTAGATCTTTGGGTGAATATGCTATTACTTACGATAACAAACCGCCTGTGCTCAGGCTACGTAATTTGGGTAAAAACTTCAAATTTTCGGTAAGTGAAAATCTAAGTAAAATAGATAGAATTATATGTTCGATGGACGGTAAATGGATATTGGCGGAGTACGAGCCTAAAACAGGTGTGATTTGGGGCGAAATCCCCAAGTGGTTGAAACCTGGGGTATATGATTTTAAACTGGTAGTTATTGATGGAAGAGGGAATAGAGCTGAATTTGCCCAGAGATTAAAGTTATAACATTGTCATCCTATCCTAATTGACGTCTATGAATATTTTTAAGGCTACTTAGAAAAGTAAAATCATTAACTAATAAAAACTTGTAAAGCCCAGTGAAGTAAAATTCCTGGGCTTTATTTTTTGTAATCCATTTTTATCAAGTATTGTTGTATACATATGTCAGTACCACAAATAGGAGATAAAGCACCTGCGTTTCGCGGTGAAAATCAAAAAGGAGAGAAAATAAGTTTAGGGAATTTTACAGGCCGAAAATTAGTGCTGTATTTTTATCCTAAAGACGATACTCCAGGTTGTACAGCTCAAGCGTGTAATCTAAGTGAAAACTACAAGCAACTGCAAGCGCAGGGATATAAAGTGTTAGGAGTGAGTCCGGATACGGCTAAAAAACATCAAAAGTTTATCGAAAAATATAACCTAAATTTTGACTTACTGGCCGACGTGAATAAAGAGACTATACAAGCATATGGTGTATGGGTTGAAAAAAGTATGTATGGCAAATCGTATATGGGAGTCGCACGCACTACCTTTATCATTGATGAAAAAGGAATAATACTAGACGTCATCGAAAAAGTAAATACCAAGGAGCATACAGCTCAAATAATTTCATAACGTCCCAGCGTATCAGGATAAAAAAAGAAGCCCCCGCAATTGGCGTCGCAGGGGCTTCATAAACTTACTGAAAAATGCTTAACAATTCAATTCTTACACAAGCTTAACGGTTAAGCAGTAAAAAGAGTTACACGCCATTTACCAATGACTCTTTTTGGTTGATAAATGGCTGCTAAAAAGGTAAATCACCTCCTTTTTTGGTACTTTCTTTAGCAGACAAGAGCATAAACTCATTAGCTACGATCTCTGTAATGTAACGTTTGTTGCCGTCTTTGTCGTCCCAGCTGCGATTGGTTAGTTTACCTTCTAGCATCACTTCTTTGCCTTTGGTGAGCAATTGTTCCATGAGTTCTGCGGTTTTACCCCAGGCTACTACATTGTGCCATTGGGTGTCTGTAACCCGTTCACCGTTTTGATTTTTGTAGGTTTCGTTGGTGGCCAATGTAAACTTGGCTACTTTTTTTCCGTTCTCAAGAGCTTTTACTTCTGGGTTCATACCTAGATTACCGATTAACTGTACTTTGTTTTTAAATGCGTTCATAATAATGTTAAATTTTACGTTGATGTTAAATGTGTTTTTTTTCGTGTGCTAGCCGAGGCTAACGATTATTACTGTTTATTAATTTCTGCTGTTCCATTCGAACAACACTGCAAAGAGAATGAGGCTTGCAAGTGGCAAGCGAAGTTTAAGTACTTACTTACGCTTATAAATGCTTGTAAGCGTTTACAAATGGATAAAGGGAATGAAAATCAGGTAGTTGAGTAAGATAATAGGTTTATTTATTTTTCGAAAAAAACTTTAAATTTGGGCCAAACCACAGATAATGAAAAAAGCTTGTACATTCCTTTCGATATTTTTTGCAATTTTAATGCTCCCCTCTTTTATTCAACTTAAGCTTCATGACGGGTATAAAAAGTATGAACTAAAACAAAATGAGACCATTGAGTTTAATGACAAACCAAATGAAACAGCTAAGTATGCTGACAAACAAACAGGTGTAACAAAGACTTTTTCGGGTTCATTTTCTCGAGGATCGTACGATTCTGCTGCATACGTGATAAGATATGATAACGATGGGAATTTAAATTTAAGAGAGCTTAAAGGATGCTCCGGAAAACATCAAAATGAAATTTCATTGAAGCTTTGTTCAGGAACAATTTCAAGAACTAATGATACGCTAAGAATAAATGCCAAATCATCATTTGATATGATTTACCTTTTTAACATTAAAGAAAACGGAATGGTTGATAGCTTTAGTTCGGATATTCAGATAGACATCGTTTCTAAGACATTGGAGAATAATTATTGCCCAAGTTTAGTTACTAGTGGTTCGAAATATAGTGGTAGAGTAACATACATTGTGGCGCTTCCGGTCAATATAAGTAAAGATGAAATCTATAAACCATTTCATGAGGATAAAACTATTGGCATTTTCACCTATTTTGCAGTGAAAGACTCGAATGGTAAATCCAAATTTTATCCTTCCGATGACTATGTTATTATAGGAGGAAAATCTTTGAATATATCAAGGTAGTATTAAAGTGATATTTCGGAGAATCCACTAGGATACGAAGACTACGATTAAAACCTAACTGAAGGGCGAGGTATAGCTTTGCTGATTTTTAATTCGTACTGTGTATACACATTTGTGGTAAATTTCAATTCCTTTATTGTCTCCTGAAAGCGAGCCCAAAGGAGTTGACTTCGGATAGCTGCTGAACGCCGTGCCCAATTAAAAAAAAATGTTTCATTTCATAATTAGCATTAAATGAACGTATCTTTAATAGTATCATTTGATACTATCAAAGATGAAGCCACCCTAAGACATAACATCATCGATTTTAAAATTAATAACTTCCATTTCAGAAAAGATGGGAGAAGTAAATGCTAATTATCTACATCCTATATCCACAAATGCTTGAT
The DNA here is from genome assembly GCA_002384205.1 of Bacteroidetes bacterium UBA4009. GTDB lineage: Bacteria > Bacteroidota > Bacteroidia > NS11-12g > UBA9320 > UBA9320. Next base: position 19,878 of record DGBH01000019.1, read on the forward strand.
GCAATTGTGTTCTACAATGTCAAATGTTTCGCCGTCATATTCTAGCTTATACATGCACAAATTATTGTGCTTAAAATCATCCATTTGCTCGAGTGGAGTTTTGGTTAACAGACACATGAAGCTGCGCATAGCTCGTCCGTGCATGCAAATCAAGATTTGTTTTTCATGCGGTCTGTCCAGTACTTTTTGTAAACCTACGGCTTGTCTTTTTTGAAGTTGATTAGGTGTTTCTCCGCCATCTACACATCGGTCTAGTAATCCGGCTCTCCAATCGTCTGTCATTGCAGTATAGCGCTTAAAACTCTCGGGTGTACTTTTTAATCCTTCAAAAATCCCCCAGTTTATCTCATTAAACTCAGGCATTATCTCCATGCTTTTGCCAGCACGGATAAAGGGTTCTACACTTTGGTGCGTACGTTTAAGTTCACTGGTGTATATATTATCAAAAGGCAAGTGATAATACGCTTGAAAAAACTGCTCCGCTTGCTTTCTACCTACTTCGTTTAAGTCACTGTCTATCCCGCTACCTTGAATTATTCCTTTCTTATTGTATGCTGTTTCGCCGTGTCTAATGATATAAATGGTTTTCTTTGCAGTCACTTTTAACGATATTACCTTGATAGACCACAAAGCTATAAACATATCTCAATTAAACGAATTCGGTAAGAATACTTTAGCGGAGCACTTACATATGGAAGTGACAGAAGTAACGGAGAATAGCGTAACGATGCGCATGCCTGTAACCTCAATAGTGCATCAACCCATGGGCTTATTGCACGGCGGAGCAGTGGCTGCACTTGCCGAAAACGTAGCCAGTCTAGCTGGCAATTTAGTAGCGCATGCAAGTGGCAAAGTATGTGTGGGTTTATCGTTAAATACCAATCACCTTAAGGGGGTTAGAGATGGCTATGTTTTTGCTAAGGCCGTAGCCGTGCACTTAGGCAGGAGTACTCAAGTGTGGGAAGTAGAAACAAAAGATAATGAAGGAGTTCTAATCAACGTAAGCAGAATGACGCTTGCGGTAATAGATAAAAAATAATGGCCTTACTGAATATAGGAGCGCTGGTATATCTGCCAGATGAAAAGAAAATAGAGCGTTATACTGCCGATAGTATGGAGTCTTTTGATGAGATAGATGCCTATTGGATGCAAAGGGAAGGATTACTTTTTTACCCATTTGACAGAAGTAAACAGGCATACTTTTTTAGTAATAATCCGAGTGAGAATACGATTACCGAATTTGACTTATCCCCTAATGAGCCACTTACACAACGTGAGTATGAAACCAGCGTTTATTTGGCATGTGCAGATATGGTAACCGGTGATTTAGAAAAGGTTGTTCTGGCTAGAAATGAAATAATACAAGGACAGTTTGATCCTGAGGAATCCTTTCAAAAAGCAGTAAAAAAATATCCCCATTCATTTGGATATTATGTCAATATAGGTCCAGAGGTTTGGGTAGGTGCATCACCTGAGTTGTTATTACATTATGCCGATGGGGTAGTCTATACAGTAGCACTGGCAGGTACTAAGTCGTTGTCAGAAGAATTTACCGATAAAGAGCGTGAGGAGCAAAAGATGGTGGCACAGTTTATTGAAGAAAAATTAGCTAAAATAGGACTCAGTAACTTTACCAAATCTGAAGTGCAAGAAGCTAGCTTTGGTGATATAAAGCATTTAAAAACAGCCTACACTGCCCAAGCAGATAAATTGCAAGCCTTAGAATTACTAAAGCATTTGCAACCTACAAGCGCCGTATGTGGTTTGCCACGTGATAAGAGCTTTGGTTTTATTCAAGAATTTGAGACCATGAACAGAAGTTTTTATTCGGGTATTACAGGGGTGTTGCGCAAAAATACCGCGACTTTTTTTGTGAACCTCCGTTGTATGCGATTTGCAAAAGACAGCGTAGAGCTATTTGCCGGAGCCGGCATCACCAAAGAATCAGATCCTACTGCGGAATGGTTAGAAACAGAAAAAAAGATAGCAACGATAAAGGAGTTGTTGTGAGCGACTACTGAATGAGTTATGCTGATTAATACAACGTCATTGTCTAATACCAAAATAGCTTTCAATTGCCGCATATAAATCGTTTTTCACTCGATTTCTATTCGTTAAAAAAATAATACCATAGCTCAGGCTATGCAATGATTTTTCGCCTTTACAAACCTTCGATAAACTCAATTTATTTATACGACACTTAAAAACTAAATTGGTATAATTCACAGTAAGAAACATCACTCTAGTGCTCTTGCCAAGAGTTCCTCAT
>DGBH01000131.1:0-1774 GCA_002384205.1 Bacteroidetes bacterium UBA4009
GACAAGAAGGGCTATTTGATACAAAAGTTAAAAGGTAGCAGCAGGAAATCCCCTTAGGAAGTAAATGTCGGGAATCGACGCTAAGCTTTTCAGTAATTGTGTCTTCACTTTAGCTGTTTCGATACCTTTTTTTACAGATCTAAATCTAATTTAGCAAAAATCTGTTGTTATATTATGTTTGGATTATTCAAAAAGAAATCAGAAAAAGAAAAATTAGAAGAGCGATATGAGCAGTTATTGGCTGAAGCATATAAATTAAGTACAGTTAACAGAACAGCGTCAGATGCTAAAACAGCAGAAGCAAATGCCGTTCTTCAAAAGATAGAGGCCCTAGATTAAGGTACTAATTCTGAATGATTTATGAGTAGTATGTTGTATTAAAAATTTAACATGCTACCCAATAAATCCTTAAACTCGATACCTTCGTCCATGTTATTTTTACTTAGTTTAGAGTACTCCGCAAGTCCATGAAGTACAAATTCCATCCATAACATTTTTTCAATCGGCCTTGCTTCAGGCATATGTTCATCAATAAATAAGGCTAAACCATCTACTGAATTGAGTATTCTTCCGTATTCTTTATCGCTAGCATCATGATGAAGCTCAATGGTCTTACCTCGTTCAAACCAGGCAGTAATTCTTCCAAAAGCATCTTCATTCTTATTGTTACCCTCGGTTAGGTCATTTTCCTCTTTGTTTTTTTTGCGTTTTAGCTTCTCTGGATTTGGAAAGTGTTGGATGAATTCTGATCTAATTGCTTTTCCAATCAGTTGATTAGCAACGTTAAGTGGTCCTTCTTGTTCTCCTTCATACACCATTTCTATTTTACCGGTAATAGCTGGGATTATGCTTACTAGATCGCTAATTCGAACCAATGATTTTTTGTCACCGTTTATCGCTACTCGTCTTTCTACACCACTGTAGATATTTTCTAAGGCAGAAATAGCTAATCGTGCAGAAACACCACTCTTGGCATCTACAAACTCGCTGGTACGCGCTTCTATAACCACCCTTTCAATCAGGGTTGGAATTAAGTCATGCATAGAGACTACTTTCTCTTTTTCTACATCCTTTTTAGCTTCTTGAGAGGTTATCAATTTGCTCATGGCTAAACTCTTTGGATAGTGAGTTAGTATTTGACTTCCAATTCTATCTTTAAGCGGCGTAACTATACTGCCTCTATTGGTATAATCTTCTGGATTTGCGGTAAATACAAATTGCATATCTAAGACCATTCGCATTTTAAAACCACGTATCTGAATGTCACCTTCTTGCAGAATATTAAACAAAGCAACTTGAATACGGGGCTGTAAATCAGGTAATTCATTAATGACAAAAATGCAACGGTTTGCTCTGGGTATAATTCCATAATGAATTACTCTTTCATCGTTATAACTTAGTTTTTCATTAATAGCTTTAATAGGATCTACGTCACCTATCAGATCCGCCACGGAAACATCTGGAGTTGCCAATTTCTCTACATAGCGATCATCTCGATGTAACCAAGCAATGGGCGTATTATCACCTTGTTCTTGCAGCTGAAGCTTGCCGAAGTATGAAATAGGGGCGAAGGGATCGTCGTTAATCTCACTTCCTGCTATATAAGGTATATATTCATCTAGCAATCCTGTGAGTTGACGAGCCATTTTGGTTTTAGCTTGTCCACGAAGACCAAGTAGGTTGATACTGTGACCACTTAATATAGCGCGTTCAAAATCTGGAATTACAGAATGCTCATAACCCATTATTCCTGTGAATATGGGTTCTTTATTGG
>DGBH01000131.1:2013-3454 GCA_002384205.1 Bacteroidetes bacterium UBA4009
GCCTAGTGTGGTTTGTTTCATTACTATATTTTGAATTTGTTGTTTTGAATTATAAATTAATTTTTGTTTGAGTACTTAATTTTATACCCAGTATTAAGTCGTACCTTTTAATTCTATAATCCTAAATGATTCTTACATTCTCTTTCTCTTATTCTTTGCATAATCGGTAAATACAATATCTCCTAAACCTTGCAGACCCGTAAAAAATGCTTTCCCGTTGTTTGTTTTCGTAAATTCTTCAACAAACTGCTGAAGATAAGGATCTTGCGCTATCATAAACGTAGTGATAGGTATTCCTAATCGGCGACAAGCAGCAGCTTCATTGTAACACTTATTCACTATCTTCTTGTCTAATCCAAAACTATTTTTGTAATATTTTATACCTTCTTTTAAGCAGCTAGGCTTGCCATCGGTTATCATAAATATTTGCTTATTCGGGTTTCGTTTTCTTCTCAGAATTTCTCTTGCTAGCTGCAAACCAGCTACTGTATTGGTATGAAAAGGACCAACCTTGAGATAGGGTAATTCTTTAAGGGTAATTTGCCATGCATCATTTCCAAAAACAATGATGTCAAGCGTATCTTTCGGAAATTGTGTTTTGATATATTCAGCTAGAGCAAGGGCTACGCGCTTAGCCGGCGTAATTCTATCTTCTCCATACAGTATCATACTATGGCTGATGTCTATCATAAGAACAGTACTGGTTTGTGTTTTGTATTCTTTTTCAGTTACGACCAGATCTTCAGTGCTCATAAAACCCGAATCACCGCGCGTCAGTTGAGCATTTTTTATACTTTCAGTCAGCGCAATTTGATCTAAACTGTCTCCAAATTGATAGTTGCGCACATCTCCAGTGTTTTCGTCGCCAATGCCTGTAAATCGTGTCTTATGATTTCCCTTTCCACTTTTTTTGAGCTTTCCAAATACTTCTTCAAGTGCATTTTTACGGATAGCCTGCTCCATTTTAGGTGTGATTTCATATCCACCTGTACGTTCCCCTTCATCCAAAAAGCCCTTGTCTTTTAATTCCTGAATAAAGTCACCCATACCGTATTCACTATTGGTAATGTTGTGCTGTTTATCCAGTTCATTCATCCAATCTATCGCTTCAGTGGGATCACCACTGGTATAGAGAAGTAATTGCTTGAAGAGGTCTAGCAAATTATCAAAATTGCTGCCATCAATATTGGTTGGGATATATTTAGAAAATTGAAATCCTGTCACTGTATGTAGATGTAACAAATAAGTGTGAAATGAGTTTATAAAACCTATGACTAAGCAAATTATACTTTGGGGATAGGAGAGATGTCATAGTAAAATATGTCTTGTACAAGATCTACTGTGTTGAAAAGTTCACCTATTTTGCTATTCCTTATAATGATTAAGAAGCATCAGCATCAAGCGCCTCTAGGATGATAGCGCAGACTTCTCTGATCTGCTT
>DGBH01000131.1:3656-4265 GCA_002384205.1 Bacteroidetes bacterium UBA4009
ACGGCCAGCATAAGTCCAACGCCGCTGATTCCTTTTATTTTGGGATGTACGAGTAGTTCGCGGAAGAGTGCTTCTTTCTCGGCTACTTCGTCCATCAAGCTACTTGTAGTTAGAAACTTAAGAGCAGCATTTCCCGCAGCACAGCTCACTGGATGCCCACCAAAGGTGGTAATGTGACCAAGTATAGGATTATCACTAAGACTCTTCATTATTTCTTTAGATGAGATAAATACGCCAATCGGCATTCCGCCGCCCAGAGCCTTGGCACTTAGCAGTATGTCTGGCACCACATTATAGTGCTCAAAGGCATATAGTTTTCCGGTACGTCCTATACCGCTTTGTATCTCGTCAAAAACGAGAAGAGTACCTGTTTCATTACACTTGGTACGCAGTGCATTTAAGAATATTTGGGTTACGGGGATATAGCCTTTTTCAGATTGGATAGGTTCTATGAATACGGCTGCCGTCTGCTCATCTATTATATCTAGAGTAGCTAGCTCATTCAACTCTGCAAAATGGATGTTGGGTAACAATGGCTTGAACGGTCCAGAATAATACTCGTCACTCATCATACTTAGAGCTCCGCTCGTACTGCCGTGGTAGGCATTT
>DGBH01000131.1:4476-11230 GCA_002384205.1 Bacteroidetes bacterium UBA4009
ACATATTCACCGTAAACCATTTGGTGGCTGTACTTATCTACTTGTTTTTTAATAGCGTGTATTACTTTCTTGTTATTGTGTCCTAAGTTATTAACTGCGATACCGCTTATGAGGTCCACATATGCTCGATTTTTTTTGTCAAATAAGTAAATCCCATCTCCTCTAACAAATTTGTACATGGGTGGAGTAGGAGAGGTTTGTGCGATATGGTTTAAGAATGATTTTTTGATGACGCGAAGATATGGGTTTAATACCTTGTTTAGGTCAAACGAAAATGCTCTGTTGTTATATATGGAGCAAAAAAAAATGCGATTTGCTTAAGCAAATCGCATTTTAAATTATTTAAGTCTCTGAAATTAGTACTCCCAAAGGTCGTGTTCTAATATAAATAAATCGTTTTTGATTTCATCATTTTTTAATAATGCTTCAACGCCATCATCTTTGTATTCATCAAATTGCGCAATGTCAATATCGTATGGATTGCTTTCCTTTACAATATAGCTACTGAATTGTCTAGTTTGAAACCAATGATCAAAGCTCATTCTTGCTGCATTATTTTTGGAGTTAAAAACTTCTTCTTGAGACATTTTTTCTCGGATATCATCCATTTTTAACCAATATAATGGAACTTCTCCAAGTTCTAAACCAGACTCCGTAAGCGGTCTCCATAAAGGAGCGATGGCAATAATTCTAGATCTAAAGTCAGAATAATTATAATCAAAAATCCAATCTTCCATGATACGATACTTCTCTATCTTAGAAGGACTATACGTCTCTGTAACGGTGATTTGTATCAAATCGTAGGGATCGTCTGGATTATCTGGATTAGGTACACTCACTGTACTTTGTATACTAGCCATTTTGGTAATATCTTCAGGAGTTAGGATACTAGTCAAAGAATCATCACGATAAGCAGGAACGCTACCATCCATTGCGGCATTCCAAACTATTAAATAAAAAGGATTACGTGGCCAATGAATAATTTTATTTTGCTTTTCACGAACATCAATAACTCGCTCGATACGTTTACTCCACTTTACATTAGCTTCTCTAATATAGCGATACGGAACTGCTTTACGTTCCTTAACAGCGGTATGAGGATATGTATAATCCTCAAATTTACTTGATTGTGCTTGAGCCGAAAGGGCCACTAGCAATAAACTTATAAATATTACAAATGTTTTCTTCATATCTTTATATCTACTTTGCAAAGTAACGAATAAATCTTTAATTAATTATTTATTTAATTGTGACGATAATCGGACTTAAATTAGCACTAAAACCATACTTAGCTTCAACTGCACGAATACCTTCTATTAATATTCTGTCATCTGGAGCTGCATTTTTAATAAGATTTTGCATCGCAGGAGTAAGAACACCGCTTGAGCTACTTTCCATAACTGGAGGTTTTCTCTTATAAGCCATAATCATTTTAAATCCTTGTACTCGATACTTTAAGTCATATGCAAATCCTGCACCCATTGAGGCTAAAATAACCGTTTGTGCACTAACTGCAGCCTTACCTTTAGGTAAACCATCGTTTGGTATACCACCTAATTGAGCCGTAGGTTGTGGTAAACTTCTTACCCTGAATACTTGTGATCCTACAGTTTTGGTTTTACCATCTTTCGTTATAGAAACTGAAATAGTAACTTCTTTATTTGTAGAAGCAGGTACCGTAGCATTATACACTCCACCACCTTTAGATACTAAATTAATACCTGGAGCAGATACTTTCACTTCAGAAGCAGCGAAACCTGGTACAGATATAGACATAGGATTATCAATGCCTTTGTATAAAAGATTCATTTGAGTAGCTGCAATTGTTGCCGCTGGTTTAAAAACAGTGTATTCGTCCTTAAATTCGAAGGTTTGTGGTCCCTCAGGTCCATCGATTACTATTTTACCTGCAAAGGTTTTTATACCAATGCCATTAGCCGATCCGCGATATTTTCCAACACCACCTTCTACATTAATGTTAGTGCCGCCTACTGTAATAGAAGGAGCGCCTTTTGAATTAGAAGCAACTAATAATATATCAGCTTCATATGCTTCACCTTCCATAACATAAGTAGATTTTGCAAGAACTTTAGCTTCAAGTCTATCAAATTTATAATCTGTTGCGTCAATACGTGAAGCTAACTTTTCCAATACATCAGACTCCATGGTTCTAGCATCGTTTCTAATACGAGCTATAAGTGCCAAAAGACCTGCAGCAGGATTATGTTCTAAGTTTTCATTAATCCAAGTTCCTCCAGAAACACCCGATTTATCATCTTCTGCAATTAATTGAGAAGCATTAATCGCACTTTTATATAAATCCATTGTTTCTATATTAGTAGAATCTTGAGCCATCCCTGGTACTACTGGTTTCAGATAGCTTGCAAGTTTTTCTCTAGTGTCATTAATTCTCCTCTGGAATTCTTTACCGTTAGCACCATTATCAATAACGGTGAAGTAACGTGCATGATCTTCCATTTGATCTGGAGAAACAAGAGCACCTGTTTCAGGATCTCTGCCATCATACCATTCTTCTACTTTTTTAGTGATTCCATCTAAATAATCGACGAAATCCTTAGTAGTTTTTTGAGCAGCTTTTGCTCTATCCATGTATGGTTTTGTTTTTTCTGGTTTTTCACCAAGGGCTTTCTGCAAAGCTTTCATAGTACCTTGACTTTTTGAGTCGATACTCATTGCTGCAGTGTTGAAACTTCTTTCGAACAGATAAAAAGACTTAAGAATCTCAGCAGATACGTTTAGGGCAAGAAGAGCCATGAGTACCAAGTACATCATGTTAATCATCTTCTGCCGTGGGGACATTTTTCCTCCAGCCATAATTAATTATTTAATATTAAATTGGGTTAGAAATAAATTAAGAATTTGGACGCATAGCGTTTAACATACCACCATAAACTTTGTTTAAGCTTTGAATGTTTTGGTCAAAACTTACAAGGTTATCATTTAATGTAGCATTTATATTAGCTACTCTAAGGGTAGTCTCTTTGAATGTTTCGGTAGTTTCTGACAAGCTATCAAGTGCTGTAACTGCTCTGCTATAAGACGAGTTCATCCCTATAATTTGCTCATTAGCTTTTGAAAGGTTATCTGCATATTCCTTAGTTGCTACCGTAGCTCCTGAAAGATCAGACATAGAACTAACATTAGAAGATAAAGATCTTAAACCTAAACCTAATCCTTCTATTAATTCTGGACCTATTTTTGCTTCAGCAAGCATTGAGTCTAATTGCTGTGATACACTTCCTTGATTAATACTTTTTTTGTCGTCGCCTTCCATTCCTGCTAATTCAGGATGTACCAGACTCCAATCCCAATCTTCGTGTATTGGCTCAAAAGCAGAAATACAGAATATAATGGCTTCTGTACCCATTCCTATAATAAGCATCTCATTAGCACCTGGCCAGTGCATAATTTTAAATAGTGCACCAATGATAACTACTGCCGCGCCTAGTCCATAGGCTTTTGCCATAATGTTTTTTCCTAATTTTGATTCAAAGAAATTTGCCATAATTTTTCAGTTTAAGTTTTTGTTTTTAATGTTAATTGAAATATAATAATTTGTGGTCAAATATATAAACGTATTTGAATATACCTATAGTATAAAGTTATTTTTAAATTATTTTATACTATAGGTTAAAAGGTGAATATATTCAGGAAATACTACTGACGATCGTTCGCCGATCTACCTATATAGGTCTGTACACATCTAAATCCAATAGATGATTTTGAGGTATCTTGATATTCATATGCTCTTGAGCCGTTTTGAATAAAGTATGCTATGTCTTTCCAGCTTCCTCCGCGTATAACTTTTCTTTTAATCGTAAGTGGTCCTTCATCAGAAGCATCAATTTGAAAATCAGAGTTTAAGTCGTGCGTAAACTGATGACTTGTTTCGTCGTAAGCAGACATAGTCCACTCGGCAACGTTACCTGCCATATTATACAACCCGTAATCATTCGGAAAATAGGAGTCTCCTCTTACAGGGTAAAGTCCTCCATCTGACATGTAGTTACCTCTATTTGGTTTAAAGTTTGCTAACAAACAACCTTTACTGTTTCTAGTATAAGGTCCACCCCAAGGATACATATTGTTATCTCTTCCACCACGAGCTGCATATTCCCATTCATATTCCGTAGGTAGTCTCCAGTACTCTGTAATTGGCATGTCTTGAGCTTCCCAGTATCTGTTTAACCAACGTGTTCTCCAGTTACAAAAAGCGTTAGCTTGATGCCAATTAATACCTACCACAGGATAATCATCATACTTAGGATGGTTGTAATATTGGCGGGTCATTGGCTCATTGTAAGAGTATGTGAAGTCACGAATCCATACCAATGTATCAGGGTAAATGTTATACGTTTTAGTCTTGAGGTAATCTGCTCTGTTACCTTTTAGATAACTTCCGTAAGCAGCTGCTCTAAAATCAACATATGTATACGTATAATCTAATTTACGAATATCAAATTCTTTTCTGTGCTCAAATCTTTCTCTATTTTGATAGAAGTATTTGGCACCGTGCTCATTATAGAACTCTTCTTGATCAACATCGTCATTGTAGTCTAAGATTGTATAGTCATCATGCTCATCTTCAATTTCAATTTCCATTTCCATTTCATGACGCATTAAACTATCTCGCACATATTCTACGAATTGACGATATTCATTATTAGTGATTTCAGTGTCGTCCATCCACATAGCGTGAACAGAAACTTGTTTATTAGGTGCTATGTAAGTGTGAAAAATATCCTCATCACTTTGACCTGTATGGTAAGAGCCAGTTGGGATGTAAACGGTACCAAATGGTTGAGGGTGAAACCAAGGTCTTCTGCCTTGTACTCCAGTTAACTCTCCGTTGTCTCCCATGCCACAACTCATCAAGGAGATGATTGCGAACATTACAAACATTTTAGCTATGTACTTCATATATTTTATACCTTGTTGTATTAAAAGTTTGACAAATTAACAATTAAATGTTGATAAATGCAAAATTTATTAATTTGTATAGTTGGTTATTAACGTTTTAACTTTTTAATTATTGTAATTATAATCTTAACTTTAATTATAAAAAGCGAACACTATCAATGATTAGCTTTTCTTTAACGCTTGTAGCTATTGGAATGCAATACTTTACAAGTATTTCGTGTGTTCCATTACTCACTGCTTGAACGTTACTTAACGTTATGTCGTATGAGTATCCTATTTGTAATGGACCTTTTTGATATCCTAATAATATAGATAATGCATCACTGGTACCCCATTGTCTAAATGCTAAACCTCCTCTAAAAGTTTGCGCAAATAGTGCAGTCATATTTAAATCAACTTGCGGTCTATACCCTTTGTTAAATAATCCATATTTTAGTAGTATAGCTGGCTCTAGGGTCATATTAGCCATTTCGATGTCACCTCCCGCAATAGTATAATAGTGAGGTACGTAATTGATTTCTATTGTGTTTTGTGTTCCTGCTTGAGATTGAACTGCTATTTGGTATTTGGCACTTGTTAAATTGGTTACAGAAAGTCCTGCATAAAAATTCTTAATATTACCTAGTGTTTGTTGCTTAAACATAACCCCTCCGCTAAGGTCGAATAGCATTTTATTTCCTCCTAATGCTGGAATTCCTGGGTCAAGAGCTTGAAGTGCTTTAAAATCAGGCTTAACCCATCCCCATTGCTTAGCACCTATACCTATACCGCCTGAAATTTCTTGAAATCCTCCTTGTAATTGCATCTTGTAGTTAAGATTCGCTTTTATGGCTGTTGACTTAGTATAACCGATTTTATCGTCTACAATGGTTAATCCGGCGCCTAAGAATTGATTGCCCGTCTTACCTATATTAAACACTGTAGCCACATTTAGGTTATAGGTTACTGGTGCTACATTTCTGTTAACATCTTGAAGGCTCCCTGTTCCATCTGTCCCTTTTATTCTGGTTTCATCATTATAATCTCTCCACTGGTGATGTGTAAGGGCAGAAAGACAAATTTCTCCTTGCTTGTGACCGGCGTCTGCGGGATTAAATGCTTGTATAACATCCTTAAAATGAGTGTAATAAGGATCTTGCTGAGCGTAAGTATGTACACTAGCTAAGAGAGCGAGTATGGTAAGGGCTTTTTTCATATAACTTCCTTTATGCTATTTTGTAAGTAATTCGACAGGTACAATATTAACTATTTCTTACAAAGTTTTATTGTCAAAGTTAAATTGGAATAGGAATTTATGAAATTTGTTGGTGCACCGCTTCTACAAGCGCTTGTAGCTCACCCTTAGATTCTTGCAATACGGTGTACGCTTTTTGATTTAAGGTTTTTGCAAAATTAGTATCTGATAAATCTTTGGTATTAACCCGGATATTCATATAAGCTCCTTCAATTGCGGTAATGCAGCACAAGGCTCCAACGCCTGCATCAGTGATGGATGCTTTATTACCATTTTCAATCATTGCTTTAATAATGTCAATGGTTCGAGCAGAGGTTTGCATTACTTTGAATGGGACTTCGGCTGCATATTGACTTGCTTTTTCAATTGAATCTAGGCGAAATTTCTTTTCCTCTGCTGTTTCTTTTGGTAAACGAATTGCATCAATAATAGCATTAAATGATCGTGTATCTTCATCTACTAAAAATAGCATTTCGTTTTTAATTTCCTGTCCTTTACATGCCCAATCAGAGAAGAAATTTAGCTTTTCTTCCCAACCTGGCTTATTCGCGCTTAAGTTAGCTACCATGGTTGCCAGTG
>DGBH01000131.1:11410-22789 GCA_002384205.1 Bacteroidetes bacterium UBA4009
ATGGTTGCCAGTGATACTCCTAAAGCTCCTACATAGGCTGAGATACTCCCGCCTCCTGGAGCCATACTCTCGGAAGCCGTTTCGTTTGCCAAGCCTTTAGCGGTGAGCTGTATTAATTTTTCGTCTTCTAGTGATTGAAGTTGGTATTCGATTATCTTTTTCTGAGGATCAAAAGGACCTAACTCATCTAAGCCCAGTGATTTTACTGCAATATGAATTAGCTCTGCATCGTCAACACCCAGNNGCCGCGCTCGATGCAACTATCTTGTACCGCATCAAAAAAAGTGTGAATAGGGGTAATGTTGAAGTTGGTTAAGTTGGCACTTACTTGTGCTACCTTATATTCATCAATATACCATCCTACAGCCTGTACGGCTTTGCAAGTCCCTGGTATTCTCACAGGTTCACCGTGTTCATCGGTTTTAATTTTTCCTGTAAAAGGATTTCCTTCTCGTACTACTCTTCCAGTTTCGCGTACATCAAAAGCAATTCTATTGGCAATACGCGTTGATGTGGTATTTAAATTAATGTTATACGCTATTAGGAAGTCTCGAGCCCCAATCACGGTAGCGCCACTTCTAGCGCTATAGGTAGCTGGCCCAAAGTCAGGTTTCCATTCAGGTCTTTTTATTTTTTCAAAAAAACCTTCGTATTCACCGGTGCGAATAATAGAAAGAACATTTCTTTTGGTATTAGGTTGTGATGCACCATATAAATAAGTGGGTATATGCGTGGTTTCTCCAACTCGTTTAGCAAGCTTAACAGCCCATTGAGATGTTTCTTCCATACTAATATTAGCAACCGGGATAAGTGGGCATACATCGGTAGCACCCATACGTGCATGCTCTCCTTTGTGTTTGCTCATATCTATTATTTCGCCGGCTTTAACTATTGCTTTATATGCAGCCTCCATTACCGCTTCAGGAGTTCCTACAAAGGTAACTACCGTTCTATTGGTAGCAGCTCCTGGGTCTACATCCAGTAATTTTACGCCATCTACGCTTTCGATTTCGTTAGTTATTTGCTTGATTATAGTTAGGTCTCTGCCTTCACTAAAATTAGGTACACACTCTATGAGTTGTTGTTTCATTTTATTCTTGTAATAGATGGCAAAAATAGAATTCAATCTAAATAAATAACACTATCCAACAGATACAAAATATATTTGCCGTGCAAAGTGAGATACGCATTAGAACTAGGATATAAAGGCACGGAGTATAGAGGGTGGCAATCTCAGTTGAACGGTAATACGGTACAAGAAGAATTGGAACTTCAACTGGCTCGCTTATTTCAGAAAAAAACCAATGTTTTAGGATGTGGACGAACAGATGCGGAAGTACATGCTTCGTATTTTGTAGCGCATTTTGAAGCTGAAAGTGAGTTGCCAGAACGTTTCTTATTTCGTTTAAATCAGATGTTACCTCCTGATATTGCTGTGTATAAAGTTATTGCGGTTAGGGATGATTTTCATGCGCGATTTAGCGCAACTTACCGAAAGTATATTTACAAGACCACTTTTGTGAAAAATCCATTCAGAAAGGATGAGATGCTTTTTCTTTTTAAGGAACCAAATATAGAGTTGATGAACCTTGCCTGTTTGGAGTTGTTACAGCACAATGATTTTGCTGCCTTTTGTAAAAGCAATGCGGATAATAAAACCACTATGTGTGACTTAATGGAGGCTCGATGGATAGTAAATGACGGATGTTTGGAGTTTCATGTAAAGGCAAATCGTTTTTTAAGAAATATGGTTAGGGCCATGGTAGGTACCTTGTTAGATATTGGTAATGGGACTACTGAATTAGCATCCTTACCTGGCATATTGGCAAGCGGTACGCGCAGCGCCGGTGGCAAAAGTGTCGCAGCAAAAGGACTGTATTTAGTGGATGTTGGATACAATTGGGATGAGTTCAGCAAGTAAGAAAGTAGGAGCGGCGTTTGACATTAAGTTAATTGCACGTATCATAAAATTAGCGAAGCCACACCGAAAGTTGTTGTGGCTTGCAATAGTGTTTACGTTATTGCTAACAGCATTGGCGCCAATACGGCCTATGCTGGTGCAGTATACGTTGGATCATTTTGTAGAGCATAAAGATAAGGCAGGGATTCAACTGTTTAGTATCTATATTTTAATCCATATCATCCTTAACAGTTTGGTGCTTTTTGGGCATACGTACATCACCAACTTGTTAGGTCAAAAAGTAATCAAAGACCTGAGAATGAGAGTGTATAATCATATTCTGTCATTATCATCTTCTTTTTTTGACCATAGTAAAGTGGGTATGCTAATCACACGATCGGTATCCGACGTAGAGACGGTATCTAACTTTTTTTCTCAAGGGTTTATCTCAATTATTGGAGACCTAGCACAAATCGTAGCTGTATTGGTAATTATGTTTATCACCAGCTGGAAATTAACCTTGATATCACTTGCAGTTATGCCGTTACTACTCATTGCTTCTGAGATTTTTAGACGAGGGGTGAAGTCTTCTTTTCAGAAAGTAAGGGTTCAAGTTTCACAATTAAATTCGTTTGTACAAGAGCAAATAGTGGGTATGGAAGTGGTTCAAGTATTTGGTAAAGAAGAGCAAGAATTTCAAAAATTTGAGAAAATAAATAGTGAGCATATGGATGCTCATAATCAGTCTATTTTTTATTATGCCGTTTATTTTCCGATTGTAGAAATTGTAAGTAGTTTGGCGCTTGGACTTATTGTTTGGTGGAGTGCAGGATATCCTAGTGTTGCAAGTGCAGGATTAATCACCGCATTTATTCTCTATATTAATTTAATTTTTAGACCTATTCGTTTTATTGCTGATCGATTTAATACCATGCAGATGGGTGTAGTGAGTAGCGAGCGCATCTTTGAGCTGCTAGACGATAACACTGCAGTAGAGAAGAAGGGAGACGTAGTCTTACGTGATTTTCATGGGGATATATCGTTTGATAATGTTTGGTTTGCGTATGTAGACGAAGAATATGTCTTGAAAGACGTAAGTTTTAAACTGGAAGCCGGAAAAAGTTTGGCTATAGTGGGAGCAACAGGAGCGGGTAAATCAAGTATTATCAGTCTTATTACGCGTTTATATACTATTCAACAAGGTACTATAAAAATTGATGGTATTGAGGTAAATGAGCTAGAAATAGAATCCTTGCGTAACCAAGTAGCCGTGGTGTTACAAGACGTTTTTTTGTTTGCAGGAACAATATCCGAAAACGTAACCTTAAAGAATAGTAACATTACGCAAGAAAGAATGAAGGAGGCTGCAGCGTCTATTGGAGCGTTAAGTTTTATAGAAAGCTTAGAAGGCGGTTGGCAGTATGAAGTTATGGAGCGTGGCAATACACTTTCTGTAGGGCAACGGCAATTAATAAGTTTTATACGCGCTATGGCTGCTGATCCCAAGCTATTAATTTTAGATGAAGCTACTTCCAGTGTAGACTCAGAGACGGAGGAACTTATTCAGCAAGCGACGCAACAGCTTATGAAAGGACGAACAAGTATCATCATAGCGCATAGATTAAGTACCGTGAGAGAAGTAGATTCGATTATGGTGCTGGATAAAGGTAGAGTGGTTGAACAAGGTAATCATGATGAGTTAATGCATCTACAGGGTGCATACTACGAGTTATTTCAAAAGCAATTTGAGCTGGCGTAATGCTAAAAAAAATAGCTAAGAATCATTTAACTATAAATATCCACATGATTAGTATAATGTGTTAGTCCTTTTATTTTTGACGCTTATTAAATAATGGCTAGAGTAGTATCAGGAATTAGACCAACAGGAAAATTACATTTAGGTAATTATTTTGGGGCAGTTAAAAGCTTTCTTCGTATGCAAGAAGAGCACGATTGTTTCTTTTTTATAGCTGATATCCATTCGCTTACTACGCATCCAACACCTGCAGATTTACACGCGAACGTGCATCAAGTACTCGCTGAGCATTTGGCAATGGGCGTAGATCCTGATAAATGTGCCTTGTTTATACAAAGTGATGTTCCGGCTATTGCTGAGCTTTATACGTATTTTAATATGAATGCGTACATAGGTGAGTTGGAGCGATCGGTAACCTATAAGGACAAAAAAGCAACACAACCCAAAAATATTAACGCGGGTTTACTTACCTACCCTGTACTTATGGCGGTAGATATCCTAGCTCATCATGCAGAGTATGTGCCTGTGGGGAAAGATCAGCAGCAGCATTTAGAAATGACGAGAACCTTTGCTAATCGCTTCAATCACATGTTCCAAACCGATTATTTTAAAGAGCCTCAGGCTTTTAGTAATACAGGTGAGCTGGTAAAAGTGCCAGGACTTACGGGTCAAGGTAAGATGAGCAAATCAAGTGGTGATGCAGATACCATTGTCTTTGATGAGCCGGCAGATGTTATACGTAAGAAGATAATGCGTGCCAAAACTGACGCAGGACCAACAGGTGCTAATCAGCCAAGATCTGAGGAGCTTCAAAATTTATTTGATATAATGGCACTGGTTTCTGATGCAGGTACTATAGCCCATTTTGATGCGGAGCATGTGAAGGGAACTATACGTTATGGTGATTTAAAAAAACAACTGGCTGAAGATGTGGTCACTTTTATTGAGCCCATAACAGAGCGTATTAACCACTATAAAAAGGATACAGCAGCGCTGGCAAAAGCAGCCAAGCTAGGAGCGGAGAAAGCCAATGAGAGTGCTCAAAAAACATTAAAAGAAGTACGTGAGATAATAGGATTTAAGCGATTTTTCTAATAAACGAAACTAACTAAGATAAAATAAATAAGATGCATATAGCAATAGCAGGTAACATAGGATCAGGTAAAACAACACTTACTAAACTTTTATCAAAACATTTTGAGTGGGAACCTCATTATGAAGCCATGGATAATAATCCGTATATCACTGATTTTTATGATGACATGACTCGTTGGTCGTTTAACCTACAGATTTATTTTTTACATACAAGATTTCATAGTTTGTTACAAGCCAAAGATAGTCCAAATACTATAGTTCAAGACAGAACCATCTATGAAGATGCATACATATTTGCCCCTAACTTACATGCTATGGGCCTTATGAGTACACGTGACTTTGATACATACCAAGCATTATTTACCAATATCAAAACGTCGGTAGATGCGCCTGACTTAATGATTTACCTTAGAAGTTCTATCGGAAATTTGGTTAGCCAAATACAAAAAAGAGGAAGAGAATATGAAGACAGTATTCGATTAGATTACCTCAAAAGGCTAAACGAGCGATATGAAGCTTGGATAAGTACCTACAAAGAAGGAAATTTATTAATTATCGATGTAGATGACATTGATTTTGAGAATAACCCAGAACATCTTGGAAGCATTATTAGTAAAATAGATGCAGAGATTAATGGATTGTTCTAGATAAAAAATATGAATTACAAAAACAAGGCTCAATTAATATATACTAATTGAGCCTTGTTTTTAGTTAGATTCTTCCAACAACTTCAGCACCGTCCAAGCTGCTTCTTCGCCTTTGTGGCCGTGTTTGCCTCCTGATCGTTCTATGGCTTGTAGTTGAGTGTCTGTAGTGAGTAGCCCAAATGCTACAGGAATGTTATGCTTGATGGTTACGTTGGCTATGCCATGAGCCACTGCATCACATATAAAGTCAAAGTGACGTGTTTCACCTTGTATGACTACGCCAAGACATATTACAGCGTCATATCCGTCGGTAGCCAGTTTGTTAGCTCCATATATGAGTTCATACGATCCAGGTACATCCCATACTTTAATGTTTTCGGAAGGAATACCTGCTTCGGTTAACGTTTTGAGAGCCCCGGCTTTTAGTTTGGAGGTAATTTCACTGTTCCACAAAGCCGTTATCACACCAATTTTAAAATGGGTGTGAGGTAGATTTATTTTTTGATTCAGAAATGTTTGACTTGCGTAGTCTGCCATTAATAGGGTTTACTGTGCAGTCATTTTAGCTTTAGCACGAGCCATTCTGAGCTCGATGTTTTGGGCTTGTTTAGAAGTGCTATAGTCATTAAAAATAAGCTCATACGCCTCATAGGCATCGTCATAAGCTTTTGCTTCTTCGTACGCTATACCTGCTTTTAACAGCGCATATGGAGTAGTTAGGCTGTTATTTCTGTGATTAGCGGCTTTCATATATCGGTCTGCGGCATCTTCGTATTTTTCTAGTTCAGAAAGACAGTCTCCTTGCAACGTAATGACCTGTGCCGCCATTATTTCATCTTCCATGGTTACATCTTCTAAATAGTCTAGAGCTTCATCGTATTTTTCTTTTTGTAAAAGAATACGACCAGCGAAATAAGAAGCGCGTTCACCTACTTTGGTGCCACTATATTCGTCTGCAAGTTCTATCATGCCCATAAAGTTGGCAGCATCACCATTCAATGCAAGGTCAAGTGAATCCATATCAAAGTATCTTTCAGCCATAAAGAAGCTATCGTTAGCTTCTTCTTCTAATGCTGGCGTATATATGCTTTTGTAATACCAAATACCTGCAGCTAATACAATAAGAGCAATACCTGCAATAGATACGTTCTTTTTGTTTTTTTCGTAAAATTCAGATATTGACTGAATGCCCTTTGAATCGATGATTTGTTCTTCTGTACTCATTTTCTTTAAAAGTCTGCAAAAATATACTTATTCTACTATAAAAGGGTATTCTGTTTCATATACATCTGTGTATAGCTCAGATGCATCAGGGAATGGCGAGTTATCGGCAAATTCTACAGAGTCTGCTACTTCTTTTTCAATCTCTTCATCCATAGCGTCCAATTCCTTTTGAGTCATGTATTTATTTTTTAGAATGGTTGCCTTTACCACTTCAATTGGATCAATTTTTTGATATGCTATGACTTCATCTTTCGTTCTGTATTTAGCAGGGTCTGACATAGAATGTCCTCTATATCTGTATGTTTTAAGCTCTACAAATGTAGGTCCTTTGCCTTCTCTTCCTCGTTTAGCGGCGCGTTCCATGCTTTCATGAACGGCTTCGCAACTCATGCCATCTACTTGTTCAGCTGGCATATCAAATCCTGAAGCTATTTTATAAATATCAAGTACGTTAGTAGTTCGTTCAACAGAAGTTCCCATTGCGTAATTGTTATTTTCACAGATAAAAACTACAGGTAAATTCCATACCATAGCCATATTAAATGTTTCGTGTAATGCTCCTTGTCTTACTGCACCATCTCCCATATAGCAGAAACAAACATTGTCTGTGCCGTTATATTGTTCGGCTAGTGCGATTCCAGCACCTAGTGGAATTTGACCTCCAACAATACCATGTCCGCCGAAGAAATCGTGTTCTTTGCTAAACATGTGCATACTTCCACCTTTTCCTTTACTACATCCGTCTATTCTTCCAAATAGCTCAGCCATAACCGCATTTGCTGGTATCCCCATTGCTAAAGCATGACCATGATCTCGATATGCTGTAATTACTTTGTCGCCTTTTTGCTTGGCTGATACCATACCGGCAACTACTGCTTCTTGACCTATATATAGGTGACAAAACCCTCTTATCTTATTTTGTCCGTACATTTGAGCAGATTTTTCTTCAAATCTTCTGATGAGCAACATTAATCTGTACCAATCAATGTAAGTTTCTTTGGTGTGCTTTGCTTTTGCCATTTTATATTTGGAGCGGCAAAAATAACAATTTAAATTCCGTAAAAAACACCTTTGAAGCTACAAAGTCTTTCTCTTATATTTTTTAAAAATCATTCCGATTTCAAATGGGAAGGGGTTGATGATGTCGTTGCCATAGCAGGATTAAACGGTGCAGGTAAAACCTCTATTCTCGATGCTATTCATTTCTTATGTGTGGGTAAATCTTATTTTGCTTCCACAGATGTACAGTGTATCCAAAATGATGCCTTACAATCTGGTATTATTGCCAAACTTCAAACCGATAAGCTCACCGATTTAAAAATAAAGTTAAAAAGAGGTGGCCGAAAAGTGATAGAGCGTGATGGTGTGCCCTATAAAAAAATGCTGGAGCACATCGGCCAGTTTCTGGCGGTGGTTATTGCTCCTAGTGATATTGAGTTGGTTTACGGTGCTAATGAAAAACGAAGATCATTTATTAATCAAGTACTATGCCAGGTAGATGGCGGTCATTTGATTGATCTGATGACCTATAATAAGTTGTTAGATCATCGTAATAAACATTTGAAACAGGATGTGATTGACGATGCATTAATTCAAACGCTGGACACCCAAATTGCACCCCTCGCGCAAGCTATCTATACTAAAAGACAAGCGTTTTTAGGTGAATTTAGTGTCGTTTTTGAGGAAGAATATTACAAAATTTCAGGAGAACGAGAGCATGTTATTTTGCACTATACGAGTCAATTACAAACTAATTCTTATCTTGACGTAGCGGCCAATTGTAGATCGAAAGACGTGGTGTTGCAGCGTAGTAATGGGGGTATTCACAAGGATGAGTTGGAACTCGAACTTGGAGGACAGAGCCTACGTAAATATGGCTCACAAGGACAAATTAAGTCATCGCTAATTGCGCTAAAACTAGCAGAATACAAATACTTACAAAAGCATACTCAGAAGAATCCCTTTCTGTTGTTGGATGATATTTTTGAAAAAATAGATGAAGAAAGAGCTCAAGTACTTACACAGATTATTAAAAATGATAACTTTGGGCAGATATTTATAACCGATACGAATGAGCACCGCCTTGCCGCTTTTTGTGAAGCGATTGGTAAGCCATACACTACACTATTATTAGCTTAAATTAGAACATTGTCAGAAGAGAAAACCATACAAGAACTGATGAAGAAATTATTTTCATCGTATCAGCAAGGAAATAAATATCAAGAGACCGCAGTGATTAATAGCTGGGAAAGTGTGGTGGGAACTCTGATCGCGCAGAAAACAGTTAAGGTATATATCGCCAAAAAAACACTTCACCTAACCTTATCTTCGGCACCGCTCAAAAATGAATTAAGGTACCACAAACTTGTATTGATAGAGAAGGTAAATACCTTTGCCGGCAACGAAATAATTAACGACATAAATTTTTATTCATAAATGATTCATAAAATAGCGCCATCCGTTTTAGCGGCAGACTTTGCCAACTTACAACGCGATGTAGAGATGGTAAACGAAAGCGAAG
The DNA here is from genome assembly GCA_002384205.1 of Bacteroidetes bacterium UBA4009. Taxonomy (GTDB): domain Bacteria; phylum Bacteroidota; class Bacteroidia; order NS11-12g; family UBA9320; genus UBA9320. The sequence continues at coordinate 20,554 of DGBH01000131.1, forward strand.
CAGATTGGTTTCATATAGATATAATGGATGGGGTGTTTGTGCCCAATATTTCATTCGGTTTTCCAGTTATGCAAGCTATTGCTAAGCACGCAACAAAACCACTGGATGTACACTTGATGATTATAAATCCAGATGAGTATATACAAGCTTGTGCAGATGCAGGTGCTGAAGTGATTACCGTACATTATGAAGCGTGTACACATTTGCATCGTACGCTATGTGCGATTAGAGAAGTAGGCTGTTTAGCCGGTGTTGCTATCAATCCGCATACGCCAGTACACTTGCTGAATGATGTCTTTAATGAAATCGATCTTATTTGTGTAATGAGTGTAAATCCGGGATTTGGAGGTCAAAAATTTATAGAAAACACCTACACTAAGCTACAACAACTCAAAAATATTTGTGAGCTAAAGGGGCATTATCCGTATATCGAAGTGGATGGCGGAGTGAATGTAGAAAACTACCAGAAACTGCTAGAATGTGGGGCCAATGTATTGGTAGCGGGTAGTTCGGTATTTGCAAGTGCTGATCCTACGAAAACCATTTGGGAACTAAAACAATAGATCTAGACTTACGACGTTAGTACTTTTTTGATACGAATTCTATCGATATTCTTATTTGCACTTCTGGCTATTCAAGGCTTTGGGCAATCGTATGTTACAGTATCAGGTAGGGTTTATGATGATCAATTTGCACCACTACTAGATGTATTGGTCAAAATTGTTGAAACAGGAAGAGTAACAAGAACTGACGATAAAGGTAATTACGCGATACAGGTTCCGGCGGACCAGCAAACGACTATACAAGTCACTTATTTTGGGGAGCGTATAGAACGTGTAATTTCTTCAACATCTGCGGGATCTAAACTAACCAGGAATTTTACCTTACAATCAACTTCATTTGGTACGGCGGTAGTTACTCAAAAAGTAGATCGTGGTCCTATTATCAAGATTAAGCCAAAAGAAATCGAAAGATTTGCTAATACGGCAGGATTTGAACAACAGCTCAAGTTGATAGGTTTGGGAATAAGCACTTCTGGTGGAGATCAGTCATCCGCTTATAGTGTGCGCGGAGGAAACTTTGATGAGAATCTAGTATATATCAATGATATTGAGATATACAGACCTTTTTTGGTACGAAGCGGTCAGCAAGAAGGATTAAGTGTTATTAATCCCGACTTGGTTGAGAGTGTTTCATTCTCGGCGGGTGGTTTTCAAGCAAAGTATGGGGATAAGCTAGCCTCGGCTTTAGACATCAAGTATCGCCAACCCGATTCGTTTGCTGCCACGTTTCAGGCAAGTTTATTGGGGGTTAATGTGCATTTTGAAGATAAATCAAAAAACAAACGCTTCACCTATCTCACGGGTCTTCGCTTTAGAAGTAACCAGTATTTATTAGGAACTCTGGATGTTCGAGGCGAGTACAAACCTCGTTTTTTTGATTTTCAAACATTATTGAGGTACCGAATAAACTCCGCATTGAGTTTATCATACTTAACTACTTTATCTCAAAATAGATACGCCGTAACGCCTGAAAGCCGACAGACTAGTTTTGGAAGTATTAATAGTGCCCTCAGTCTCAATATAGCCTTTGGTGGTGGAGAGGTAATGCAATATACCACGTGGATGAATGGTCTGAGTTTGGAGTATCAACCTTCGGAACGATTAGAATTAAAACTAAATACCAGCAGTTATACCACCAGTGAAAGTGAACATTTTACGGTAGAAGGTGCTTATCGATTATCTGAATTAGAAACGAATCTTGGGTCGGTAGATTTTGCCAATGAAAAAAGGCTTTTGGGTGTAGGTTATTTTATTGACCATGCACGAAACGACCTTCAGGCTCAGGTGTATACCGCTTCGCACAAGGGGCGCTACATTATCAAAAAATCAACTATTAACTGGGGAGTTGGATACACCAATGAGCGTATCAAAGACAAGCTGAAAGAATGGAGATACAATGATAGTAGTGAGTATAATATTACCACACGAGAGCGAACTGGAGATCCCAATGCTATCATACTAGATGAATTTGTAAAAGCCAATATTAATCTGTCCAGTTACCGTTTTAACGGATACATACAAAATGCCCAAGTTTTTGATCGGACCAATAATTTTAGAGCGACATATGGTATTCGTTCCAACTACTGGAGTTTTAACCAAGAAAATGTTGTAAGCCCTCGCCTTCAGCTTTCTTGGGAACCACATAAAAGAGCTAATGATACGCTGCGAAAACA
>DGBH01000156.1:0-165 GCA_002384205.1 Bacteroidetes bacterium UBA4009
TCGATGTTCGATGTTCGTTGTGATTGTTTTGAATGTTGAATAACGAATATTGAAATAGTATTATTGGCAAATTGACTAATTTTTCACCGGCCAATATCCGCCTGTTTTTTTGCTTCCTTTTCTTTCTATATGTCCCTTATCTGTTAAACTTTTTATTTGTCGTTC
>DGBH01000156.1:399-2924 GCA_002384205.1 Bacteroidetes bacterium UBA4009
CCCTCATTTAATCCCTCATTTATACCGAGATTATTGGTGTTGCTATTAGAATTATTAAAAACTGTGACTCTAAAACCGTTTTGAAACTCCTCAAAAACAGGTTCTTGTAATCCATAACTAATAAAAGCATTTGTAATGCGTTGTATTCCTGAACCGTACTTTTCGATAATTCCTGCTTCTCTAAATATATCGGCTACTTTTCTGTTTCTGGCATAAGAGGTATAAGTCCCCGCTTGTAAATCAGCAATTGTCAATCCGTTTTCCAATTTTCCCGGATTGTAGAATTCAATTTTAGTATCGTATATTTTTATGATTGCATCTCCAGCACTTTGATAATTTCGATGTACAACCAAATTGATTACAATTTCTCTAAGTGCTTCAAGCGGATACTCCCATTTTTCCTTCCGTTGCGGGTCGCCTGTAATAATGTAATTTTTATTAATGTGTTTTTTAAGAAATGCTAAAGTTATATCCACTTCGTTAAACAAATCTGTTCTTACCACCAAACTGTCTTTGATACTTGTTTCTGAGGCAAATCGACCTATTGAAATGGTCGCATCGAATACTTCATTTTTAGAAAATAACAAATGACAAGCATTAGCAATTTGATTGTCGTTTTTTACTAATTCAAATTTGCGAAGTACCTTGAGAGGTTCGTCCTGAATTTTAACTTCTCTAATTTGATTGGCTAAATCTATAAATTGAACGACTTTATCTAAAGAAATCGAATCGATATCATAATGTGGTGACGGATAATAATCCCAACTACTACTATAGGTCTTTAAATGCAAATCTGCTACTTCTTGAGAACTTAGCTGATGATTGGCGCCATTTACTCTTTGATAATATCTTCCTTTGAATGCGACTGGTTTAATGGGGAATTCGTGTACACTAACACAAATTATTTCTTTTCCCTGAATAACTATAGGTTCTATGTCGGCAATTATACCTGGTTGTGTTTTATTCTTAATTTCGTTTATCCAATTTTGAATGCTTTCTTTTCCAATCGAAAAATTGGGTATAGGTTGCCCTAAATCATCTACACCAATATAGACTTTTCCTCCTTTTGTGTTTACAAAAGCAGAAACTGTTTCAATTACCGCATCATTAAAACTGGATTTAAATTCTGTATGTTGGTTTTCTAAAAGCAATTTTTGACAAACTAATTGTTATTTATTGATTTTGGGTAATAGGGTTTCGATGGTCGGGTTTCGATGGTCGATGTTCGATGGTCGATGTTCGGTGATCGGGTTTCGGTAATCGGTGATCGGTGGTCGTTGTTCTCTTTACAATATTTTATTAACTCATTTACACATTTTTTCCACGGCTTCGCCCCGCGAGTCACAAATAAGTGCTACGCCAAGCAAAATGGATTGCCCGTTAAGGCCTACCCGATGTTTTCAAAAATCAGCAATCCCTGTCCCATAAATAAGGGAGTGGATGCGATGTCAATTTCTTTGTCTATCTCTTTGTGCAACCTATCGGCCAGCTGATTCAGATAGTCTGTATACAATTCAGGGCCCTCAATGACAATCTGTATCTTGCCAGAATCAATCCCCTTTGCATAATCGCCCACAAGAAAAATACGTGTCACCTGCCCCATCCGATCCAATACCTGTATAATGATGCGATCAATGCCCACATATTTAAGCACCAATTGCTGTAAGGTGGCAAACAACGGATGGGTGGTGTCCGCCTGATAAACAACTTTATTGTCAACATCCTGGCGAATGATATACCCAGCAGCACTCAAGTTATTGAGCTCTTTGCGGATGGCATTCGTATTTTCGTCCAACTCAACCGCCAACCCTCGAAGGTAGCCGTCATTGGCTGCATTGATAAAAAACTTTACCAATAATCGAATGCGGGTTTTTGAGGAAATGAGGCTTTGGAGCATATTACTTATTAAATCGAGTAACAAAAGTACTCAACTATATTGGATTTTGCAACTTTTTTTTAGTGGGTTCGTTTCGGTGGTTGAAAGCGGATTTACACATAGGGTATTGCAATTGAAAAGAGCGACGTCCCTATGTGAGCTGAAAACTGACGGTTGCCCCCAGCTGCTGCAAGCGAGCGATGCATTTTTTTCCCTGTAGGGCAAGTACCTCTGCTGGTTGCAAAAGTTTAGGAACAGTAACAATATCACCAATCAAAGGTTGCGTAACTGCTACTTGGGGCACCGTGCTGTCATACGCCTGCATAGCCTCAATTTCGTGCGCAGTCACGGTAGCGCGCTTACCATTAAAAAACAAATAGCGCACTACTCCCGGAATATCAAACACACAAGACACCTCTTGCTCTGTAAGTTGCACCAACACCATTGATGGCAATAAAGGGACCACTACTTTTTTGGTACGATCCGACCATTGTCTAAGCTCTATTCTAGTAGGCGTATAAGCCTCTATATCCAAGTCAGAAAGACGGTCCAAGACCTTTAACTCATTTCTTGGTTTTGTATAAACTACAAACCATTTCTTAGAATCTAGGGCTGTCATTTATGATGGATTGTTTTTGATTTGTTTGAT
>DGBH01000161.1 GCA_002384205.1 Bacteroidetes bacterium UBA4009
GAAAAACAAAAAAAGGATGAACCCGAAGGAGAAGATCCTTTTAATCTAGCGGACAGCATTTCAAAACTCAACCTCTTCGAAGGCAACTTCGTGCAGCACATCAAACCACCGACAGGGTTTAAAGAAGAGAAAATGGCCGCCAAAAAATGGGGAAATCAGCAGACACTCTTTTTTACATCCACAACCGATGCTGACTTTGACTTTAATCAGAACTTAATCTTCTCTAAAAGACTGGGCGACAATGCCTACATATCACCCATAAGCAGTACCGCGCTCCTTGCGTATAAGTATAAGCTGCTCGGATCTCGATTTGAGGGAGAATTCAAGGTATACACCATTCGTGTTACGCCTAGAAAAATAGGGAATGCCCTATTTACCGGAGAAATAGAAATATGGGACAGTCTATTTACCCTCAAAAGCGTAAGTTTAGAAGTGAGTAAAAACTCACTTATCCTATACGATGCTTTTCATATATCGCAAGAATACACCTTCATAAATAGCATGCGCGTGTTAACCACGGAGCGGTTGGAGTGGCAGGTTAAAAACGGCACGAGCAAGTCTGAAGGGTATTGCGATGTTCGCTATACAAATTACACATTTGACAGCACTTATGCTAAAAAATACTTCAATGACGAAGTAGGTATGACGCATGACGATGCCTATGAAAAAGACACTTCTTTTTGGGCGTTACTGCGCCCTATCCCACTCACACGTGACGAGCGCATATTTATAAATTACCAAGACAGTATGCAACGTGTACGACTCAGCAAGCACTACTTAGACTCGGTCGATTCTATTTTTAATAAACCGACAGTGCTTAAAATACTGTGGACGGGCTACAGCTTTATCAGCCGAGATAAAAAAATACTTTGGAATTTTGACCCTGCAATTGGCCTAATAGATCCAGTGGCTATTGGTGGTTTTAGAATTCGCTATTCGGTTAATTACTTTAAAAAGTACGATAATTTTAAAACGCTGTACATCGCACCCTTTTTAAATTACGGCTTTAGAAACGGTGACCTAAAAGGAAATCTGGCCGTACGGTACAAGTACAACCCCAAAAAGCAATCTACGATCTCGATGAATACCGGGAAGTACTTTGGCTTTGTGAATAATTTTGCGACCATTCGCGATATATTTAATCGGAATAATTTTTACGAAGAGAATTACCTCCGTCTGAGTCATTCAAACGAAATACGCAATGGCCTTTACCTCAATGCAGGCATTCGTAATACCCGTAGAAAAGACTTAGGTGATTTCAAGTTTAATGCCGATTTCGACAGTGCTTTTGTAAATAACACACCTTATACATTTAATACCCATTCGGCATTTGAAGCCACCATCGGTATTTCGTACACGCCCAAACAGCTCTATCTACAAGAACCAAAACAAAAGATAATCCTTGGATCGAAATACCCTACATTTTCGCTGGCCTACCAACACGCTTTTACAGGCATTTTGGGTTCTAGCACTAAATTTAAATCGCTTGACTTTGGCATTAACCAAAAATTCAATATCGGCATTTTTGGTACGTCAGAGTATGCTGTAAGCCTAGGAGGTTTTTTGGATACCAGTAGACTAAGAATTATGGACTATCGCTACCAACGCGGTGGAGATCCCATTTTGTTGATACCTACCATGTATGGCTACCAATTGATTGACTCTACGTTTGCAACCTTTCAAACTGTATTGGAAAGCCATTACCATCATGAGTTTAATGGTTTTATCACCAGTAAAATACCTGGCATCAAACAATTAGGCATTAAAACGTCGGTAGGTGGTGGCATTTTGTTAGTGCCCGAAAGAAGCTACCACTACTCCGAAATACTATTTGGTGCTAACCGCATTTTTAAACTCGGACGAGAGCGCTTAAAAATAGGCATCTATTATGTTTTGGCTCGTTCTAATACGCAAGGGATCACTTCCGGATTTAAATTCTCCTTAAATCCATACAATGCAAATACCAGTACCTGGAGTTTTTAGTTCGATAAGGCATCGCTTTATTGTACCAAAGCGGATATTTTTGCCGGTATGACCATTACGGAAGCACAAAAAAACGTAGATGAGTGGATTACCACCATTGGTGTTCGCTATTTTGATCCCCTTACCAATACGGCTATACTGATGGAAGAAGTGGGTGAAGTAGCTCGTATTATGAGCCGTAAGTATGGCGAGCAGAGCTTTAAAGAGTCGGATAAAGCAGTAGACTTAGGCGATGAAATGGCAGATGTGCTTTTTGTACTTATGTGCTTGGCCAATCAATGTGGCATCAATTTAGAAGAAGCCTTACACCAAAATTTAGCCAAGAAAACCACTCGCGACGCCACACGACACAGCGAAAACCAAAAATTAAAGAAATAACCTACATTTGAAATATGCGAAGTATTAGAAAGACCCTATTCCTTTTATGTGCCGTTGCAGGCTTACACGCTATGGCACAAGAAAGTAAAGGATATCTAGGAATTGGTTTTCATACCGCATGCCCACAAAGTGAGTTGAAAGATATAAAATACGATAATGGATACGGCATAAATTTAAGTTACCTAAGCAGTAGATACCCATCTAAATCTATGTTGAATGTACAGGCAGGCATGCAAATGGATTTTGCTAAAATGCAGTCCAAAAAATTTGAGAATTTAGAACTCTCCGATCCCAACATTATTGGTACGGCAAATATTACGGCAACAAATTCCATGTACGCAACCATGGGTGTAGTTCGATTAAACTGGGGAACCGATGATGATAAGTTTGTGCCCTATGTCAATTTCTTAATAGGAAACAGACAGTACAATACACGTCAAACACTTGAGCTAGATGAAGTATTACAAAACCCTGATTACCAGTCAGACACTACCACACGTCATATTGTATACACCTCAAGACTTCATTATGGTGCGGGTATAGGATGCAGTTATCGTTTGAATAAAACCTTCTCCTTAGAAAGTGGCATTACGTATACCTTTGGTGACAAAGGAGCTGCACTGCCATTGCGCAACATAAAACAAGTAGAAGGCGCTAGCCAAGTAGATTTCAGTGATTACAAAATAGTAAAAACCGATATGCTGTTGATTAATGTAGGATTCAGAATTCATTTATTCCAGCAATATCAGACCCCTCAAGAATCTACTTCCAGTCCGACCACGACAAACACTACTACAAGGTATAAAGACGTTAATACGCCTA
>DGBH01000033.1 GCA_002384205.1 Bacteroidetes bacterium UBA4009
GTTCATCGTCTAGTGCAACACCGAGTCGAAGTTCATCACCCTCAACAAGTTCATCTAGCAGCTCTGGTGGTCGAAGAAGATAATATCATTTACCCAATTTATTTTTTTTTAAAAACACAATATGAAAAACAAAATAATTTATACAGCTGTACTGTGCGCTTTTACTACTGTGGGCTTAGCTCAAAGTGATGTTGATGCTCTTAGATATTCAAATACTCCGGCGTTGGGGACAACCGCAAGGTCAATAGGTCTAGTAGGAGCGGTCGGAGCTCTTGGCGCTGACCCTTCTGTTGTGCAGTCTAATCCCGCAGGCTTGGCGCAATACAAAACCAATATATTTGATTTTTCACTGGGCACTAATACTCAAAAAAATCAGTCTAGTTATTTGAATGCCCTAAAAAAGAATAGTAGCACATTTAACCCTGAATTTAGTGGTGTAAATTTAATTTTTACGGAAAGAAAAATAAAAAGAGGCAATCCGACCACTACAGGCTGGGTAAATGTAAATTTTCAGTTAGGGTACAACAGAAGTGCATCGTTCAATAGGAATATGAGCTTTAAGGGGGTTAGTAATAATTCATATACCGATTATGTAGCCAGCTTTGTAAAAGGACTGGACTACAGTGCCTTAGAGTCTAATCAAGAACAACAAGATCAAGGGTATTACTACTTTGAAAATATGTTTTGGTACACGTATTTGATTGATTCAAGTAGTAATAAAAATTATGTCCCTACCTACGATAAAGCGTTAGGAGGCATCGGTCAACGAGGACAAATAGCCTCTCAAGGAGGCATGAACGAGTTCAATATAGCGTATGCCGCAAACTATGAACATAAATTATATTTAGGTGTGGCCATAAATTTGAGCAATGTGAATTATTCTGAAAAGAATACTTTCTATGAGACAGACAATCCACTTACTGGGAATAATTGGAATAGTTTTGAGTTTTCGAGAAATCTTCAAACTTCGGGTTATGGTGTGGGCGGAAGACTTGGTATTATTTTTAGACCAAATGCTCATTTGCGGGTTGGAGGCACTTTACATACTCCAACCAAACTCATGTTAAAGGATAATTATAGCGATGCGCTGAGCGTCCAATACGATGACGGAGGTTCGGAAGATTTAAAAACCATTGAAAAGAAATTTAGCTATAGTGTTGTGACTCCTACAAAATATGGTTTACAAGCAGCTTACCTTTTTGATAAAAAGGGTTTTATTTCTGCAGAGATAGAATCGATAGACTATAGCCTGATGAATCTTTCTTCTGATGCTACTCTATTCGAAGATGTGAATGATAATATCGCTACCAAATATTCTAATACTACCAATCTCAAAGTGGGGGCAGAATATGTGCTGAATAGTTTTAGGCTTAGAACTGGCTTTGCAACAATTGGTAATCCTCTCGCCAGTGGCAGTGAGTATAGTCGACGAATAGTAAGTGGCGGTTTTGGAATACAAGAGAAACGATGGGCGTTAGACGTTGGAATGTCTAAGGATATAGTTAGCGACGTCTATGTTCCCTATACTATACCTGGTATTACGTCTCAGGGTGTTTCAAACTCTTTACTGGGCACTCGGTTAATGGTGACGGTAACCAATAAATTCTAGTATGTTTGTGCAATGGATGAACAAAAGCCTATTGATGTTAACTTATTGAAGCGCATGATGTTAGGAGATTTTTCGGCATCATCATCAGAAGGGATGTTGTCTTCCAAAGAAATACATAAATCCAACTCGCCACAGCGCAAGGTAGAGTTAGATTTGCACTTTGAAAAACTCTATCCTACTAAAAATAATATTCCTCCGGGAGAAAAATTAAAACTTCAATTAGAGGAATTTTCTCAATTTTTAAAGGATCTTAAAAAGAAGAATATTCGTATTGCGTATGTTATTGTAGGTAAGGGTGAAGGTGTGCTTAGAGCGGAGGTAAAAAAAGTATTACTACAAAATAAAATTCATTATTCCGAAGTTGCAGAAGCGCCTTATTTTGGAAATGCTATAAAAATTAGCAGCTAATAAAGTAGGAATATCAGAACTGCGAGTGGTGTAATGGATAGTATGAAAAAGACGTAGTTCTAATCTAAATCTTCATAGTTGGTGAATTTTCCATCGTGCCAGATGTCTTCAATTTCGTAAAAATCACGGACCTCTTTCTGAAAAACATGTACTACAATATTTACGTAGTCTAACAGCACCCATTTATTTTGTCCTTGACCCTCACGGCTATGTGGCTTTTCTTTTAATGCTTCTCTAGCTTCATCCTCAACGCTATCTGCGATTGCTTTTACTTGACGGTCACTATCTCCGTGGCAAATTATAAAATAGTCTGCGGCAGCTTCATTAATTTTTCTAAGATCAATTTTTACAATGTTCTTAGCTTTTTTGTCTTGCATGCCCTTTATGATTACTTCTACAAGTACATCGTCTGCCTTCACGGTTTTTGCCATTTATTGAGATAACTTTGCTGCAAAATTAGGCGAATATGTGCAATACAGCACTACCTATAATAAAGAGTAACTTATTATCTTGCAGCAGTATAACATTCATTTTGTACACGAAGTAGATTCCACCAATTCGTATCTCAAAGAATTATTGAGAACACAAAACTTGGTATCTCCATTTGCTGTATTCGCAGGCAAACAAACAGCCGGGAGGGGACAACGTGAAAATACATGGCAAAGCGAGCCCTTTGCCAATATGCTATCTAGCTTTTTGGTCAAAAATGTAGGCACGGTATCTGATCTCTCAAAACTGAATAATGCCGCGGTACTAGCGGTTGTTCAAGCATTGCAGGGTATAGGCCTCACACATATTCAGGTAAAATGGCCAAATGATGTGTACGTAAATGACCTGAAAATTGCGGGGATATTGATCGAAAATACTTTTTCAAACGGGGTTATAATAAATACTATTGTGGGCATCGGACTTAATGTAAATCAGCTTAATTTTAACGGAATAGAAGCGACATCTATAAGACGAGAGTTGCATAATAAGACTGAAGTTACGGATGTAATGCATAGCGTATATGACGCTTTTTATCATTTTCTAATTCAATCCAGTAGCATCTTGCTAATGGGAGTTAACGAAGTACTCTACAAAAAAAATGAAAATGTAACATTTGCAAGCAAAGACCGTTCAGAAGTCTATATGGTGCATGCTATTATGGCGAACGGAAATTTAAAAGTAAGTCAAAACGGAAATCTACTTGAATTAGAGCATCACATCACAAAATGGATAAAATGAATCTTTGTATAGACATAGGGAATACCAGCACCAAAGCGGCCCTATACCAGGATAGCCAAGAAATAAGGTATTTAAAACCTTTCTCGCTTGACACCTATAAAGAACTTGAAAAAGAGTTCAATCTCCTGCAAGTGTTGGTTTGCAAAACAGGTGAGAATGTAGAATTAGAAGCATATATCCTAGAAACAAAAGGCGAATCAGTATTCTTGAACCAGGAAACGAAGCTGCCAATATCGCTCAATTACAAGACGCCACATACGTTAGGTCGAGATAGAATTGCAACTGCGGTGGCTGCTCATTACTTGGATAAAGAGGCCACTTGGTTGGTCATAGATTTAGGTACATGTCTTACACTAGATTTAGTTTATAAAGGATGTTTTGAGGGAGGACTGATATCTCCAGGCGTGAATATGAGACTTAAAGCAATGAATCAATTTACTGCCGGTTTACCATTAGTGGAATATGATTACAATGTAACCTTCCCAGGAAAGAATACATCAGAATCTCTGCAAGTGGGAGTATGCAGAGGAATCGAATATGAAATAAATGGGCACATTGGTCAACTCAATGCACGTTATGAGCACTTAAGAGTAGTTGATTGCAGTAGTATTCAGTTACATTTTGTTAAAGAGGTTAAAAATAAGATATTCGCACGCCCAAAATTAGTTTTAGAGGGGTTAAATCACATCATTGAATACAATGCTAAAAAATAAAAGTTATTGGACTATCCTATTGGTATTAGTGTCAGTAAGTAGTTTCGGGCAGTTAGGTACTTCGTCTCCATACAGTTTTGCTGGGCTAGGAGAATTAAAACAAAACGGTTTTACGCAGCATGCAGCAACAGGAGGCGCTTCTATAGCACAACAGAGTGAAAACTCGTTTACCCCGAATAACCCGGCTAGTTTGGCAAGCTTAAAGTATACTGTTTTTGATATTGGTGCCTACATGAGTAAGGGTAGGTTGTCTACAGAAAGCGAAAGTGCAAATACCCGCACAGGAAATCTTAGTCACTTTGCGATGGCGTTCCCTTTTGAAACCAAAAGAAAAATGGCGATGAGTTTTGGTTTAAATCAATACAGTGATGTCGGGTACGAGATAGAAAATAGATTTAATAATGACACGCCTTCGTACTATAATATACTGAGAGGTAATGGAGGTATACATAGATTATTTTTAGGCTATGGCGTTCAGCCTATTAAAGGGTTAAATATTGGAGCAAGTGTTAATTATAATTTTGGTAGTATACAGTCGGCTTATGCTAAAATATATCCCAATACAGATGCTCGTTTCAGCTTCATTGATGAAACATTCTTTGCTTACGAAGGGTTTGATTTAGATTTAGGTGCTCAATATACTGTATATGATTCTATACGATTGGCTCGCAAGAAAAGTGTAACCTTGAAGCATACATTAGCAGGTGCATTTAATACAAGATCAAATCTGAACGGAGAAGGATACAGGTATTCTGAAACCTTTTACGGAGGGGATTTTGATGCCGGAGACCCGAGTACTATAGACACTATATACTATGCTGACAATCTTAAGAATGTTAATCAGAAACCTTTAAGTTTCAGTTTAGGGTATACGGTGAGTCATGGGAATAAGTGGTCTCTGTCTGCGGAAATGGAGAGAAGCATGTGGTCAACGATTGCACCTAGAGATTCTATTTCATACCGAAATAATGAGCGATACTCTTTGGGTTTTAGCATTGTGCCAAGACCGAAATATGAAGAAAAAGGAGATTTCTTTGGGAAAGTGCGATACAGTGCAGGATTACGTTATGAAAACTTATATTATGTCTTTAACAATACGCCATCGACTGAGCTTGGCATAAGTTTTGGACTAGGGTTACCGATTGTTAAGTCTGTTAGAATAGTAGAAGAAAAAGTAGCTATCGTAAGTACTATTAATATTACATTAGAATATATAAAAAGAGGCTCTACAGGGTTAATACAAGAAGATTATTTTAAAATAGGATTAGGATTAAATTTAAATGACAAATGGTTTACAAAAAGGAAATATTATTAAGAATAGGTGAAATGAAGAAGTATTTATTGATTATACTGATGGCTTTTGTGGGGTTCACCGCAATGGCTCAAGATGAAGATGAAAATGGCGGAGAAAATACTGTTGCTCCGGCGTGTGTAAATAAATGGGGTAATGATAGTGTTGAAACTGCAAAACAATTATCTTTATTCAATCAGTATTACCAAGAGAAAAAATATGTGGAAGCATTTCCATACTGGGAGTATCTTTTTATAAATGCACCGTGTATTCAAAAACGTATTATGTATGCGGGACCGTTTATTATAAAAAAAGTATTAAGGGAAGATGCATATAAAGCTCGTTTTGAAGGCTTAGTGGATACATTACTCATGAGTGAGGATATGCGAATTGAGTTTTTTGGTCAGGAAGGTTATGTTCTTGCTAAAAAAGCAGATGATATGGCTAAACTGGCACCCAAGAGAAGAGCTGAAGCTTTAGCGATTTTTTCTAAATCTATACAATTAGAAGGAGATAATACTAAGGATGATGTGCCCGCGGATTATATTTATGCGGGTGTTAAGGAATACGTAAAAGAGAAACTTACCCTTGATCAGTTATTCCTTATCCTAGATGAGATAACGCCTGTGATAGACAATAACATAGCAAAATATAATGCAGCTGGCGTAAGTGCCAAAGACTCAGCGCTAGGAGTAAAATGGTTATCGACCCAAGAAGCGGTAATTGGAATGATGAAACCTTATTTGAGTTGTGATAAACTTACAGAGTTAAAGCAGCCTGCTTTTGTGGCTAACAAAACCAATGTGGATTGGTTGAAAAGTACTGTTAAATTATTAGATCGTGGTGGATGCGAGAGTTCAGATTTTTACTTGCAATGCTCTGAAGTATTATTCGGTTTAGAGCCTAGCAGTGCAGCTGCTCTTTCTTTAGCTAAATCATTTGGTAAGCAAGGAGATGATCGTAAAGCTACCAGTTATTATAACAAGGCAGCTGATCTAGCTTCAAGTGATGAAGAACGTTATGATATTTATATTAAACTTGCCAAGACAGCAAAAAATAACGGCCAATATTCTTCTGTAAGAGATTATGCTAGAAAAGCAATAGGTGTAAATCCAAACAGCGGAGAGGCGTATATACTTATTGGGGATGCCTATTCTGCAAGTGCCGCAAGTTGTGGTACGGGAGACTTAGGAAGAGGCGGAGTGTACTTAGTAGCTGCTGATAAATATATGAAAGCAAGAAGTGTAGACGGTTCTGTAGCTTCGGAAGCTAATTCAAAGATTGCAAATATTTCAGGGTCTTTTCCTGATAAGCAAACTGCTTTCTTTAAGGGTGTCATCGTTGGTTCTTCTTACACAGTTGGATGTTGGATTGGTGAGAGTACAACGGTTAGATTTAATGGGGAGTAATTCCTAGTGAACGTTACTAGAAAAAATATGAGAAAAGCGGCAGTACTTATTACTGCCGCTTTTTTGGTTTCTTGCGACAAGAGCGGCCAAACTGTACAGGAATTATCGAAGCTCAACAAGCAACGAGACAGCCTCACGGTAGAAGTCGCTAATGATGTAAAAATAATATACACCGATGATGCCATCTTACGAGCCAAAATAGCAGCTCCTGTGATGAAACGATTCCCGGATAAAAATAATCCTCGCATGGAAATGCCTAAAGGGGTGAAAGCAAATTTCTTTGACGAGTTTGGCGAGATACAAAGTTCCCTAACCGCCAGATATGCTATGCACTATGAGCGAGATGACAGAATAGAAATTCGTGATAGCGTGGTGGTAATCAATAAAAACGATGAGGAGATAAAAACAGACGAACTTATTTGGGATAAGAAAAAACGCACCGTAACCTCTGATAAACCTGTTAGGGTACGCATACGAAACGAAAAAATAATAAAAGCGGAAGGCTTTGAAAGTGACGAAACTTTTATGAATTACAAACTTAAGAAGGTTACAGGTATAGTATATTTGGACGAAGAAATAGAGCCACAGCAACCTGAGCTGATAGAATAGTAAAGATATAATGTTTAATGAAAAAAAGTAAAAAAAGTATAACTAGCAATGCTTTCATTCTGATTTACACAAAGTCATACAGCCTAAATCCTATCTCTTAAATCAACAACAAAAATGAAACTACCAAGAATATTACAACTCATCTGGATGCTTATCGCCGCAGTTTCTGTAGTACAAGCGTATCTTATTTTAACATCTTCAGAGCAGGATAAAACATCAGCTTACCTATTTATGGGTGTAACACTTTTTGCTGCGATGAGATACTTTATGCTCCGCAGACAACAGTTTAATCAGAAAAAAAAGAATGGTGATTTTGAGTAGGGTTCCTATGTGCCGACAGTGAATTCTATCGCTGCTTAAAAAACTACCATCTCCTTACATTGTTATCTAGTAAAATCCTACCTTTGACCGTAAGTTATATCATGAGAAAATATTGGTGGAAAATTCTCGCAATCCTCTTTGTTACCTACGGAATTATAGGCGGTTTTTTGATGCCTGCTCCTGACAATATTGGCATACTAGGAAAAACGATTCGTAACCTCAACTTCCATGTGCCAATGTGGTTTACCATGATTATTTTACTCTTTATCTCCTTGATATATAGCCTTATGTATCTGGCTTCAGGCGACTTGAAAAAAGACAGTATGTCTAGCAGTATGGTAAAAGTGGCTATGCTATTTGGACTTATGGGCTTGGCTACGGGATCATTTTGGGCGAGATTTACCTGGGGTACTTGGTGGATAGAAGATGCCAAACTAAACGGTGCAGCAATTGCCATGCTTATCTACACGGCTTATTACATACTCAGAAACAGCATTGAAGACGAAATTAAGAGAGCTAAGTTCTCTTCTGTGTATAATCTCTTTGCTTTTCCCATATATATAGTGCTCATCATCGTATACCCGCGTATGGCAGAGACAAGCTTGCATCCTGCCAGTGGCGATACGGTTGGTTTTAGTACGTTAGATTTGGATAATAACCTGCGTAAGGTGTTCTATCTTTCAGGATTAGGATGGATACTTATGGGTGTATGGCTTTCTACTTTGAAATATAGATTAACAGAACTAAAAAGAAAAAATGAGGAAATATAGTATTCTATTACTGGCCCTAAGTCTTTCAGCAGTAGCACAGTCTCCTGTGGATGAGGTAATGTACAGCAGTGGCAAAATATACGTAGTAGTGGCTGTTTTGGTAATTATATTTACCCTTTTGGCAGCGTACCTAGTTCGTTTAGATAAAAAAATAACAGCCTTAGAAAAGAAAAATGAAGCCTAAAGTTATTGTATTATTGGTACTGCTTTCAGTTGCAATAGGATATATCATGAGCACCTATATGGGGGCCGAAGAAAGTGCAACCTTTAGTCAGGCAGAAGCCAATCCTGGAGATACCTATCATATTACCGGTTTTTTGGTAAAAGATAAGCCCTTTGAATACGACCCTATCAAGGATCCGAACTATTTTGTATTTTACCTTAAAGACAAATCAGGAGATGTGCGCAAAGTCGTTTCGTATGAACCAAAACAACAAGATTTTGAGAGAGCCGAAAGCGTGAGTATGTACGGCGTTGCAGCAGATGATTTTTTTCAGGCAACTAAAGTAATCCCTAAGTGTCCATCTAAATACAAGGATGAACAAATTAACAAACAAGTACAGGAAGCCAAAAGAGCAAGCCTATAATCATGGAAAACATAACGTTTATTGGTGAGCACCTACTTATAGGCAACCTAGGTAAATTATTGATAGTGCTTGCTCTTGTGACAGCATTACTTAGTGTGCTATTTTATGTTAGATCTGGAGAGGGGAAGACAAAAGAAAGGACACTGGCGAGAAGCATGTTTTTTATACATGCTGCATCAGTATTTGGGGTGTTTATCACCTTATTTGTCATAATACAAAAACATTACTTTGAGTATGCCTATGCATATGAGCATAGCAGCATGGCGCTGCCTTTGCGGTATATGGTATCTTGTTTTTGGGAAGGACAAGAAGGTAGTTTTTTACTTTGGATAGTATGGAACGCATTGTTGGGTTTAGTGCTAATAGCTACGGCTAAACGATGGGAGCGAGGTGTTGTAGCAATCATGGCCTTATCTCAAGTGGTACTTACCTCAATGATATTGGGTGTTAACTTTTTTGATATTTACACGCTAGGCAGTAGCCCTTTTGAGCTATTGCGTGAGAAGATGCAAGCGCCGATATTTTCTTCGGCGGATTATATCAAAAATGTAGTGGATGGTACAGGACTTAATCCGTTGCTACAAAACTATTGGATGGTTATTCACCCACCTACGTTATTTTTAGGTTTTGCGTTGACCATTGTTCCCTTTGCTTTTGCGGTAACCTCCCTTTTTGAGAAAGAATACCGAGCTTGGATAAAACCGGCTTTACCTTGGGCATTAGTTGCGGGTATGGTTTTAGGTGCCGGGATTGTTATGGGTGGCTTCTGGGCGTATGAGTCTCTTAGTTTTGGTGGTTATTGGGCGTGGGATCCGGTAGAGAATGCATCCTTGGTTCCGTGGCTATTATTGATAAGCGGCATCCATTTAATGCTTATCAAAAAAGTTACCAATAGTTCGACCATTGCCGCTTATACCTTGGTGATAGCTACGTATATTATGGTGCTTTATGCTACGTTCTTAACACGAAGTGGTGTTTTAGGTACAACTTCCGTTCATTCCTTCACAGACCTCGGTTTGGCAGGACAACTTATGCAGTTTGTAGTATTATTCATTTGGTTGCCCATCGTAGCTGTTACGGAGGGAGCTCGCAAACGTTGGTATATCATTATTCCAGTAAGTGTATTGGTGCTGCTACTGCCTTTTTATTCTAAGTTAAGTTTTTACCCATTACTGGCTTTAAGTATAGCGGGCATTGTGTGGTTTGTGCTAAACCTTAACAAGCAAATAGAAAATAGACCAAGTGAAGATAATGTAACGGGACGTGAGTTTTGGATGTTTATAGGCTCACTTATGCTGGTATTGAGTGCGGTACAAATTCTAGTAGGTACATCATTACCTGTGTTTAATAAAGTATTTGGATCGGACTTTGTCCCGCCTAAAGATGCCATTGGTTTTTATAATCGATACCAAATGCCCATTGCTATTGTAATTGCAATGCTCATGGCCGTAGGGCAATTTTTTAGGTATAAAAGTACTCCGGATAAATTAAAGCTAGCCAGGGAAATATTAATTACCTTGTTTGTAGCTGTCGCTCTTACCTTGGGGGAGGTATTCTTGTTTGGGATCTCTAATCCGATTTATATTATTTTCATGCTTGCTGGGACTTATGCTTTTGTAGCAAACCTAGCATATCTACTTATATATGTTCGGCATGCTAAGCTAAGTGGGTCGTCTATAGCACATATTGGTTTTGGATTAATGCTACTTGGTGTTTTGGTTTCAAGTGCTAAGAAACAAGTTATAACTGCTGATTTTAGCGGACAAATGGGTGGTTTTGATGAAAGTGCACGTAAAGAAAACATGCTGCTTAGAAAAGGTGAACCTACTCGCTTAGGAGATTTTATGGTGACCTATCAAGGCGATAGCGTGAGTGGAGAGGATGTTTATTTTAGCATTCATTATAAATCTATTGAAGGAGATGAAGAGTTCACGCTAAAACCCAACTCTCAGCTAAGTGAGGAAATGGGTTTATTATCTAATCCAGATACACGTCATTATTTGACGTATGATGTGTACACACATATAACCTCTGTTCCCAAAGAGAACAGTGATAGTATTACGTGGAGAAATGTAAAAGAATTTGAGGTAAAGAAAGGAGACAGTATCATTACTGCAAATGGTGTTGTTTATTTTACAGGTATAGACCAAGGGAATGGAGAAAGCATAGGTTTGAAAAACACTACGCTTGTTAAAGCTTTATTGAAAGTAAGAAACGGAAATAACACAGTAGAGTCAGAGCCGCTTTTTGGGATTAATGAGCAAACATTTTTTAGCATTAGAACCGAACTTGCTGAAGTAGGTTTGCGTTTTGGGTTTGAGGTAAGACCCACAGAGGGGGGCGAGCCAAAAGCTATTTTAGAGATTGCCGAAACTACACCTCAGCCAAAATTTATTGTCATGAAAGGTATTGTGTTCCCGTATATAAATCTACTCTGGTTAGGGACGGTGCTTATGGTACTAGGTTTTGGTATAGCTGCATGGAATCGTTTAGAACTTAAGAAAAATATGGCGTGAAGTGTAAAATCACGTTCATAGGAAGTGGGAATATAGCTACAAATTTGGCCTATGCTTTTGATAAGGCGGGTCATACTATACATCAAGTTGTCAGTACGCATGAAAGTCATGCAAAGGAGTTGGCGAGTAAATTTGGTGCTTATTACGGGGATTCTTCTAGTGAGTTGTACAAAGACGCTGATTTTATTATTCTAGCGGTGAGTGATGAAGCATATCCTCAAGCGCTCACCCTTGTAAATGCGAAATGTAGGGCCATTGTTTGTCATACATCGGGTTCTGTAAGCATGAATGTATTGAGTTCATATCCCGGTGATTTTGGAGTTATTTACCCTTTACAGTCCTTGCGTAAAGAAGAAGTAAAAAACGTAATGCAAGTACCTTTTTTTATTGAAGGGAATAATGCAAATACGTTAAATAAAATCAAGGAATTGGCTGATTCTATCTCCAATAAAGTAAGTGAAGTCACAAGTGAACAACGTGAAAAATACCACTTGGCGGCGGTATTTGCCAATAATTTCACTAACCTGATGTACAGTATAGCAGCGGAATATTTGGAGAAAGAGGGATTGAATTTCGATAATTTGCTTCCGATTATTGCAGAAACAGCAACTAGACTGAAAGATGACAAACCGCAAGCTTGGCAGACAGGGCCGGCTAAAAGAGGAGATAAGGCCGTGATTGATAAGCATATAGGCATGTTAGATAATCCAGCGCTCAAAATTATTTATAAACAATTATCAGAATACATCAGCTCAACCTAACGCATAATTTGTAATTAATGTATCTTGGGCATCTATTAAGGAAAATAATATTATGGATGGGCAAGAATTAATACCACAACGCGTAAATCAGAAATTATACAATGTATTCTCAATATGTCAAGATTTTAGACAACGATTGGTCCAGTATCAACGTCTTTCTGAAAAAGCTGGAGAACCTAGTCTTCCAGAGATTAACAAATAGCATAAAGTTTTAATAAAATGATGAGATATTTAGTTGTCTTAATTGTAAGTGCTGCGTTTGCAGTATGTTCTCACGCCCAAGTAGTGGAGATAAATCCGAGTGTGCAATGGACCTATGTAAGGTCGCAGAAACTAGATTTGCAATCCGATAATGTCTATCAATATGAATTCCCAGCAGAGCGAGGTCACGATTATATCTTCAGTTTACTAACGGAGAATGCAGGTCTTTCTACATGGGTTAAAATTTATGATATACAAATGAAGCCCATTGCGAAAATTGAGAAGACTAACGCTCCGCAAAGTACTGCACTTGAATTCAATGTGCCAGCAACGGGAACCTACATCGTAGCATTAGGTTACGCAAACAATACGAACTCAGCGGATAAGAATAATGTGAATTTTGATTTTACGCTTATCAAAAGGCCCAAAGTGGCAAAGTGAAGATAGACTTTTAAAATAAAATTCCATAAAAAAGGGCCAGTTTAATTTAAAAACCAGCCCCTTTTTTGTATGCTAAAACTGTCTTAAAGCCACTGATCAAAAGTATCTCCACGTAGGCCTAGTCTCAATGTTTCCAGCGGAATAACTTCGTTGGGTGCGATATTACCTAAATTAACATTGTGACCGTATAGTTTCATAAACCACACTTGTTGCGTTTTAATAGGAGCTTCCCAAAGAATAGTATCCAATGGTATGTGTTGTAAAATTTCTTCTATAAGACCTGAACGAACTTCACCCGTGTTTCTAAAAATGCCTACTGTTCCACTTTCTCTGGCTTCTGCAATAACTTTCCAAGCTCCCGCTTCTATTTCTGCTTTCATCATGGCAATCCACTTATAAGGAGGAATGATTTTTTCAGCATCTTTACTTCCTACTTCGCTAAGCACGGTAAAGTCTTTTGCTAATGATCTTATATATCCGCATTTTTCCTCTTCTGATATTTCAATGCTACCGTCGGATACTTCAGCGTGTGTCATTTTAAACTTATCTAAAAGACGCTTGTAATCGTCAAACTGACCACGAATCACATATGCTTCAAATAAAGTACCTCCAAAGTAAATAGGAATATTTGCTTCTCTGTAGATGTCTATTTTACGTTGTAGTGTAGGCGTAACGGCGCTGGTTCCAAAACCTAGTTTTAAAATGTCAGTTTTATCTGCAGCAACTTCTAAAAAGTCTTCAGCTTCTCTGCAACTCAAACCTTTATCCATAACCATTGTGAGGCCAGATTCTCTTGGTTTTGTGCTACGTTGCGGGATGTTTGTTAAATTAAATTCGGTATTAATCATTGGTTTATTTCGTGTACAAATCTATGATATTTGAGACATTTTTTTCGTTTTCTAAGAAAGGAGCAAATTCAAATAGTAAAAGATATTCATCTGCTTTCATTTTAAGGGCCGCGTGCAAGAAATTATATCCTTTTTCGTAATGACCTCTTAAAAAATTATAGGAGGCTATGCGGTAATACATGCGGTGATCTTCGTCATGATCCTCTAAGTTTTCCAGCAATAGTTCAATGGCATCATCTATGTCATTAAATTCAAATTTTGCATGTGCAAAATCCAATAATATTTCTACGGTTTCCGAGTCTAATTCGTATGCTAAATTGTAATGATAATAGCACAAGGTATTATCTTCTAGGGTAAGATAAAGCTCTGCTAGTTCAATGTGGTACATGCTTTCGTATTGGTCAATATCTATTGCCTTATGCAAGCACCTCTTGGCATCTTTCCACATTTTTTTACGCTTATAAATCATGGCCATACCAAAGTAGGCATCCGATATATTTGGGTTTAGTTTTATTGCTTTTTCATAATAAAACTTTGCTCCTTTATCATCTTTTAAGTTTTCGTAGCACTCTGCAATGTTGCAAAGGACTTCAGCATCACTTTCGTCATTATCCAGAGAAAGAGTGAATGATTCTATGGCAGCGTTATAATCGTTACTTTCCATGAGGCTATTGCCTTTACCCAAGTGACCAAGAGTGTTGGTTTCGTCTATAGCGATACAAAATTCGTACGCATTTACGGATTCATTGTATTCCTCCATACGCTGATAGATTAAGCCTTTAAAGTACCATGCACTGTAGTTATATGGATCTTCGTTTATGACTTTTTCTAGGAATAGTATGGCTTCGGCATTTTGATTATAGTCTAAAAAAAGTTTAATAAACTCTTGAATGCTTAACTCATCGTAGATGTAATTTGTAGGTATTGCATTGATATACGAATTTGCTTTTTTATGGTTACCCATCGCAAAGTGAACGCGAGCAAGACGTAGTAGTATTTCTTCGTTTTGGGTCTCTTGATTAAGAGAAAACATGTAACATTCAATTGCACGTTTGTACTGAAGACTCAAGCTATAACAGTCGCCAAGAAGTGTAGCTATTTCAGTGTTTTGAGGCTCAATGGTTCGGTATTTTTCAAGTAGCTTGACGGCGCCATTGATGTTGCGCTGTGCAATATATACTTCCGCTTTTTTAATCTTGTAATAGGTTTCAAAGGGGTAAATGCTTTCTGCATAAGCAATAGCCTGAGTGGCTTTACTTATCTCTTCGAAGTCTAGGTAGTAATCTATGATTTGACCTAGCTCGTCAGTGTCATAGAAGAATGTGTCGCCACTGTTAAGCTGTCGCTCAAAGTTGCGAGCTCTCTCTTCCATCTCTTCATCCAAATAATCGCCGTATTCTGTCATTACTTTCTCCTGTTCATCCAAATTTAAGCATTTTTGCTCTATAAGAAAGGTGCAATGTTCGTTATAAGGGTTTGTTTTGCCAACATTATATCTTCAAATACATGAATAAGTACGTTATAATTTGTCTTTTTTCCTTTTTTAGCTTCACATCTAAAGCACAATCATTAAAACAAGCCACTTGGCAACAGCACGTTGACTATGTTATTGAGGTTAAACTAGATGATATAAATCATCTTTTAGCTGGAGATATAGTTATTACCTATACCAATAATAGTCCTCAAACGCTGAGTGAGGTATATATACACTTGTGGCCAAATGCGTATAAAAATAATTCTACAGCGTTTGCAAAGCAGATGCAGGAAAACGGAGATTTAGATTTTTATTATGCCAAAGAGTCGGATAGGGGATCCATAGATCAACTCGAATTTATGGCAAATGGAATGCCTTTGGTTATGAATCCGACCAACAATATAGATGTGGTAAGCGTACAATTAACTAAGCCCATAAAAACAGGAGAAAAAGTTACTCTATCCACTCCATTTACGGTAAAAGTACCCAAAGTATTTTCAAGACTTGGACATGAAAATCAAGATTATTTCATCACCCAGTGGTATCCCAAACCAGCAGTTTATGATGTAAATGGCTGGAATGCTATGCCATATCTTAATCAAGGAGAATTTTATTCTGAGTTTGGAAGCTTTAAGGTAAGTATTACGGTGCCCGATAATTATGTGGTAGTGGCTACTGGTGACTGCGAAAACGAATTGGAGTTAGGTGAGAGCAAGACTGCTTCGGACACAGAGCCCGTTAGTTCTGCATCCACTAAAACCCTGGTTTTTAATGCAACTAAAGTACATGATTTTGCTTGGTTTGCGAGCAAGCGATGGGGGTATGTTTCTAAAAAGATAATGGTTGGTGACAAAGAGGTTTTGGCTCGATTGGTTTCGCCTAAACCAGATAAAAAATATTTAACAGCGATCGAAACAGCAATTACTTATTATTCGGATAATGTTGGTGTATATCCGTATAGTCACGCAACGGTGGTGCATGGTGAATTGAAAGCCGGTGGCGGAATGGAATA
>DGBH01000046.1:0-3110 GCA_002384205.1 Bacteroidetes bacterium UBA4009
AAACCCAATGGGTAAGTGAAGTACATCCCGCAGAAATGATTCGTTATGTGGAGGTGTATAAAGATATAGATTTTGAAATTTCGGGTAGTGATGATATAAAATACCAATGGGTAGTGCGCCAACCTACTGCTGAAAAAGTTGCCCAGATTAAATGTATTATAAGCGGAGCGGACCAACTAAAAATGGTAAACGGCGAATTAAAAATAATTACTTCTGCTGGAATTTTAACAGATGGAGAACCCTATGTGTATCAATATATTGATAAGGTGTTGGTTGAATTAAACTGCAGTTACATACTAGTAGACAGTGTTTTATCCTATAATATAATTTCCGATATTCATCCAGATTACCCGCTTATTATTGACCCCAAACTTATCTTCTCTACCTATTCTGGATCTGTGGGAGACAACTTTGGATTTACGGCTACTTACGATTCGCGCGGTAATTTGTATGCAGGTGGAATTGTAGATAACCAAGGACCATATCCTTTTACAGCTGGAGCGTATGATAAAACATGGAACGGGGGCAAAGGACTAGCGCCCGCTGGTTTGCCGAGTGACGTTAGTATTAGTAAGTACGATAGTTCAGGAAGTAGTCTTTTATGGGCTACCTATTTGGGCGGAAAATTAGATGAATATCCGCATAGTTTAGTGGTAGATCGTGATGACAATCTAGTTATTCTAGGTACAACCTATTCTTCTGATTTTCCTGTGAGCAGCGATGCTTTTCAAAGCATTAAAAAGGATACAATTAATGAAAATACAGATATATATGTAACTAAATTCTCCTCAGATGGAAAAACTCTGTTAGGCTCTACCTTCATAGGAGGGGATAGAAATGATGGTTTAAATCAAAGTTCTCTCCTGCGTTATAACTACTCTGATGATTACCGAGGGGATATAATTACGGACGATGACGGGAATATTTTAGTGGCAACGTGTACCTTTTCTGATAATATGCCTACTACCAGTGCCTTTCAGAATATGCGCGGTGGCGGATATGATGGATATGTATGCGAACTGTCTCCTGATCTGAAGACCCTTAATTGGGCTACTTATCTGGGAGGAAGCGGTGCGGATGCGTTGTATAGTATCAAATTAGGCTTACAAAACAGAATCTATGTGGCGGGAGGAACTACCAGTAGCAACTTAGACACCACGGCAGGTGTAGCTGGCCCAACCTTAAGTGGGAATGTAGATGGCTTGATTGCCGTTATAGATAAAACAGATAGAAGTCTGCTTAGATTATCGTATTGGGGAACTTCAGCGTATGACCAAATCTATTTTATTGGTTTAGATGCAAATGAGCGGCTATATGCAGCGGGTCAAACCGAAGGAGCCATAACCAAAACCACAGGAGCGTATGGTAGTAGCAATCTGGGTCAGTTTGTTTTTAGAATGGATACTCTGCTTCAAAACGTGGATTTACAAACTACGTTTGGGAATAGAAACTTAAAACCCAATTTAACACCTAGTGCTTTTTTAATAGACGTATGTGATCATATTTACTTTTCGGGTTGGGGTTCTAATGTGGATCCAAATCTCCATCCAGGCTCTACTTTAAATATGCCCGTCACGGCGGATGCTGTTCAAAAAGAAACAGATGGAGAGGATTTTTACATTATTGTGTTTGGCAGAGATGCCAAAGACTTACTCTATGCAACGTATTTTGGAGGGGATAGCACTGGCGATCACGTAGACGGCGGAACCAGCAGATTTGACCGAAAAGGAGTGGTATATCAAAGTGTATGTAGCAGTTGTCCTGAGCAAGGCAGACAAGGATATCAGGATTTTCCTACAACTCCCGGAGCCGTTTATACCAAAAATCCAAGTGTACGATGCTCCAATGCTTCATTCAAAATAGACTTACAAATAAAATCAGCGGTGATTGCAGATTTTGTGGTTACACCTGCCATAGGTTGTGGTCCGCTCAATGCACAATTCATCAATAAAAGCGTACTTGGAGGTGAGTTTCATTGGGATTTTGGAGACGGAGATACGTCTACACTCATTAATCCAAAGCATGTATATCAAAACCCGGGTAAATATATAGCTACCCTCACGGTGATAGACAGTAATACGTGCAACATATTATCGGTATACAAAAGGGAGATAACGGTATTAGCCCAATCCAATGCTGAATTCACCGTAACTTTTGACGGATGCGACAACAAACTGACGATTGAAAATAAAAGCACGAATGCGGCATCCTACTTATGGGATTTTGGAGATAGCACCTTTTCTGAAAACAGCAATCCTCAACATGAGTATACTTCAATCGGCACTTTCAGAATTAAGCTTTTGCTAAACCAAGGCACTGCTTGTTCAAGTTACTATGAACAACAAGTTGTAATAGCCGCAAAAAAAGTACCCCAGATTAAACTGTATAACGTCTTTACGCCTAATAATGATGGGCTGAATGATTGCTTTAAGTTTGACGGAGATTTTTTAGAATGTACGGAGTATAGTCTTAAAATATACAATAGATGGGGCGAACGGGTTTTTGTTACAGATAACCCCGAAACGTGCTGGACTGGTGGGGTGTATGGACAAGAGGAGTTATTGCCCGAAGGCACCTATTTTTTTGTATTACAATTAGGTACAGATAAATCAGAAGCAATTTCCGGTTTGGTAGAGATGAGGTACTAATGAGTTACTTAGCCCAAAATAGAGTGGTATTAGTATGCATTACATTTGCCCAATGAGGATATCTATCGCTGCGCTACTTTCATTGTCGTTTCTGTTCAATCAAGCTCAGTCCGTGCATGTAACTCTAGATAATAAGAACAATCCAAATGAACCAAGCATAGCACTGCATCCGATAACAAAAACAATTGTTGCAGCTTCAAATATTAATAACTTTTATGTAGAATCAATTGGCTCAAATAGTTTTAGCAAAATAATAAGCACTTCTCCTTTGGGTATTTATGGAGACCCTGTATTGCATTACAGTGACACTATGTTGTACTTTGCTCATTTAGCTAAGACCCCTAAAAAAGAATACGGTGCTTGGTTTGATAGAATAGTGGTTCAAAAAATAATGAATCCCCATAATTGGAAAGAAAAATCCTATTCTGTAGGGTATAATGGGAATAAGATGCAAGATAAGCC
>DGBH01000046.1:3291-11151 GCA_002384205.1 Bacteroidetes bacterium UBA4009
CAGCGGTAGGCAAAAATGGCGAAATATATGCAGTGTGGGCTGGATACGAATCTGTTTGGGTAGATAAAAGCTCGGATGGAGGGCTTACCTGGGGTGAGGATCAAATTATAGCATTTCAACCGGGAGGTTGGAATATGGATATGCCACACATAATGAGGGCTAACGGGATGCCTTTTATTGCGAGCGATACGGTTAATGATATACAATATGTAACTTGGGCAGATGAGTTTAATGGTAATGCAGATGTTTGGCTAATGTACTCTAAAGACCAAGGGAGCACTTGGAGTGAGCGTATTAATGTATCTAAAGACACAACTAATGGCCATCAATATTTCCCTAATCTAACTATTGACCAAAAATCAGGTGAGGTGTTTATTGCCTATTACGATTTTTCAGAATCTCCTCAAAGTATATTTTATAAGTTAGCTGTAAGTAAATATAGTCTAGGTAACGATTTTGAATTAGTGTATTTAAATCAAAATCCAATTCATTTACCGGGTAAAAATGTTTTTTACGGAGATTATTTAGATATAGACGTCCAAGATGGAGAAGTGGCAATAGTGTATACTTCGAATAATTTTAGGAATGAGACCAGTATAGAAATGAGTCGTATTTCAAGTTACTTCAGATATGAAGAAAATATAGATCCCAAAACGGCATATAACAACATAGCGCTCTTGGATGAAGCCGACAGTTTATCCCTATGGATCAATACCTTTTCTCCTTTTCATGTTTGCTATAAAATAAAGGTTAAATGTGCGGATGAAAAGGTGAAAGTATATAAAGGTAGGAGCTTATATGAAGCGAAAATTCACCCAAAAGATAAGTTTATAGTGAGCATAAAAAAGCCTAAAAAAGCGTGTACTTTAAAAATAAAAGTAGTAGTCAGAGAAAAGTTGTCACATAAAAAACAAAAGCATTTGTTTTTTAAAGAAATGTAAGTGTGCTAATTTTCAAATGGTTACATGCATTTATTTGAAAAGAAAGAAGAACAGAAATACTTCGATAAGACTAGCCGACATTTACTTTGACTTTTAAGCACAAAACCACTTAATTTGCACACTATTTTTTAAAGACCAACATGTCAGATAAATATAACAACGAAGAAGAAAGCCTTTTACAAAAGATCCAAAATAAATCAGGATGTCTTTTATTAGTAATCGGTGCAGCTATGCTAGCATTTGTACTTACAGACTTTGTAAGTTCAGGAACCAGTATTTTTGGGTCTACAGAAAATAATGTAGGATCGATAGCGGGCCAGCCAATTACGTATGAAGAGTTTAATGGTAAGTTTGAGGAACTCAAAAATCAAGTTTTACAAAATAATCCTGGTTTTGTGATGGACGAGGCTACTTCAATTCAATACAGAGACGAAGCGTGGAAGCAAATGATAGAAGCTAGGACAGTAAAGCCTCAATATGAGAAATTGGGTTTATCGGTAAGTGCAGCAGAGCTTGAAGATTTGACCATTGGAGATAATACTCATTCACAAATCCGCCAATCATTTACAGATCCAAAAACAGGAGTTTTTGATAAAAACAGATTGGTGCGATTCTTAAAAGAGGATATTAACGCCAATCCAGAGGCCTTAAAAAATTGGAAAACATTCCAAGATCAATTTACAGCATCCTTAGTTGCTCAGAAGTATTCTTCATTGATATCAAGTTCGTTTTATGCTACAGATTTAGAAGCAAGAACTAAGGGCCAAGATGAACGTAAATCTATAAATGCAAGTATAGTTGCACTTCCATATCAACAAGTTGCAGATTCTTTATATGAGGTTTCTGATAAACAATTAATCTCTTATGCGAAACGATTTGGAGAGAAGTATGAGCAAAAAGCAAGTAGAGATATTGAATATGTAAATCTTTATGTAACACCATCTAGAGAGGATTCAGTTAGGATGCTTGACTGGACAGCGGAGGCTATTGAGAAATTTGCAACTACCACTGAAGATTCCTTATTTGTGAGCATCATGAACAGTGAAACGCCATTTGATGCTAGCTTTAAAGTACGGGGCTCATTTTCTCCTGAAATGGAAGATGATATTTTCGCTGCAGAAACGGGAAAAGTGGTTGGTCCATTCCAAAAAGATGGAGTCTATACACTTTTTAAAGTGTTAGCTACGGATATAGATACACTTCGTTCTGTAAAAGCAAGTCATATTCTTTTCAATGTATTTGGAACGGATACAGCTAAAGCGGAAGAAGAAGCTAGAGCAGTTTTAGCCAAAATAAAAAGCGGAGAAACCAACTTTACGACTGAAGCAGCTTTAAAAAACTATGATGCGACTCGAAATACAGGCGGTGACATGGGCTGGGTACGTGAAGAAAGTGGCACTTATCCTAAAAGACTAATGAATGCTTTGTATAGTAGTGGTGACGGAAACTACGTAATTGTACGAAGTGAACGGGGTGTACATTTAGCAAAAGCAACTAGTGCAGTTAGCCGTAAAACAGTTCAAGTTGCAGTGTTAGATCAAAGTCTTTATGCAAGTTCTACGACAGACGGAGACGTGTATAAGCTAGCCGGAGAGTTATTAACCAAAGCACAAGGAGATAAAAGCTTCGAAGAAGTAGCTGAGTCTATGAACATCACTAAACGTGTTGCAAATAGAATAACAGAAGAAAATAGAACAATTGCAGGCATTTCAGAGCCTAATAAGGTAGCTCGTTGGCTATTTGATGATAATACCCAAGAAGGCGACATCTCATCTATAATAGACCTTAACGGAAGTTACTTAGTAGCTAGGGTTTCTAAAATAAGAAATGCGGGACTACCTGAAGCGCAAGATTTGAGAGGCGAATTAGAAATGCTAGTTAGAAATGAATTGAAAGCTAAAGACCTTAAGCCTAAGATGGAAGATGCTTTAGCTAAAGCAACTTCTGCAGATGCGTTAGCTAAGGCGCTGGGAGTAGATGTGATTTCAGCACCAGCTACATCTTTTATGACAGGGAGTTTAGCATTTATAGGTCAAGACGAAAAAATTATAGGTACAGTGTTGGGTACGCCAGCAGGAAAACGCTCTGAAGTAGTGGAAGGTAAAGGGGCAGTGGCTGTCGTATTTGTAAACAATGAAAATCAATACGAACCGGCAGATATCGCTACGTTAAAAATGCAACTTAGACTGGAAAATTCTCAATCGGTAGATGGTGACCTTCAAATCGCATTGAATAAAATAGCGGATGTAAGGGATACCCGTTATAAGTTCTACGATTAAGATAGTTGAACCTTACATACAAAAATATTTCATATTCAAAGGTGGGGAGTGGTCCCCACCTTTGTTTTTTACATGGGTTTTGCGAAAACAGTGAAATCTGGAAAGATTTAATTGCTAGTTTGTCTTCACGTTTTACCTGCATTGCGATTGATTTACCAGGCTTTGGTAATAGTAGCCAGATGACGTTTGGTAGCCTATCTCAAGTAGCTAATCAAGTGCATGAATTACTTGTTTCGGAAGATGCTACGCATAGCATTATATGGGGTCATAGTCTGGGAGGTTATATTTTAGCTGATTACATGGAGCAGTATGGTTCAGAGCTTAGAGCAGCGGCCTTTGTGCACTCTACTGCCGTGGCTGATAATGCAGAAAAAAAAGTAAATAGAGAAAAAACCATTCGTTTTGTTGAGAAGAATGGAACCAAAGAATTTTTCAGACTCTTCATTCCCGGATTAGTGGCACCTTCACATGTAGATAAATGCAGGGAACAAATGACTGCTATAGTAACTTTGACTCCAACTAGCTCAGTAATAGCGGGACTGGAAGCAATGAAAAATCGTAAGGATAAGCTTGATGTGCTGAGTCGATTTGAGAAACCCGTGTTTTGGCTTACGGGAGAAGAAGATACGCATTATCCAAAAGAAGAAGTGTATAAACTGGCAGCATTATGCCCGATTTCTCAGGTAAGTGTGCTTGAAGACGTGGGCCACCTGTCTATGCTAGAAGATCAAAAAAAATGCCTGCATGAAGTGCAGACATTTATAAGTTTTGTAGAGGCGGTTTCAAGCGCTCAATTGTCAAACGGTTAATCTATGGATT
Source organism: Bacteroidetes bacterium UBA4009 (assembly GCA_002384205.1). GTDB lineage: Bacteria > Bacteroidota > Bacteroidia > NS11-12g > UBA9320 > UBA9320. Next base: position 7,331 of record DGBH01000046.1, read on the forward strand.
GTTTAATGATGGCCTACTTTATACGTTGCCAATCGGATGTGCGACCTAGCCAAGTCATACCCATTACGTAGCCACGAAGCTTTAATACTTTTGTATTGTCGCCTTCAAAGTAAACGTATCCGTCGTAAGTTTTGCCTTCTTTAGGATCGTAAATCGTTCCATTCTCCCACTTTTGTTCAGAAGCGTTCCAGGTAAAACCATTCATAATCACCATGCCTAAACGGTCTCTGTCACGTAAATTAGCTTTTGGGTTATCTGGATCTTTTTTGGGTGTTCCGTCAGGATTGTTGGGTACTGTAAGCATTTCAATTTTGCCGTAGTACTTGTCATTGGTCCCTTTGTAAATACGTATTTGAGCAGTTTTATCTGCATTCCAATACGTTCCTTTTACGTCATCTGCTACTAAAGCGCTTACAAGCCAAGCAAAAGTTGCGAAAATGACAACACTTGCTACTAATGTTAATGATACTCTTTTCATATATTAAATTCTTTTTATACGTCAATAATACTAAATTGAAAGCAGAGTTTTATGCGTTTAAAAAAAAAGTGCTAGAGCTTTGAATATGAGAAGGGTGCTAAAAGCCCTTGTTTACAAAAGGATTTAGGTGCTCTATATTATTTTTTTACCAGTTTATTCGCTTTTTGCCATGAACCGGCATTATACGCCTCTACTCCATTTTGTTTAAGTACTGAAACTGCGCTTCCGCTTCTTATTCCACTTGCGCAGCATGCAATTATTGGCTTATCCCATTTTTTAATGATCCCCATCTTAGCACTGATGTTTCCTAATGGGATATTTTTACTTCCTTTTACGTGACCACCCGCATATTCGCCGGCGCTTCGCACATCTAGTATGATGGCTCCCTCTTTTATCTTTTCAGCCAGGTCTATACTCGGCCCAAATAAATTTTTAATAAAACTTAACATTAAGTACAAATGTGTGTCATTCACACAAAAAGTAGTGCAACTAAAGTTACTAAGTGCTACTTTTGAGATGGTAAGTATGAAAAAGTTGACATTATATAACGCGTGTAGGGCTAAAATAGATACTCAATTATCTGAGCTTCAGTCCGCTATTGATAAGGTGCAAGAATCTATTGTCGGCGAAGAGAATAGTACATCTGGAAACAAGTTTGAAACAGCAAGAGCTATGGGTCAGGAGGAGCTAGACAGGCTAAATCGAACCATTAATAATGCCATTCGCGAGAGAAATATTTTAAGCCAAATAAGTCCAGAAAAGGAATGTAGCACAGCACAGCTAGGTGCGGTTATTACCACTAATAAGAAAATGATGTATCTATGCGTTGGCATTGGTAAAATAGAAGTAGATGGGCAAACTGTTTTTGCTATTTCGGCTATTTCGCCTATTGCTCGATCACTTATGGGGTTAGGTGTAGGTGAAGAAGTGGTTTTTGCAGGGAAAAAGGAGAAGATTTTAGCCATTCATTAACGTAAAGTGCACTATGTGATTATGCGCCAGCCGGTAATAATTTTGGAGTTATATTCTATAATGAATATTGTAAAGTAGCAGCCGTCTCATTTCTTGTAATCTACCACATGTCACATAATTTATGTCCTCCATTTTAACAAAACATTCACCATCTTTTTGTCCATACTCGTCGATTGCTAAAAAGTGAATTTCTTCAAAGTTTACATTAATTACAAAGCAGGATAGGTACAATTCTTTGGTATCTACTGAGCAAATAAGATCTTTTTCCTTGCACTCGGTTAATACGGCTAAAAAGTCTCCCGTATTTCGTTCGCTCTTTTCGTAAGTTTTAGAAAGTCGTTCTAATTCAGCTTTGTTATGGTATAAAAAGTGAATACTGCGGCATGTTTCGTCGTCTATATCTACCCGTTCTATGTCTACTATTTTTAAGGTGACAATGCCGTCATACTGTCCATATTTGGAAAGATGTTCCATGGTAACCAATTCTTCATTTACGGCAATCACAAATCCAATCCATGACGATGTCTCGCCATACATGCTTATAGATACTATCCTTTTGTTTTCAATGGATTCTGTAAAAATGTTTTGAAACATAGTTTCAAAGTTAATCGAACAGATGAAACTATAAGATACGCTAATTATGTGTTTTAAGCTACTACATAATCATACCTTTGCTTTATGCAAATAGTATCTTGGAATGTGAATGGCGTAAGAGCTTCTGTGGGCAAAGGCCTTATAGACATTATAACTCAAAGTGGCGCTGATGTGTATTGTCTGCAAGAGACCAAAGCACAAGAGGATCAAGTAGTAGAAGCATTAGCTGATTTGGATGGTTTTCATATATATGCCAATTCTGCAACTAAAAAAGGATATAGTGGCGTGGCCATTCTGAGTAAAGTTGAAGCGTTAAACGTTACGCGTGATATAGGTATTGCTGAACACGACGACGAAGGCAGGGTTATTTGCGCAGAATTTATAGATTTTTACTTGGTAAATGTTTACGTGCCCAACAGTGGTGCTGGATTAAAAAGGCTAGATTATAGAGCAACTTGGGATGCTGCATTTAGAAACTATTTAGCTGATTTACAGACGTATAAGCCTGTTATCGTAACTGGAGACTTTAATGTTGCTCATACCGCTTTAGACCTAAAAAATGACAAACCTAACTACAATAAAACCAGTGGGTATACCCAAGTGGAGATAGATGGAATGAATGATATTTTAAGCCTAGGTTTAAAAGACAGTTTCAGAGAACTTCATACTACCGCAGAAAAATACAGTTTTTGGAGCCAGCGGTTTAACGCCAGAGCGAGTAACGCGGGATGGCGAATCGATTACTTTTTAGTGTCTGAAACGCTTATGCCAAAGGTAACAAGTGCGTTTATAGACAATGACGTTTTTGGTAGCGATCATTGTCCGGTAGGAATTGTTTTGTCTTAAGATAGGCTTTTATGAATGTTTGCTTATCGATTTTTCAGTGCTAAAACAAACTTCCATTCACCTCCTCACCAGGAACTACCAAATTATATCCCCATTCTTTATTTATTTTTTGAATCAGTCTTGCACTTAGCATTTGCAAGTCTTTTTCAATGGTTTGGTGTATGAAAAAATTAATTTGCTCTATGCCTAGGTTTTTCCATTCTGTGAGTCTTTCAAACCATTCATCTAGCCGTTCTACGTCACTGGAATGATTTGCCCCGGTAAAACGGACAAAGCAGGTTGGAGTAGTTAGTCTCATATGTAGTATGTCTCTTCTTCCTGCGGTATCGGTTATGGTATTTCCCACCTTATTCTCTTCTAGTAAGCTGTATAGTTCATCAGCCATCCCACCGTCATTAAACCAATCTGCATGCCTAAGTTCTACGGTTAAGGTTAAGTCCTTTGGCCAAGCTTCTATAAAATTGGCAAAGTCATTAAAATTACTAGGACCATAATTCTCATTCATTTGCAAGAAAACGGTCCCTCGTTTTTCGTTAAAATGAGAGATGGATACAAAGAAATCGTCTAACTCGTTTTTGCAATTTTTGAGGCGCCTATATTGACTAATCAGTTGCGGCACTTTTGGAAAAAATGTAAAATCTGGGGCAGATCTTTCGTACCATTTATCTACGGTGGTGGTAGGAAAAATACGGTAGTAATAAGCATTCATCTCAATAGCATTAAACTGGGTGGAGTAGTACGTAAGTTCATCTTTGGTGCCCTTCGGATAAAAGCCTTTGAGTTCGGTCTTGGCCCACCTAGGGCAGCCTATATGTATCTTAGGGTGAAGATCTTTACGGGGGCTATTACTCAGTATTCTAAGGGTATCAATATGATCCTTAGGCAGACGGAGATCGAGTATTGCTGGGTTATCTACTTTGCCAAATTTCAA
>DGBH01000034.1:0-2065 GCA_002384205.1 Bacteroidetes bacterium UBA4009
ATGAATAAATTAATTCTAACTTTATCGCTAGTTCTTGTTAGCGTGCTAACCTTTGCTCAGAGTTCTTTTCAACTCGTGGAGAAAGTAGATTTGGAAAACGGAAAAGTAATTATTCCTTACTCTAAGTTTAAACTTCCTGCTAATGAGCTAACTCTGATTATACATGAGGATCACTCAGATCCCATTGTGCATGTACAAGTGGCATATCACATAGGCAGCGCAAGAGAAAGTGTTAGAAACAGTGGTTTTGCTCACTTCTTTGAGCATATGATGTTTCAAGGTTCTAAAAACGTAGCCGATGAAGAGCATTTTAAAATCATAAGTGAGTCTGGAGGAACAAATAATGCGTATACCTCTTTTGATAAAACGGTTTATCACCAAACTGCACCTAGTAACATGACCGAGAGTCTGCTATGGCTTGAAGCAGATAGAATGGGAACCCACTTAGAAGGTTTTACCCAAGCAAAATTTGAAACCCAGCGCGATGCGGTAAAAAACGAAAAAAGACAACGCTATGATAACCAGCCATACGGCATGGTGAATGAAATTTTATTTAAAACTCTTTTTGCAGATCATCCGTACAATTGGACTCCAATAGGCTACGTAGATGATTTGGATAAAGCTACCTATGATGACTTAAGAAACTTCTTTTTGAGATGGTACGGTCCTAACAATGCAACCTTAGTGGTTTCTGGAGATGTGAACCCAGAAGAAGTGAAAGTATGGGCTGAGAAGTACTTCGGTACTATCCAAAAATGCCCTACAGTAACCAATATGTATCCTAAGAAACCTAGTATTTCGATGGATCAATATGTAACTACCTACGATAATATTTTTGCGCCACTTACCATGTTTGCTTTTCCAACAGTACCTGAGTTTCACAAAGATGAAGCGGCTATTGAGATCTTAGCTGAAATATTAGGTGGTGGTAACAACTCTATCTTATACAAGAACTTAGAAAAAACAGAATTAGCACTACAAACGGGTGCTTTTCATAGCACGCTAGAGCTAGCAGGTATGTTTGGCATACAGGTTGTTACCAAGCCAGAACTCGCAGGAGGCCTAAGTTTTAAGGATGTAGAAGCCAAAATTAGAGAAGCAATTGCTGAGTTTGAAACACGTGGGGTTACCGATGAAGATTTGGAGATTACTAAAACCAATGTACTGGCCTCTACGTACAGCTCTTTAAATAGTATTAATGGCAAATCAGAGGTGTTAAGTCACTATGCCATGATGAGAGGTGATAATTATAACCTTCAAAATGATATAGATAGATACAATGCGGTAACTAAGGAGGATATCATGAATGCTTACAACAAGTACATCAAAAACAGAAAAGCAGTAATCATTCGTGTGGAGCGTGAGCAAAACAGAAAAGAAGATGACGATACTCCAAAAAGTATCAATCCATATGCTAGTGTGCCTAAGAAAACGGATGCTCAGTACATGGGCTTAACCTATGTAGCTCCCAAAGATAATTTTGATAGAAGTGCTAGACCTACTAAACCTGCAGCTAAAGCATTTACAGTTCCTGATTTTTACACCGAAAAATTTGAAAATGGCTTGACCGTAATTGGTAATGAGTCTAATGAGTCGCCACTGGTTTATTTTTATGTAGATATAAATGGTGGACATTTGCTAGAAGGCGATAAAAAAACAGGAACAGGTACCGCGATGATGACTGCTTCTATGATGGGAGAAGGTACTAAACGATTAACTACAGAAGAGTTTTCAAGAGAACTAGAAAAGCTTGGAAGTCGTATCAGTTTCAATTCAAGTACCACGGGTTCATCTGTTTTTGTAACTTCATTATCAAAAAATGTAGATGCAACACTTACTTTGTTAAAAGAAGCCTTGTTTGATCCTCGTTTTGATCCTGCTGATTTTAAACGTATCAAAGAGCAAATTATAGAAAACTTGCAAAGTCAAAAAAGTGATCCTAGTGTGATGGCAGAAAAAGCTTGGTGTAAAATCGTGTATGAAGGAACTATCCTAGCCGACTATTACTACGGAGATTATAAAACACTAAGTAAAATATCGTTAGATGACGTTAAAGCATTTTACA
>DGBH01000034.1:2273-3161 GCA_002384205.1 Bacteroidetes bacterium UBA4009
AAGCCTTATGCTTCTCAGTCTACAGTATACGCTGGTCACCCAGGACCTAAGTTTGATTATAACGGAGAGTACTTCAAAGCAGGTGTTATGAATTTCTCCTTAGGTGGTGCTTTTAACAGCCGTATTAATCTTAATTTGAGAGAAGACAAAGGATACACCTACGGTGCTCGTTCTCGTTTTGGCGCAAGCAAAGACTACGGAACGTACAAGTTCTCTTCTGAAATTAAGAAAGAAGCTACAGATAGTGCTATCAAAGAATTAATGTTTGAAATTACTAATTTCAAAGCTAACGGTATCACACAAGAAGAATTGGATTTTACCAAAAGCTCTATCACGCTAAGTGAAGCTTTGGATTACGAAACTCCTTTTGATAAGTTGAATTTCTTAAGTTCGATTGCAGAAAACAACCTTCCTAAAGATTATACGGTGCAGCAAGCAGCGATGATAAAAGGAATGAGCATTGCTGATATTAATGCAGTGGCTAAGGCACAATTAAAACCAGAGAATACGGTTATTATCGTTGTAGGTCATGCGTACAAAATACGTGAAGGTTTGAATAACCTGGGTTATGGTAAGATAAAAGAGATTACGGTAGATTAATCCCTTATCCGTTCATAAACAAAAAAGGCTTCCCATTGGGAAGCCTTTTTTTTATACTTTTCCTTTGGAGAAAGTGCTGTACTTGGCTAATTGCTTTTCAGCTAGTGCAATGGTAGAATATTGATTTTCGATCAATAACCGCCCATTTCGTATAATCCGCTTGTAATCCAATTCGCCGGAGAGCAGACGTTTGTATACAGCTAAAAAGGCTAATGGCGTATCAGCGATTACTAAATGCTCCCCGTCGGTGTATTGAATGCCTTGTGCGCCTATGGTGGTAGAGATAAC
>DGBH01000034.1:3362-11631 GCA_002384205.1 Bacteroidetes bacterium UBA4009
TTGGGCCACAAATGCATAAGCGTCTGGCACATTAGCGTGAACCGATAGTTGCGCATGTGATGCGAATGACGGGGTTTTTATCCCTTTTCCGGCTAGGTGAAGCCCGTACTCATTATCTTCCAAACAAATCAAGGAATGTACCTTATCCATGTACCAGTTTACGGCTTCTGCATTGGCATGCCATTCCATAGATCCAATATGATAAAACCGCTTAAAGCTATCCGAAGGTGTATACTTCCAAACGTCTAAATCAATGCCCGCTGGTATGGTACAATATTCACCCGTTGGGTGTAATGCTTTAAACTTTTGTCCGTCATCATCCGTTACAGTGGCCGTAATATCGACCATAGGTAGGAGTGAGGCTTCGTATTTTTTTAACTGCTTAGCAAGAATGCGTTGGTAGTATTTTTTGAAAGGATTACGCTCATTAGATGCCAGGCGCTCCCATATTTCATACTCTACATTATGCATTCGCAAAGCAATTACGCCGGTATGGTACTTGCGTATGGTGTGAATATACGGTCCGACAAAGGTTCCTTCTACTTGGATAACATCAAATTTTTCGAATTGAAGTAGCTCAATGATTTTAGATTCAAAATCAGCATCGTAAAACCTACTTACATTATACGACTTATTTTGAAGTAGATGAAGTAGAGCATCCTTGGCAACCACATCCGTATTTAAGGGTTGGATAAGCACGCGGGCATACTTACTTAATTCCTCCTGGGCCTCAATAACGGGTGTGTTGTGTTTTTTACCGTCTAGACAATAGATTACCACTTCATGCCCTAATTCAGCATAGGCACGAGTAAAGTTGTATATACCTATGGTTCCTCCTTCATTTAAAGGCCATGGGACACGATTAGATACTTGTAAAATTTTCATTTGTCTACATCAAGCATTCCACCTTTAGCCCATTTTGGTGTTATTTTTCGAATTACTCTCTTGTAGGAGTCAGCATCAAACAACTGACTGTCTCTGCTGGCTTTATAGGTTAAAAAGATAGCCAAAGGGAGTAGAATAAACATACTTAGCCACATGCCAACCGCAGCGGGAAGCGCACCTTGAAACACCAATTTTTCGCCAAAAATACCAATCACGTAATATAGAATAAATAGCAAAATAGATATTACTAGTGGTAAACCAAATCCGCCTTTTTTGATAATTGCTCCCAGCGGTGCCCCGATAAAGAAAAGCAAGATGCACGAAGCCGCAAGTGTGAATTTACGATGCCATTCTACGAGGTATTTATTCCTTAGTTCACGTTGAGATCCAGCATCATCCACATTATTGGTAGAAATACGTTTTATGTTGTTCGCATTTTGCAAAGCCCGTTCAATGATGTCTTCTTTTTGCTTGGTGGTTATTGCCAACGTTTGAAGTGTATCTGACGGGATGATATCGTAACGTAATGAGTCTTTTGTGTTTTTGAATTTTCTTATTTTTTTAGTGTCAACATCATCACGACTAGAAGTAATTCTGCGAGACCATAAGTACTTTAATCGCTCGTCGACTCCTGTATCACTGATGGCAAGACTAGAATCCATCTGATGAAAATAGGGCTTGATATAGCGGTATAAATCTCCTTTTTTATGTTCGATAAAGATATTTAAGGAGTCTATTCTTTCACCAAGCTGCGTCAGATTCATCATTCTATGATCTTCCGAAAATCGTTCTTTATCTGTTCGGTTAAAGGCTAGTTCGCTTAAGTCGATGGTAAGATTATACGACGAAAATTCCATCGTGTTATGCGGCATCGTATTTACATATTTGGGGTCGTTTACCATTTCTTCATAACGTCGGCCGTCTTCCAAATAAAGGGTCATAAACTGCTTGTCATCTGAAATAGTCATTTTGCCGCGTTTAGCAATCAAAATATTGTTATTGCCTGTATTGTTTCGATCGTCAATGTAGATTATGATATCCTCGATGGTCTGGTTGTCTTCGTGTTTTTTACCAACCCGAATAGCATATCCCTCAATATCTTTAAAAAAGACATTGGCTATAATATTCATTGCGGGTTTCTTTTGGGTAACATCATACAATAAAGCACCCCAGCTAAGATTGGCTTTTGGGATAAGATTATTAGCGGTATAAAATGCACCAATGGCCATCAGAGAGCTTATAATAAACATAGGTCTCATAGCCTTAAGTAGGGAAACTCCGGCAGATTTTATGGCGACTAGTTCATACCGTTCTGCAAGGTTACCAAACACCATGATACTCGATAATAATATGGCTAAGGGTAATGCCATTGGAATAAGATGTATGGCGAAATAGAAGATGAATTCTAAGATGACAGAAATCTCAAGTCCTTTTCCCACAAGATCCTCCAGGTATTTCCAAATAGTCTGCATGAGCAGCAGGAATAAGGAAATAAAAAATGTACCGATAAAGGGTCCGATGAACGACTTTACAAATAACCAATGAAGTTTTTTTATTCCTCTCAAAACTGCTTCAAAAATATGTAGTTGTACCTCAAATTGCTTATTTTTGGAATTAATAATACAATTTCATAGACCAAATGATTTCCTTTAAGCACGTTCTCCTTATCATTTTCATGAGTATGATATCGTTTAGCTATGCTCAGATTGATGGAACCACCAAGAAACAGCTTAACAAAGTAGAAAAATATTACGGGGCAAAAAAATATTCCAAAGCTGCAGAACTCATGAAAGAGGTGCTTAATAAGTATCCTATTAATGAAAGTTTATGGAAAATGTATCAAGAAATAACGTTTCAAAACTATCGTATACATGCCAAAACCGCATCGACTTATGCAGTTTCAGTAAGCGGTAAAAATGCGAACGATTCACTTGCTTCCAGCCTACAAGAACTAATAGATTACACATCTCAAGTGCCTAAATATGAGTATTATAATGCGTTATATTATACCTCATTGGCTATTCCGTATGCCACTAGAGTATCTAGTGAGTTGAGAAGCATATATGTAGACGGTCTGTATTATTCAGATAAGAATATTAGTTTTAAGTCAAAAGCGTTTTTTGACAAGGCAGATGGTGAATTTCGTGCTAAAAACTATCAGAAAGCCACGGAATACTATCAAAAAGCATTAGATGAAGATACCACTAATTACAAAGCGTTGCTCTATATAGGAGATTCTTACTATGCTATGGAATATTACGGCAAGGCTGCTGAGTATTTTAGAAAAGCGATTACTAAGCAGCCTAACTTACTTGAGCCGGTAAAATATTTGTCAGATGCTTTAGCGCATAAAGGTGAACGCGATTGGGCTTTTATTGTAGCCAAACAAAGTTTATTGGTGTATCCTGATGAAGGTATTTTTGAAAAAATAGCGCGGTATTTAGACGATGAAGGAAAGAAAAAGCTTGATCGAAATTGGATTTTACGTCTATCTTCTGCCAATAGTATTCGCGATAAAAATCATAGAAATCAGTTTTTTAATGATCCGTTACACTTTTCATATTACATCGATGCAGTAAATGATGTGAAGGAATATTATGATGAAGATGGACTGCTTAAATCTACCGTAGATAAACCCTTAGATACCTATTTGGAAGTGTATTGTTGGAAAAAAATGCTAGAAGCTACTCGAAATGAAGATATACCAGCGTTAGAGTATGCCCGATACATGGAGCAGCAAGGTATGTTAGCACCCTACGTATTAGTCAGTCTGTTTAATGTAGACCTATATCCACAATACCGACACTTGGCAGATACGAAATCAGAATTGGTAAAAGAATACATTGACAATTATCTCATTATCAATACAAAATAGGATTTACCGTTTTAGTTAGACGCTAATTGAGCGGTTAAACTTGCTATTTTGCTCATAGTGTCTGCTTTCTTTTGTTCTTCTTTGGCGATAACATCAGGATGTGCATTTGCAATAAAGCTAGCGTTTCCTAATTTTTTATCTATACCTATCAGGAAGCCCTCCAAGCGTTTTATCTCATTTTGAATGGCAGCTACATCTATTTTTTGTACATAATCCTTAAATCCAATGGAAATTTCATCTGTACCAACTAGGGCTTTAAATCCAATAACTTCATCTGGGGATATATTCTCCACATTCGCCAATTTTTGGATGATACCCGCGGCATGGTGATAAATAGATTCATCTTTTGCGTGTATGGCTATAGTTGCGGCTAGTTTTGGAGAGATACCATTTTCATTACGTTTGGATCTAACCTCACTGATAAGTTCGAAAACCTGAGTATGAATAGGAGTAGAGCTTACTAGTAAAATGGGCCATGCTTCATTATTAATAAAAGCTCCGTTTCGTTCTCTTATTTCTTGCCAAAGTTCTTCTGTTATAAAAGGCATAAAAGGATGTAATAATCGAAGAATGGCATCAAATGCAGATTTTGCTTTTTCCAAATCCTCACTAGGTATAGGTTCTCCGTAGTTGGGCTTGATCATTTCCAAATACCATCCGCTAAAATCATCTCGGGTTAGCTTGTAAAGCTCCATAAGTGCATCCGAAATACGAAAAGCATCAAAATGATTATTAACAGATTCAATGGCGTCTGCTAGTTTAGCATCCATCCACTGATGAGCCATGTCAGCATACTGGGTATAATATTCATTTCGGTTAGGTGTAGTTTCCCATCCTTGTATTAGTCGGAAAGAGTTCCAAATTTTATTGCAAAAATTTCGACCTTGTTCGCACAAGGATTCGTCAAAAAGTATGTCATTACCGGCTGGAGCGCTTAGCATAAGTCCCATACGAACACCATCGGTGCCGTATTTTTCCATTAATTCTATGGGATCCGGACTATTTCCTAAGGACTTAGACATTTTTCTACGCTCTTTGTCCCTTACAATACCAGTAAAATATACATTTTTAAAGGGTAATTCACCTTCAAATGCATGACCTGCCATAATCATACGGGCCACCCAAAAGAAAATAATATCGGGTGCAGTTACTAGATCTGCTGTTGGGTAATAGTATGCTAATTCTTTTTTTCCTTTTTCTTGAAAGCCATCAAAAACACTAATGGGCCATAACCAACTGCTAAACCAGGTGTCTAGAACGTCTTCGTCTTGGCGTAAGTCATTTATAGTTAAGCTTTTATCGTTAAAATTAGCAAGGGCCTCTTCTGCAGTTTTAGCTATTATTACTTCACCTGTTGGTGTATACCATGCAGGTATTCTGTGTCCCCACCATAGTTGGCGAGAGATGCACCAGTCCTTTATGTTAGAAAGCCAATGGTTATAGGTGTTTTTGAATTTAGCAGGGTGAAATTGAATCTTATCATCCATTACATCATTCAATACTTCTGGGAAGTCAGCCATAAATTTCTTCATGTCTACAAACCATTGGGCAGAAAGACGAGGCTCAACGACTGCTTTACTTCGCTCACTTTTTCCTACTTTATTCACAATATCTTCGGTTTTGAGTAATAATCCGAGTTCTTCTAGCTTTTCTACAGCTAGTTTTCGAGCTTTAAAGCGATCTTCTCCTACAAAAATACCAGCGGCTTCGCTTATCGTTGCGTCGTCATTAAAAACATCAATGGTTTGCAAGTTATGTCGTTTGCCTATTTCGTAGTCATTAATATCATGCGCAGGCGTTACTTTGAGTGCACCGGTTCCAAATTCTAAATCGATATAATCGTCTGCTATAATAGGAACCAATCTGTTAACCATTGGAACGATGCAATTTTTACCAATCAGATCTTGGTACCGATCATCGTTAGGGTGTACACAAACGGCGGTGTCTCCCATAATGGTTTCTGGACGCGTGGTTGCTATGCTTATAAAAGAATCGCTGTTTTCTATCTGGTATTTAATGTAGTACAATTTACCATTTTGCTCTTCGTGATTTACTTCTTCGTCGCTTAAGGCTGTTTTACCCACGGGATCCCAGTTTATCATCCGCGTTCCATGATAAATGTAACCTCTTTTATGTAGGTCTATAAAGGAATCTATAACCGCTTCGGATAAATCAGGCTCCATGGTAAAACGGGTTCTATCCCAATCACAACTACAGCCTAATTTTTTCAATTGTTCTAGAATTATACCCCCGTATTTTTCTTTCCATTCAAAAGCATGTTCTAGAAACTCATCTCTTGTGATATCTGTTTTGGCTATACCTTGCTCTTTAAGTAAGTTAACTACTTTGGTCTCTGTAGCTATAGAGGCGTGATCTGTGCCTGGAACCCAGCATGCATTATATCCCAGCATACGTGCTCTTCGTACCAGTATATCTTGAATACTATTATTTAACATATGCCCCATATGCAGAATTCCTGTCACGTTAGGTGGAGGTATGACTACAGAATAACTAGGTCTATGGTCTGGCACAGATGCAAACAGCTGGTGTTCAATCCATTGATCATACCATTTCTGTTCTATTCCTTCGGGGTTATATTTGGTTGAAATCTCCATGCTAGCTTTTTTTATAGTGATGCGATATTATGGTGCAAATAAAAAAGCCCATCGTGGTAATACCAAGACGGGCTTTGAGTAAATATTATGTTTGTCTTATCTTTTTTCTTTGATACGAGCTGATTTACCAGAAAGTTGTCTCAAGTAGAATATACGTGCTCTTCTTACCTTACCTCTTCTATTGACTTCGATTTTGTCAATAAATGGAGAATGGAAAGGAAATACTCTTTCTACCCCAACACCACTACTAATTTTTCTAACGGTGAACGTTTCATCAAGTCCTGTATTTCTTCTTTGCAATACAACACCTTGGAAAACCTGGATTCTTTCCTTTTCACCCTCTCTTATTTTGTAATGTACAGATACGTTATCACCTGCTCCGAAAGTAGGTAAATCTGTTCTTATTTGACTTGACTCTATATGCTTTATGAAATCCATTGTTTTAAAAGTGAGTGCAAAAGTAATAAAAAGAATAGTGGGTTGTGCACATAATAAAAAAAAATGTTTAGATTTTTCTAATAAAAAATACGCTCGATATATTGGTAATTCCAAATTAGTTTTACCTTTGCAGTTCTTAAAATAAAGATGTACGCGATAGTAGATATAGCAGGTAAGCAATTTAAGGTTTCAAAAGACCAGAAGTTGTACGTGCACAGATTGGCTGAGGATGAAGGGAAGTCTGTGAGTTTTGATAACGTAATGTTGGTAGAAGACAGTGGTAACGTAAGTGTGGGCACTCCAAGTGTAAAAGGAGCCTCTGTACAAGCTAAGGTTCTTCAACATATGAAAGGTGATAAAGTTATCGTTTTCAAAAAGAAAAGAAGAAAAGGTTACAAAGTAAGAAATGGTCACAGACAGTATCTTACTCAAATTCAAATCGAAAGCATTAAAGCATAATAAACAATGGCACATAAGAAAGGAGCGGGTAGTAGTAAGAACGGTAGAGAGTCGCATAGTAAACGACTTGGCGTTAAAATATTTGGTGGTCAAGTTTGTATCGCTGGTAATATTATAGTAAGACAAAGAGGAACTGTTCATCACGCAGGTAAGAATGTAGGTATAGGTAAAGACCATACTTTATTCGCGCTTACTGATGGAAAAGTAGAATTTCAAAGAAAAGCCAACAATCGTTCATTCGTGAATATTGTAGAGTAAATTTATTTAGCGTTTTAACTCAATATTTAGAGCTTTCATAGTCAATTGATAGGGCTTCCTTTTGGATGTCTTATCGTATGAAAGATTTCCTTTATTTTCTTTACATCATTTGTTTTGTTTAATAAAAAATAATATTAATTTTGAAATGCTTAACAGAATAAAATCACTGTTGATAGGTTAAACTATCACTATAGATTAAAGACCTTGGGCGTTCTAGCCCAAGATTTAGAGTTTTCATAGTCAATTGAGAAGGCTTCCTTAGGGAGGCCTTCTCTTATTTACGACATTTCGAAAACTAGTGTACTGAGAAAACTTTGCTTCCTACTCGTATTAGTGTACTACCCGCAGCTATGGCGGTTAGATAATCTCCACTCATACCCATAGACAAGGTGTCAAAGTGATGTTTATCCTTCCATCCTATGTACAGCGAACTTAAATAATCAAATTCTTTTTTTACTTGATCAATATCTTCCGTATTACTTGCCATACCCATTAGACCTTTGCAAGACACATGTGTTAGGTTGGTATATTCTGGGTCATGCAAGACCTCGTCTAATTCGGTTTTAAATAACCCGAATTTTGTCTCTTCTTGAGCTATATGCATTTGAAACAAAAAAGGAATTACTCTTTGATGCTTTTTAGCTTCCTTGTTTACTTCCTTTAAAAGCTTCAAACTGTCTATAGAATGGATTAGATTTATGAAAGGAGCGATATATTTTACCTTATTACTTTGCAGATG
>DGBH01000034.1:11796-17069 GCA_002384205.1 Bacteroidetes bacterium UBA4009
CGGTTTTCACCAAAGTGACGATGGCCAAAGTCATATACTTCTTGCAGTTCTGGTAGTGAGCGATACTTAGAAACTACAACTAATTGCGTATTTCCTATTTCTTGCTCTATTTGTTTGATATTTTCGCATATCGAATGAGACATAATCTTTTAACAAATGTAATCCTACTTAGTCTATTTTTTGTTCTTTATGGATGTAATTCATCTGACGATCATATACCCGAGGGTATCTTATCACAGGAAGAAATGGTAGACATTATCACTAACATACAATTAATGGATGCCGCTCAAAAAGAAGTGGGCATTTCTGGAATTCTGATGGGCAAAATGCAGGACACTAATTATACCTTAATTTTCAATAAGTATAATACCGATTTTGTGCAATTCGACAGTAGCTTAAAAGTGTATTCTGCACATCCCAAGTTGCTGGAGAATATTATGGATGACGTTACGCTAAAATTGAACGCCAGTAAATAATGTTTTATCCTAAAAGTATTGGCTCTAAACTCGGGTTTGATCTCGTGCTAGAAAAGGTCGCTCATTTCTGCGAGACTTCGAAAGGATTGAGTCATATAGGTAGGATAAGGTCTACAGACAATCATGATCAAATTATGATGTGGTTGCAACAAACCAATGAGGTATTGCAGATTATTGAAAAGGGTGATTTATCCTTCTCGTTGGCGTTAGATTTTGACCTACAAGAAAAAGCAGCTCGATCGATAGGTTTTTTTTATGAGATAGAGGATATCAAAAATATTCAATCGCTGTTATTGGTACTTCAACGTATTTTGGTTTTCTTAGAAGACAAAGCAAGTGATTATCCGAACCTAGTAGCCCTTTTTCAGGGTATTGCTCCCGATTTTGAGTTGATTACGGCGATAGATCAGATTATTGGTCCCGATGACGAGATAAAGCCAGGCGCCAGCAAGACCCTACAAAAAATAGTAAATGATATTACGAAGGCGGAAAGGGAAATCATACGCAGTTCTACTAGTCTATTTAACAACGCAAAAGAAAAAGGGTATTTAGGAGATACGGAACTAGGTATAAAAAATGGACGAGTTGTTTTACCTGTTCTTTCTGAACACAAACGGAAGATAAACGGACTTTTTATTGATCAATCTGGCACAGGAAAAATTTCGTATATAGAACCCATTGAGTTAGTAGGTTTAAACAATGAACTGGCAGAGCTTCATATCAAAAAGCGACAAGAGATAGTGCTGATCTTAAGATCTCTTACAGCCCGAATTGTGGTCTACTTGGAGGATATAAAGCTAGGTGTGCAGCGCTTAGGGGCGTTTGATTTTATTCGAGCAAAGGCTCGCTTGGCAAGTGAATGGAGCTGTGTATTGCCAAGTATAGGCCAAGACACCCGAGTAAAAGCGGCAAAACATCCACTGTTAGCAGATCGTTTACGTACTGAAAACAAAGAAATTATAGCCTTGGATTATGATTTACATGCGAATCAGCGTCTCATTGTTATATCGGGTCCGAATGCCGGAGGGAAGTCGGTTTCGCTTAAAACCGTTGGTCTACTTCAGTATATGTTACAATCTGGGTTTTTAGTGCCATGCTCTGTTGTGAGCACTTTTCACTTATTTGAGAATATTTTTATTGATATTGGAGATGATCAAAGTATTGAATCCGACTTAAGTACGTATAGTTCTCATCTTAAAGCGGCCAAGCATATTATTAATTTCAGTAATTCGGATACTATGGTGCTTATGGATGAGATTGGCACTGGCACAGATCCTATGTTTGGAGGCCCAATGGCCGAGGCTGTATTAGAAGAAATACAAAAAAAAGGTGCTTACGGTATTATTACCACGCACTTTAGTAATATCAAGGCTAAGGCTGAAAAGTTGGAGGGAGTGCTAAATGCCGCTATGCTTTTTGACGTTGAAAATCTAGTACCGCTCTATAAGTTGCAATTGGGACAGCCCGGAAGTTCGTTTGTGTATGAGGTTGCTGCAAACATCGGACTGAATAAAAAATTAATTAAACGGGCTAAACAACTAACCAATACCAAACAGTATGATTTAGACACACTTTTAGCTGAGGTACAAACTAGAAATGAGCTGGTTGCACAAAATCAAGCTGAACTTAGCCAAAAACTGGCCGATGCTAAGAACATAGAAAAGGAATACAGGCTGCTTAAAGAAAGCTTAGATGCTCAAAAGAAAGATATCATGGCCCAAGCAACAGCAAAGGCGAATGAAATAATTAAGAGCGCCAATAAAGAAATCGAAAAAACCATTCGAGATATTAAAGAAGCCGGAGCCGATAAGGTTAAAACGCTGAAAGTGCGTGAGAAACTGCAGGCTCAAGTTTCGTCCGATATACCTGTTACCGAAAAAGTGCTTTCTAATCTAAAAGTAGGCGATACGGTTCAATTGAATAATACGGAGTCGGTAGGCGAAATAATAGAGATAAAACGGGATAAAGCTATTTTGCAAGTAGGAGCAATGACCACCAGTACCAAGTTGCAAAATCTTACCAAAGTGGGTGCTCAACATGCCAAAAAAGTAAAAAAATATATTAGTTCTTCTTCGTATAATGAAAAACAGTCTTCGTTTAAGTCTGAGAAAGACATACGAGGCATGCGCACGATGGATGCGCTCACCGAAATAGATACATGGATAGACAATGCATTAATATTAGGCGTAGGAAGTTTACGCGTACTTCATGGCAAGGGAAATGGCATTCTGAGATTGGAACTACGACGGCATTTAAAAGGTCATCCCTCTATTCAAAAAATAACCTATGAGCACGTGGATTTAGGTGGTGAAGGAATCAGTATAATTGAGTTAAAGTAAAATGAATCCGGTGGCTTTCTTTTTTTTAATCGGAGTCTTTAGTCCACTCGTAACCTATAATTTATACATTTTAACGATATATCTCCGTACCCGTTTTAGTAAAGATCCCGATTACGTAAAATATCCTAAATACCTAATTATAGTTGCTAAGGTTCATCGATTGATGATGGGTTTCAATCCCTATTACACCAAGTTAAGTAAACCTTCCAAGCGTCTTTTTATTTCCCGTGTTATCCATCTTATGGTTTTTAAGCGATTTGTAGGAAGGCAAGGGCTCCAAATAACTATTGAAAAGAAAATAATGGTTATTGGAGCGCTGGTTCAATTAACCTTTGGCTTAAAAAAATATGCTTTGCCTAAGTTTAATTTTATCGCATTGTATCCGTCTAGTTTTTTTTCGACGGTACTAAATCAACAAGTTAAAGGCCTTACGTATAGAAAAGGTGCACTCTTATTTAGTTGGTATGATTTAGTGAAAGGATATACCATTCACGATGATAATTTAAACCTGGCTTTGCATGAATGGGCACATGCCTTTATTATGGACCATTATGATCATGCCGCATATTGGGTATATACGCGTTTGAATAACTCTTTGGATAATTTAGATGACCTGTATGCTGACATGCAAACGTATAGGGATTCACAGAATTACTTACGAGATTATGCCTTTACCAATACCTACGAATTTTTTGCGGTTTGCGTAGAACATTTTTTTGAAACCCCTGCTAAATTTAATCAGAGGTATCCCGAATTATTTAAAGACCTTTGCACCGTGCTTAATCAAAATCCACTAAACCAAGAAAATGACTACGCATTTACAGCAAAATGAAACAAATATTTAAATACGGGGATACCAAGGAATATTATAGAGTAGTAGCAAAAGGAGATGTTGCCAAATTTAATGGGGTAGTAGTGCATCCTTATTACGCCACTTTTGCGCTAACGCGAGATGCTGAATGGACGTCTAGATTATTTGTGCTCGATATGAAAGAAATTGAGGAAGAAGGTATAGGTACGTATGTCAATATTCAGCATAAAGCACCTGCAAAGATTGGTGATGAAGTTCGTTTTATCGCAACCTTAAGAAGTGTAAATATTAACGAAGTGGTTTGTACTTTTACCGCTAAAGTAGGCAATAGGCTAATCGCAATAGGCGAAACCGGGCAAAAAATATTAGATGCAGATCAATTAGAATCTCTAGAAAGGACGGCGAACAGTGGCTAAAAAAAAGGAACGAGATAATAGTATTACCAAAAACAGAAGAGCTTCTTTTGAGTTTGCGCTTGAAGAAAGATATGAGGCTGGAATTGTGCTTACAGGTCCTGAGATAAAATCAATTCGCGCTAAAAAAGTAAGTATAAGTGAGGCCTACTGTTACATTGACAGTAAAGGTATTCTCAGGATAAAAGGTATGCGTATTTCAGAATTTAAAAATGCCGGTTATATGCTGCAAAATCCTGATCGTGAGAAATTACTTTTGTTGACCAAAAATGAACTCAAAAAAATAAACAATAAGCTTAAAGATCAGGGTAATACTATAGTGCCTATTGAAGTATTCATCTCACCAAAGGGCTTTGCTAAAATAGAAATTGCTATTGCGCGGGGTAAAAAGTACCACGACAAGCGTGAAAGCCTAAAAGACAAGGATGTACAACGCGAAATAAGCAGGTATCAATAGTTCGAAAAAATTGTAAAATCATCAGTGACAACTAAACTCACGGATTATATTTGCACCCGATAGAAAAGAGTATTAACCAACAATTTTTAGTCTTTCAGAAGTAGACACATTATCTCCATATCTGCTTCATATTCATAGAATACCACAAACTAATTGCTCACGTGGTGAAATTGGTAGACACGCCAGCTTGAGGGGCTGGTGTCCGCTTAGGACGTGCTGGTTCGAATCCAGTCGTGAGCACTTTATAAGAGCCTTTAATCCGAAAGGTATTAAAGGCTCTCTTAGTTATAATCAAACGATGTAGGTATAAAGTCACGTCGTAAACAGAAGTTTAAGTGGTAGCATGTTTCCTGCGTTATTAGCGTATATACACGATTTAGAAACGGATGTAATTCCCGATGAGCGAAAACACGTTCTGTTGCCGCTCATACAATTTATTCAACAAAAAAAATCAGATAACCAGCCTATTAAACTTCATTTTATTTGCACGCACAATAGCCGAAGAAGTCATTTGTGTCAAGTGTGGGCACAAACGATGGCCGCTTATTTTAACGTAAAAGACGTAACGTGTTACTCCGGCGGAACAGAAGCAACGGCTGTTTATTCGATGATTATACAAACATTTGTGACCACAGGTTTCAGGGTGCTAGTGTCGGATGGGACATCTAATCCCTTGGTTACCTTACACTATTCAGATGTAATGCCGCCGATGCTCTTGTTTTCTAAGACTTACGACGATGCGGTTAATCCATCTTCCCATTTTGCGGCGGTAATGAC
>DGBH01000134.1:0-560 GCA_002384205.1 Bacteroidetes bacterium UBA4009
AAGAAGCGCAAAACCAAAAGCGACAAACAGCATCGTACGGGCGGGTATACGGAACAAGTCAAAGCCAGGAAGGTCAAATAGCATCTCGAACAGGAATGCGTTTTTGCCCAATGCATGGAGCAATCCAAATGCAGAGATGAGCATAAGCCATTGTACCCAACGGTTTTTATACCCTAAAATAAAGCCAACAAAACCAAATAAAAATGCGGTTACTCCAAAGTAAAATGAAGTTTCCCAGTAGTGATAGATACGTTCTGTTGCCATATACTGGTATTGTATGGGCTCGTTACCTTTAAACCATCCGAATAACTTTGGGTGTACCAGCGTAAGTAATTGCTTGTACTCTAACGAACCATCTTGTGCATAGTCTAGGTTAATTTCTTCTCTATTGGTATAGGGAATTGTTTCACTGGTTAGTGCAATTTGGGTACTTGCAATGAATAATGTAAGTACAATGGGAGTCAGATATTTAGCAGCATCCAATGCTACGTGTTTATAAGACTCTTTATTTTTAAATTTATGTACTAAATTGACTAAAGCTTGTAGCGCCAAAATGAGCA
>DGBH01000134.1:687-2641 GCA_002384205.1 Bacteroidetes bacterium UBA4009
ACCATACTTAGTAGGTAAAAGAAATCACCACCAACTTCTAAGAATGGATAAAGTATAAGATGGATGGGATAAAAAAACTGCGTAACAGGGTCTGCTGCATGTATGGTTCCTCCAAAACTATATGGATTCCAAAATGGAATTTCACCTGCGTGATAAGACTCTACATTAAAAGTGAAGAAGGGTAGGTACTGCTCAAATAGATCGCTCCAATAGCTGCTCCAAAAAAACTGTGTTTCAAAAATTTGCTCGGCAAAAAAATAACCTACGGTTGCTGCGCAAATGGCAAGAGCTGCAAAAATCTCTGCTTTAGCAGGGAACGTAATTGTTCTTTTAGATCTCGATGGAGTAGATGTGGTAGCAGTTGTGCCAGACCTAATCTTGTGTTTCTTCTTGGTAGCTGTCATAATCTGTATTGATATCCCAAAGGTTATGTGCGTATCCGTTTTCAATATTTTCGGCAGCTAAAATACCCATGAGTAAACTATGGTCTTGATTATTGTATTTAAATGAGCCGTATCTTCCCACAGCCTGAAAGTTCTGGAATGTTTTCAGGTACTCGGTCATTACTTCCAAGTGATCCTTATAGCCCACTTTATAAATGGGATAACATCTTGGTATTTTAAAAACATGGCTATTGAGAATCTCTTTACCTTGATGTAATCCAGTTTCTATAAGTTCTTTCTTGGCTAGATTTTCAAAATCTAGGTCAGGCATACTCCACTCCGCATCGTCAAAATTACACCAGTATTCTAAGACCAAGATAGTGGTTTGCTTATTGCCATATAGCTCTGGCACCCAGTTTCTAAAGTTCGTTATTCTGCCTGTTTTTAGCTGTGGCGAGTGCACATACAGCCAGTTATCTGGGAATAGATCAATGCCGTCAACCTCTAAATACACTAGTACTGTATTTCTAAATTCCAATTGACTTACAGCATCTTGAACTGCCGCTGGTGCGCTAGGTAAGTGTTGTACCAATTGTGTAATGGGCATAGAAGAAATAACATGATCGTAGGCAATATTTTGTTGATTTTCGTCGATAATTCCTTTCACTACAGTACCATCTACCGAGAGTCCGTGTATACGTTTACTTAAATGAATGTTACCTCCATTTTGAGCTACATAAGCAGCCATTTTTTCATAAATCTGTCCAGTTCCGCCATTGGCATAGTAAAACTGATCAACAAGAGATTTATGGGTATTGCCTTTCCCGCCTTTGAATGCATTAATAACGGCTTCCATAAGACTAAGTTTTTTAATACGTTGTGCCGCAAAGTCAGAATCAAGGTCTTTGCAACTGATACCCCAAAGCTTTTCACTGTAGGTTTTAAAGAATATTTCAAACAGTCTTCTTCCAAATCTACTAACTACCCAGTTTTCAAAGGAGCCGTCTGGCTTAGTAGGGGCTAGTCTTTCTTTGGCGTAGCTAAGCATGCACATAGCCGAAGTAAAAAGGCCCAAGTTGCTGAGTACATTCATTACCTTTAAGGGGTAGTAAAAATACTTGCCTTGATAAAAAACACGTGTAATTCTGTTTACTTCTTGGTATTCATCACCGGCTATTTCTAACCAAAGGTTATTAATACGCTTATCGGTGCTAAAAAATCGATGTGGTCCTAAATCTACGATTTGACCCCAAAGGTTAAAACTTCGTGACATGCCACCTACTTGACTATCCGCCTCATAAACGTCCACTTTGTAGCCTTTTTTTGTAAGTTCATACGCGGTAGCTAGACCTGCAGGGCCTGCGCCGATTACACAAATTTTATCTGAATGCATTAAAAATAAAGATGGACAAAACTATTTGTTTTATCATGACTTTACAAGTTTTAATAGGCGTTCGCTCTTGTCACTACTGTTTTATTAAAAAAGTAGCACTTAAAACATCTTTTAGTTATCTCACAAAAGTGCTTTAAGAAGTTAAAATAGTAACAAGGCAAGATGCAACTAATTGCAT
>DGBH01000041.1:0-133 GCA_002384205.1 Bacteroidetes bacterium UBA4009
CCATCAGGAATATAAAGATTGCTGGAAGTACCAATTTTTGAGTCGCGAGTGGGTGAAATTGGGAAGAGTGAATATTGAATATGATAGCCAAGTAGAATCGGAAGATAATTCTCAAAGTCAGCTACTCTTTCAA
>DGBH01000041.1:283-718 GCA_002384205.1 Bacteroidetes bacterium UBA4009
CTGATCGAGACATTAATGTGCAATCACATGGACAATTTGATACTTCCCAGAATAAAATTCTTTTAAGCGAATATGTAGACAAGATGAAGGTTTTTTCTGTACATAATACTAATGAAATTCTACATACTTTTTTAAACGAAATACCTTTTTACACCCCAGAATCAAGATATACCATTTATTTTTATTTTGCAGCGGTCTTTTTTGTCTTAGGAGCCATATACTTGGGATATCGGAATAGGAAGCGCAAAAAAATCAGGAGTAAATTTAAGAACAGTCAGCAAATTATCGGAGATAATGGGTTGTTTTATATTAAGAATAAGCCTCTGATAGAATACTTTGACGGGCATGCTTTAACATTACTAACAACATTTTTAGAACGACCGGATGAGTATATTAGTTTACAAGAGCTGGATGACTTGTGTAACCTCGATAAAA
>DGBH01000041.1:991-12284 GCA_002384205.1 Bacteroidetes bacterium UBA4009
GGCCTTATTTACAGGATTCAGTATAGGTCGTATAAAATAACCTGGTAAACTAAATCATTATGGTTTGTATAGAGGCAATATGGACAATCAAAAGAGAACCTAACGAAGGTAGATTTAACAATAGTCAAGAAGTTAGTTAAGAATTAATGGCTAGTAGGTGCAAATCTGAATACCTTGTCCTTCGGGTCTCAACAATAAAGAAATAGGACAAATCGGTTATTCTCTGTAGGGCCAAGCGCCAAGATAGGTATAATAACATATGTAAACAATTATGAGCAGACAAGCAAAGGCATAAAGCGACAACTCAAGTTTTTGTATTGTGTCTGAATTAATCAGAGTCCATTTTTTGAATGAGGTAATAAGCTGTTTCAAAGTGTTAAATTATATATCAATATTAAAAAAAAATTAGTTTTTAGCTGAAAGAATTAAGCGAAACTATACTTTCTTGTATTTTACAACCCTAAGAGTAATGGTGTATACAGCCACAAGAAAAAACTTACTGGTCTAAGCCCCAACAAAGTCCAAATTCATCAATTAATTCTCTGCGCCGCACCGAAGCATCGTAAATGCCATTAGTAGTTACTAAATAATTCTTGCTAGATTCAGGAAATAGCAGAATTAAATCATTCACATTGTTAACAAGATGAGATTTACATATAGCATCTATGTTTTTAATCAGTTTTACGTGATCTGAAATGAGAGGCGTATAGAGATTTCTCGCTTGTAACTCAACAATAATTTGGACCACAAACTCCGCTCTATATTGCCTCCATTCAAATAGCATTTCTAATAGAGTTGTTGGGTCCGTGAGGTGAAGTGTGTCTTTTTGTATCTGCTTCATTTACTGTACAATGATATGTCATGTGCAGATAAACTTTAAGTAATTTATACGAAACTATAGTTTCTCATAATTTTGAATTTGGACACCCTATTTTAAGTATAAATGTGCCTAAGTTGATTACTATCAATTAGAACCAAATCAGTAGTAATTGCTTAGTTGCGTATATATAGCGAATTGCCGCTTTGGCTCACTTTGTATGTTTTTAAATTACAGCGAGCAGGGCCTGTTAATAAACTGCTATTAAACGAAAATGTAGATGCGCAGCAAGGCGTAAAAGCAGTATCTGACTGGGTTCCGCATCGCAATTGGAGCGTTTTGGGATCTAAATGGATTTGCGAGCATTCTCGCTCAGACTCATAGGTACACGTCCTTTCTATAGCGTAATATAGGTCGTCGTAATTGTGAATTATATAGACGCCTTTGTTACCTTGATTTATACTAATGTATTCACCTAAGTTACGAAGATTATAGTATTCAGGTAATTCCATGTTTATGGTACTATTAACTGAAGCGTCAGGTACAAAACAATCTCCTGAATAAGGGTTTTCGTCTTTGCAAGACGGAGATAAAAAGGTGAATAGAATTAGAACGACGATAATTTTTTTCATTTTTCGTAGGTATAAAATCCTTTACCTGTTTTTCTACCAAAGTATCCTGCTTGCACGATCTTTTGCTGAATACGATTTGGTCTAAACTTAGGGTCGTAATTAAATAGCTCGTACATAGATTGGGTAACAGAAAGATTAGTTTCTACACCTATTAGATCCATTAATTCAAAAGGACCCATTTTAAAACCACTGGCGCGCACTAGGTCGTCTATCACCTCGTAACTGGCTGCATTTTCTTCAGCTATTTTAAGTCCTTCTACATAAAAATGTCTGGCAACTCTATTCACGATAAAACCGGGAGCATCTTTGGCTACGATACAAGTTTTATTCACACTTGTTACGTAGTTTTTGGCAATTTGAAGTACTTCAGGTGAGGTTTGTTCTGCACTTATTACTTCTACCAGTTTCATAATATGAGCGGGGTTAAAATAGTGTATGCCAACGACTTGCGCTGGATAAGCAAAGTTAGCTGCAATTTGTGTTAGAGGAATAGACGATGTGTTGGATGCATAAATAGTAGAAGAACCGTTTATTTCTGCTAGCTGGGAAAGAACCTGCATTTTGACCTCGAATTTTTCTACAATAGCTTCTATTATTAAATCGACTTGTACATCGGCAATACGGCTGGTGTACTGCAAATTTTCATGAGTTGCAGCAACACTTTCTGCATTTATTTTACCTAGTTCGAGCGCTTTGGAAAGAGTGGCGGCAATGTTTGTTTTTGCGATTTGTAATACTTCGTCATTAATTTCAAAAAGAACTACTTGGTGTCCTGCAGACGCAGATACTTGTGCTATACCGCGACCCATTACACCAGCCCCTATTATTCCTACTTTCATTGCCGCTAATATCTTGGTTTTATTGGTATAAATCAAATAGTGTGGATGAAACCGCAGGAATTAAAGCATATAAATATGTTACATGCGTTTTGGGTTTCTATTTTCGCCTATACCCATTGGGTATAGTAAAGGGGAAAGAGGTTATAGCATTGTCGCTTATGGTTTGGTAGTTTAGTACTACTTTTAGGTCTTGAGATTTTTGCTGAACCAAGAGATCAACAAGAGTGGGAAGGAGAGTATTATTCAAATTTTGATACGCATCATATTGAATAATAGCTTGCTGGGTTGTGTCTTGTGAAGTTACCACAGAACGAAATATTCTATTGTTTTCATTTATAACAATGCGGTTAATTGCGATGCCATCACTACCACTAAGTTGTTTGACGTCCGGCTGATAACGGTATTTATCGGATTGAAATACGGCATTGCCGAGGAGCAGATTTTGAACTTGTTTGAGTGTTGCTTTATAGCCTAGGTACTGATAAAGGTAATTATTATCGTACGCCATATATTCTTGAGCAAGCGTATTAATCATAAAAAAACTATCCTTAGTGATAAGTACCGTTACTCCTATCCCAAACATGCTCACTTTAGCCCAAAGTAAACTATCTGCTTTCATTTTTAGGTGAAGTGCCAAGTTAGTACTCTTACCATCCATTAACACAGTAGCTTTACCTCTAGCCTCAAAGTAATCTTTTTTGTATTGATTTTCCCAAAAATTTTGTATGCTCTCCAAGCTAGGAGCGGGCATCGTATTTGAAGTTATTTTGCTTGATTTACATCCCGTAGATATTCCTATTAGGGTAAGTAAAAACAAGACGATAAGTTTATTTGACATCAATAAGGTCGATTTTAGATTGCATTTCATTGGCCATGGTTTGATTACCCATTTCCATAAATATTTCTTTAGCGTGGCGATAGTACTCTGAGTTTTCGGGATCTAATGCCATGCATTGGTCTAGTAATTTAAGTGCAGACGTGTACTCTTTTTTTGCGTAGAAGATCCATGCTCTGGTATCCAAAAAAAATGGATTATTGGGTTCCCTTTTTAATGCAATTTCTATAAGCGAATCTGCTTTGACCAACATTTCTTTTCGAAGCGCTAAACTGTAAGCATAATTATTGAGCACGACCCCGTTATTAGGGCTTATACTTAGAATATTTTCAAAGATTTGATCAGACTTACCGTGATTATTTAATTTTTGGTAAGCGGATGCTTGACATAGCAGCAGATCAATTTTTTCGTTTTTGTCTAAGGCAATTTCTAATCCTTCCTCGGTAATACTTATGGCTTGATAATATTCTTGCTCAACGATCAAAGCGTATCCAATTTGGGCATACAATCGAGTAACATTGGGAAATAATTCAAGCGCTTTTTTTGCATCTTCTAGCTGAAGAGCGGCATTGCCCATTCGCTCGTCTATGATGATTAACTTGCTCCAAAGTTTATAGTCACTTTGATCTTTTTCAAGCGCTTTTAGGTTGTATTCGCGAGCGAGGGAAAAGCTGCCCATAGTGCCTTCTATATCTGATTTTAAGATAAGCGGTTCGGGCGCATTAGGGTATACGTTTAATAGAATATCAGAGAGTTCTTTGACTTCTTTTAGTTTGTTTGTGTCTGTTTTGATTACTAAAAAGTAGGTGCTTATGGCTTGCAGTTTTTGAACCAAATCGAGGTCTTGATACCTGAAGGCTTCTTTTAGGTTATCAAAAGCAAGTTTCTCATTGAACATACCATGGTATATTTTAGAAAGCGCGTAATATGCCTTTCCGCTATTAGGATCTAAAGTAAGTATATCATTAAGCGTTTCGATAGCTTTTTCGGTCTTACCTGCGTTTTGATAGGCTTCAGACAAGTACCCTTTATACTGTATCTCGTTTGGGAAATGTACAGCGAGTTTTTCCATTTCTAAAACAGCTAATTCTGGCTTGCCCATGGCCGAATAAACATATTCTAATCGGGTAGAAGATTCGGACTCTATACCAAACCTGTCTTGCATTTTTTTCAAGTAAATCACAGATTGATTGTAATTTTTAGCATTGAAATACTGCCCTGCCGCCTCAGTATAGTTTTGCTTTTCCTCGGGCTCTGCATTTACCATTTGGGCAAACATATTTGCGCTTTCAGGGTATTTGCCATACTTGCTGTAAAATTGCCCCAATTGTCCAGAGAACCAATGATTATAAGGGCTTTGTGCTACCGCCTTTTCAGCCCAATACAAAGCCTCATTCGATTTATTTGCTTGATAGTAAAGTTTGGCAAGTTGGTACATCGTAGCGTGACTTTTGGGGTCAAGTACAATTGCTTCATGGTATAGCCCTAGGGCATTCTCCTTGTTGTTTAGTACCATTTGCTTGTTGGCTTCGTAGTACACAGTTTCAAAAGCTACTTTTTGTTTGTAACCGTTTTCTGAGGAGGTTTGTGTAGAAAAGGAAATGGATTTGCAACCTACGCCTGCAAGTAAGAAGAGAACTAAAGGTATGTGTACCGTTTTAGTCAATACGTTGTGTGCTGAAATCGCCGATGCTTATTTCGTTGGCAGTACCATCATACTCAGCCTTATTACCAATCATTGAGTTGGTTAGTTTGGCATTTCGTATGGTACTAAACGTTTGTATTATACTGTTATCTATTGTGCTATTCTCTATGATTGTATTATTGCCTATAGACACATATGGTCCAATTTTACTATTGGTTAAAATTACATTTTCGCCAATAAAACACGGTTCTATAATCTCAGATCCATTATTTACTAAAGTATCGGAAATTAATTTCTCTGTAGAATTTGCAAGAACGCGTTGGTTTGTGTGAACGGTTGCGTTTTTATTTCCGCAATCCCACCATTCTATCACTTTCCCAGGAGTAAATTTAGCCCCTTTATTTTTCAAGGTATCTAAGGCATTGGTAAGTTGATATTCACCTTTTTCGGTGATGTTATTATCCAACAGGTACTCTATTTCTGTTCTTAATGATTCCCCATTTTTAAAGTAATAAATACCGATAATGGCCAAATTAGATTGCGGATTTTCAGGTTTTTCTACAAAGTCTTCAATAATGCCATCAGCGTCTAATTGTACCACGCCAAATGCACGAGGATCTTCTACTTCTTTTACCCAAACAGTGCCGTCTACAGTTGCATCCAACACAAAGTCGGCTCTAAAAAGCGTATCGGCAAAGGCTACTATTACATTTCCGGTAAGAGCTTGCTTAGCCATATAAATAGCGTGTGCAGTTCCTAGCGCTTCTTCCTGAATATTAATAGAGCCCTTGGCGCCTAGTTTAGCAGCAACTTCTAGCAAGTTTTTTTGAACTTCTTTACCGAAGAATTGTTCGTTAGGTCCAATTACAAAGGCTATTTCTTCAAGTGGCTCATTGACTACTTTTGCAATGTCTTCTACCAAGCGTTGCACTATTGCTTTGCCTGCCACGGGTACTAGCGGTTTTGGAACAGTAAGTGTGTGGGGTCTTAACCTGCTACCTATACCTGCCATTGGGATGATGATGTTCATTCGTTGTTTTTAACTTATTATATTCCTGTATGTCCGTAGCCGCCTGCACCTCTTTCGGTTTCATCTAGGCTATCGGTTATTTTAAACGCTATTTGTTCGTATTTATTAACTACCATTTGAGCAATACGGTCTCCATTATTTATGGTAAATGCTTCTTTCGAAAGATTAATTAACGCTATTTTTAGTTCGCCACGGTAATCGGCATCTATGGTTCCTGGTGTGTTTATTACGGTGATGCCGTGTTTGAAAGCCATGCCACTCCGAGGGCGAATCATTGCTTCGTACCCGTTGGGCAAAGCCATATATAATCCTGTTCCTACCAGTACACGGTCCATGGGTTCTATGACAATTGGTTCTTCTAGAAAAGCCATTAAATCAACACCTGCAGCTTGTTTGGTCTGATACGTAGGTAGCGGATTATTACTCGTATTTATAATATAAAGCTCGATCATTCGGCCGGCAAATTTACGTTTTTAGTGCTTAAAATAAGTCTGTAACCAATGAAAGCGTAAACAATAAATGAAATCAAATTGACTAGAAGTTTTAGTGCGCCGCTCAGACATAAGTACTCCGTGCCTAGATATAGTCCTATGGCAAGGAGGATCATTCCTATAATATGCCAAGTGTGATAGGCGACAGGATAAAATCGCTGACCTAAAAAATAGCTTAAGGCTGCCATTACAAAGTAAGCGATTAAAGTGGTAATTGCCGCGGCTAAAAACCCATATAGGGGAATATAAATTACTAAAAGTAGGATAGTCATACCAGCACCAACTAAGGAAATACCTGCACCTAACTTTGTTTGATTATTTAGCTTATACCATATACTCAAGTTAAAAAATATGCCAATAAACATATTGGCTAGCAGCAGTATAGGTACTATAGTTAGCGCATCGGGATGCTGATGAAATTCTTTATTGGCGATTAAAGAGCGAGCTATTTCTCCTTTAAAAGAGGATGTTATTAAGAAGATTGCTCCGCAAGCGTATACAAACCAATCCATGATTTGAATGTATGATTTTTTGGCACCTGACTTATCTGCTTGTGCAAAGAAGAAGGGCTCTACGGCGTACCTAAATGCCTGAATAAACAAGGTCATAAGCATACTTAGTTTATAGAAGGTTCCATATACACCTATTTGATACGAAGCCTCATTTTCAGGAAGTAGTTTTCGCATTGCAAGTCTATCAAATGTTTCATTCACCATACCTGCAAAACCCAAAATAATAAGTGGCCAAGAATAGGCAAACATCTTTTTCCATAATTCCATGTTGGGTTTGCCAAAATGCTTAAATATGTCCGTGGTCAACAATAAAAACTCAATTGCACTTGCTATCAAATTAGCAATAAAAACGTAGATAATATTTCGCTCTACTCCCGCCATGTCAGGATAGTAAACAACGAAAAAGATATTGAATACTACATTTAAGACTATCCCAGTACTTTTGATAAAAGCGAATTTTTTTGCCTTATTCAAGTACCTTAAAAGTGCATATGGAATGGATTTAAGTACGTCTATCGCTAGAATTATAGTAAAAAGCACAACGTAATCCAGGTTGTTGGGATATCCAACAAAACGACCAACGCTTTGCGTATTAAGCAACATTAGTCCAATAAAAAATCCTACAATAATGAGCAGAGAAGACATAGCGGTAGCGAAAACATCTTTGTATTCTTTTTCGATTCTTGAAAAATTAAAGAACGCGGTTTCCATGCCGTGAGGAAGTACCACAAAAAAGAAGGCAGCGTATGCATAAAACTCTATTTGTGGTGCAAGAAGCGCTGGTGTAAAATATGCAGCAAAAAAGAAGACTAAAATGAAATTTATAGACCTTCCAACTATACTAGGTATACCGTAAATGGCCGTGTCGCTAGCTAATTTTTTTATTATGCTCATGAGAGGTACAAAGCTAACAGATGCTGGTCGTAGCTATTCACACTTTATTTTGACTTGTCTAATGTGTAGGATATTTGCATTCTAACAGAGCGTGGTGCGCCCAAGTCAGCAGGACGTATAGCGTACTCAACATTAGCTAAGTTGCTGATTAAGAGGTTTAATTTCCAAAGGTTATTTATTTCATAACCTATTCGCGTATTGATTAGCGTGTGTTCTGTAAGTCTCTTGTCTATAGATTCTTGTACACCCGGAATAAAGAAAGGAAGTATGCCAGTAGTAAATGCAGCGTCTATGTTTTTAACGATACTTTGGTAAGTTATACCCGCTCCAATATTCCATTTTTTATAACTAAGCATAATATCTGCTTTGGCTAAGTGTTTAGGTCGGTATTTAAGCTCATGCCCCAAGGTGTCAGAACTGGTATTTAAGTAAGTATATTGATTTCCATTGATATCCGAACCAATGTTTTTATTGGGCTCAAGTGCTTTGGAAGAAGCGTATGTATAACCTATAAAACCTTGGATGTCTAAAGACCTAGTTTTTTTCTGAAAGGCAATATTGAGCTCCCCGCCACGTACTTGTGTTTTTCCAATGTTTAAGGTTTTAAAACCAGCACCAAAGCTGGGTTGATCTGGGGTTCCCCATTGTGCAAAGGTAAACTCCATCATTTGGTCAAACTGCATTTGAAATCCAGCAATATCAATCATTATTTGCAGGCCTTTTATTGATAAACCTTGTTTTAAACCTACTTCAAGATTGTTGCCACTTTCAGAGTTTAGATTCGGGTTTGGAAAAATAGTAACCGGCCCAACAGATGTTTTAATGTACGACTCGGCGATGCTTGGGAACCTGTACCCCTGGCCAAAACTGCTTCTAAAATAGGTATACGATGCTATTTTATAATTTAAACCTGCGCGATATACAGGCTTACCTTCAGAGCGATCATTAAGTTTAAATTGCTCATAACGAGCACCTAAGGCTAGTGATAATCGCCTCCATGATTTTTCTGACTGAAGGTACGCGGCATGATTGGTTGCAGTGTTGTCTCCGCCATACAACGGTGACTGTGATATGGTGTTTATGGCAACTAGACCACCTGTTATGTATATATTTTGCGGGGTAAGCGTATACTTTGATTGATATTCAGCATAAACCAAATCAGAGCTATTATCTTGATTAGTAGCGGGGTCATTGTTATCTACCACATTGTTTATGTTTAAATATCGTGTATTTAATGAATGACTAAATTTTCCTTTGTTCCACGTTAGATAAGGGTCAATGCTAAAACGTGATACCTGGTTATCTGTAGTAGCACTATCTAATGCAGTATATCCTAAGTCAAAAGAGTGCCAAAGCAAAAAACTTCCAGATTTACCTTGTTGATAGGTCATGTTAACTCCATAAACTAAATTTTTATCGGCTATTGTTTTTCGAAGTCCTAATGTGCTCCTAATTCGCTTATCATAATCACTCATTTTGTAGCTTTTATCATCGAGTGCGTTTAATCCAAAAGTAACGCCAAGTCCTTTGTAAGTGCTGGCATGATATGCAGAAAAATTTGTAACTGTATTTCTTTTATTTCCTTGATAATGAAGTGATTCTCTTTGAGGTAAATTGTAAAATCCTGATGAAATAGTGACTTGAGTAAAAGGCTTTGCTCTTGGCTTTTTAGTTTTTATATTGATAACCCCATTTAAGGCAGAACTGCCATAAATAACGGAACTAGCGCCTTTTATTATTTCAATACCATCTATACCTTCAGTAGGTAAAAAGGTCCAAAGAGGTTGACCAGCGTCTCCGCTCAGCATTGGCACACCATCAATAAGCACTTGAACGCGTGAACCTGCTCCATAACTCCAACCGCTTCCGCTTCGTATAGTGGGCTGGTTATCAACAATCTGAACTCCATTTATTCTGCCTATGGTTTCTTCTATATTGGTGGGAGCGGTGTTGCCTATGAGCTCGGGTCTTATTATTTCAAGTGATACAGTTGCGTTTTTAAGTTGTGATTCCCGTTTGTTTTCAGATACCACAATGGCATTAAGTAAACCTGCGGCGTCATTTAAGATGATCACGTTAGCATTTCCATCTGCGTTGGGAATTATTAATACAGACTCAAACCCAATATAATTTAACTTGACTTGTAATAAATCAGAATAAAATTCAAACACCCCATTTTCATCACTTATAGCGATTGTGCTATTGCTGGTCGGAGAGACAAATTGAACGCCAATCAATGGTTGATTTGTGAAGTCTTTAACAGTTCCAAAATAGGTGGTTGAATTTTGAGAATATCCGCTAATACTAAATAGCAAGAATAGGACTTGTATGCTTAGTCGGGTAGGCATATATTTGTTTTCTACAAATATATTTAAACGAATCATTATGAAAAGATTTTTACATATTGCTCTATTCGCGTTGTGCGCTGTTAATGTTGCCAATGCTCAAAACTGTAATCCAGACGTTACGATTACCAAACCCGGTGTTTATCCAGAACAGCCTGACACAGCCTATATCAATAAGACGTATGATTTTGTGTTTCAGGTGTTAGCTATTAAGGATACTACGACCATGTTTAATGGCCAGTTGGTTAATGCAGATATAGACTCTGTTAATATTGATAATGTACTTGGCCTACCTGCAGGGTTTTCTTACAGCTGTGAGCCTTCTAATTGTTCATTTACCCATGCCGCCGTAGGGTGCATAAAATTGTCTGGAAATCCGACATCTGCTCAATCTGGGGTGTATTCAATTAAAATAGCCACAACAGCTTTTGCCAGCTTAGGGTTTTTCAAAATACCGGTAAAGGATACAGCTGATAATTATTCACTTGTTATTATGGGGTCGTCTGCCGTTTTAGAAAAAAATGTAGAGATGATCCAGATTTATCCTAATCCTGCATTATCAGGCAAGTTTTTAGTAGCCACTAAGTCACCTGCCAGTTCGATTCAACTCACTGATTTGCAGGGTAAAAATGTGGATTTTAACGTAGTAGAAAACAATAATGCTTATAGCTTTGATATTAGTGCATTGCCTAAAGGTGTTTATCTAATTAATTTAGAAATAGACTATAAAAGGTACACGCACAAGATAATCCATTAGCATAATTATATGCAGTAGAGATTACTCTTATCTTTGCTGCAATGTCAAATACATCTGCATCTCCCGATTCTCTATCCAAAGATGAATTTATTCAAGAGGTAATTACAGACTATATCATTGCGTACAAAAGTAGGCAAGCGTCGCTTATTGGTCGAAAAGAAGTACTTACAGGCAAAGCAAAGTTTGGTATTTTTGGAGACGGCAAGGAGGTTGTTCAAGTAGCAATGGCGCGCTATATGCGAAATGGTGATTTTAGAGCAGGTTACTATAGGGACCAAACATTGATGTTCGCTCTGGGACTAAGTAATATACAGAAGTTTTTTGCGCAGCTTTATGCTCACCCCAGTGTGGAACATGAGCCTAGTAGCGCTGGACGAAGTATGAATGGACACTTTGGTACTCGAATGCTAGATAATAATGGAGAGTGGTTAAAACAAACAGACCGCATTAATATATCATCGGATATTTCGCCTACTGCAGGTCAAATGCCTCGTGT
>DGBH01000041.1:12573-15484 GCA_002384205.1 Bacteroidetes bacterium UBA4009
GGTCATTTTTGGGAAAGTATAAATGCCGCTGGCGTTATGCAAGTTCCAATGTTAATTAGCATTTGGGATGATGAGTACGGTATATCTGTGCATGCAAAACATCAAACCACAAAACAGAATCTTACAGCTATCTTATCTGGTTTTAAAACGGATAAGTTTGGTAAAGGTATAGAACTTATAACGGTAAACGGATGGGATTATCCTGCGCTTATCAATGCGTATAAAAAAGCATCTGAGGTGTGTAGAACAAGTCATACACCAGTGGTAGTGCATGTAAAAGAACTTACTCAGCCACAAGGGCATTCTACTTCTGGATCTCATGAGCGATATAAATCTCCAGAAAGATTGGCATGGGAGATAGAACATGACTGTTTGAAACAAATGAGAACGTGGGTTATCAGCACCAAATTAGCCACTGAAGAGGAAATATCTGCACTAGAACTGGATGCTGAACAAGAAGCTA
This sequence comes from Bacteroidetes bacterium UBA4009, assembly GCA_002384205.1. Taxonomy (GTDB): domain Bacteria; phylum Bacteroidota; class Bacteroidia; order NS11-12g; family UBA9320; genus UBA9320. Next base: position 13,037 of record DGBH01000041.1, read on the forward strand.
AAGCCTCAAAAAAGGAAGCTTGGGTAGCATTTACTTCTGAAATAAAACAAGAAATAGAAGAGGCTTGTAACGTTATTCAAGATGTTGATGCATCCGCTGCAAGTTCACTGAAGGCAATTACAGACGCGGGAAGAAAGGATATTCTTAAAACCATACACGCTACCTTAAGAGCCAACATCGGGAATCACTCCCAAGAAGTAGACTCCCTGAAAGGATTTTACGAAGCGTACTTAGCTAAATATCAAGACGTTTATAGCAGCCACTTGCATAGTCAATCGGCCAACAGCGCCCTTAGTATTGCAGAGGTTAAACCTGAATATAACCAAGATAGCGAGGAGTTAAACGGCTTTGAAATTTTAAACAAAACATTCGATTATTTATTATCAAATCACCCAGAAGTAATTGCATTTGGAGAGGATGTTGGTAAAATCGGAGATGTGAATCAAGGCTTTGCCGGACTTCAAGAAAAGCATGGAGCAACCAGAGTAATGGATATGGGCATACGTGAGAATACTATCGTAGGCCAAGCTATTGGTGCTTCATTACGTGGACTCAGACCAATTGCCGAAATACAATACTTAGACTACCTTCTTTACGGCGTTCAAATGATGAGCGATGATATTGCAACGGTTCAATATAGAACTAAAGGTGGGCAGAAATATCCGCTTATAATACGAACCAGAGGTCATCGACTAGAGGGTATATGGCACAGTGGTTCCCCAATGGGCATGATACTTAATGCTGTTAGAGGAATGAATGTATTGGTTCCTCGAGATATGACAAGAGCAGCTGGATTTTATAACACGTTAATGCAAAGTGATGAACCAGCTATAGTAGTAGAATGTTTAAATGGATACAGGCTTAAAGAGACACTTCCTACAAACTTGAGTAGCTTCACTGTTCCCGTAGGTGTGCCAGAAACCTTAATTGAAGGAAATGATGTTACGGTAATTACATACGGATCTTGCGTGCGAATCGCACAAGACGGTATCAAGCTGTTAAACGAAAAGGGAATTTCTGTAGAACTCATAGATGTGCAATCCTTATTGCCATTTGATGTACACCATAACATTGTAGAATCTCTCAAAAAAACCAACAAAGTAGTTTTTATGGATGAAGATGTAAAAGGTGGCGCTACGGGTTTTATGATGCAAAAAGTGTTAGAAGAGCAAGGTGGATATCAGTACCTTGACAGTGCGCCTAGAACACTAACTTCTCAAGATCATAGACCTGCGTATGGTACAGATGGTGATTATTTTTCGAAGTCAAATCCTGAAGAACTGTTTGATTTAGTGTATGGTATGATGAGCGAAAATAATCCGTCTGCATACCCTAGTTTTAACTAGATAGTCTTAGGACCAAATGCCACTCATCAAAGAAAATCCCAAAACAAAGGTTGTAATAGATCCAGAAATTCTGGAACAGATAAGTGAAGAGGCGCAAGTAGTGGTCCATTGTTCTTTTCATAACGACCCAGCATATTATGAAGGTGACATTGGACTTCGGGTGTGGAAAGAAACATTTATTATTGACGAGCAAACGGGTGTGATAAACCAAATGGTAAAAGCATTCAGTATAGTCTATCAACCTGAATGGGAATGGATAAAACCAGGCCAAACTAAACGTTTTATAATGGTTTTTGATGCGTTACCTAAATCATGCGTTTCATTTACATTAGCCGAAATTATAAATCAACCAGGACCATTTATGGTAAAAGGAATTGCCCGAAATAATTCGGATGTTTACCATGTTAAGCTAGATTAGCACAAAAGAAATGAATATACCATCTGAAATGACCGCTATGTGGAATAGTAGATATGCGGCCAAAATAATCGAACTTAGTAATGCTTTCTGTTTTACCTATTGGTTTTGTTAATTAGAGTACTAGAAACTTAAACATCCTCTAATTTTATATTATGCTCCTTCAGTAGTTTTACATAATCTTCTGATTTAAATGTTTGCTCATTAAATCGTGCTTTGCGCTGTTTCGCCTCATCATATCGCCAAATGCTCCTTACATAACGTCTAACACCTTCTGCATTATTTATTATTAAACCGGGTACATTCACGTTGCGGCCATTGTCATCTTTGGCAACCATTGTCAAATAAGATGAATTACAATGGTTTATCTGTCCGGTTTTTATATCCTCAGACTCTACTCTAACACCAATTACCATAGACGTTTTTCCGGTATAATTAACAGAAGCGCGCAAATGCAACAATTGTCCTACTTCTACTGGATGTAAAAAATCAACCTTGTTAACAGAAGCCGTAACACAGTAATGACCACAGTGTTTGCTAGCACATGCAAATGCTATTTGATCCATTAAATTAAGGATATATCCGCCATGTATTTTACCGCTAAAATTAGAATGAGAGGGCAGCATAAGTTCTGTAAGTGTAATTTGGGATTGAGAGCTGGGTTTGTATTCCATGCAACGAAGATAA
>DGBH01000041.1:15644-25190 GCA_002384205.1 Bacteroidetes bacterium UBA4009
TTATCTAGTTCTGCTAAAAATATTTCTGCTCTGTTTAGGTAGGCATCCATCTTTGACCCTTCCATCTTCCTAGCCATACTCACCATCATGCTCATACGTCTATTTTTACTAAATTCTTCTTGATTTACGTAAATGAATCTCCAATATAAGGAGTTCCATATTTCGCACCAGTCTCCCTTGTCGTAGTCGCTCATTTTTAGCACGTAGTTGCTACCACTGCAGTATGGTTTGGTCGTCATTAGTCCACCATCAGCATACTGCGTCATTCCGTATACATTGGGTACCATGACCCAGTCATAGGCATCCACATACATTTCCATAAACCACCGGTGCACTTCATCGGGGTCAAATTCGCAGAGTAGCATAAAATTACCAAAAAGCATGAGCCTTTCTATGTGGTGGGAATAACCTGTTTTTAGTAGCTTTTTTATGGTTTTATCTAATGGATTTATGCCCGTATCTCCAGTCCAGAAACTTTCGGGTATTTTTCGAGAGTATCCAAAATGATTCGTAGTTCTTTGTTTTACACCTTCTAGTAAGTATACTCCACGAATAAATTCTCGCCAGCCCAGTATTTGACGAATAAATCCTTCAAGGCTATTCAAAGGAAAGTCATACTTTTTATGTGCCTTTAGTACTTCATTGATAACCTGCTTAGGATTTAATAGACCTATGTTAAGCATGGGAGTAAGTACCGAGTGCCAAAGCCAGTGTTCCTCTTTAACCATAGCATCCTCGTAGTCCCCAAAATGCTCAAATCGTTCTTGTATAAATAGATGTAAATGTTCTTCTGCATCAGCATGCGTGATAGCATAGTAAGAATCATCTAATTCTCCATAGTTGTCTTTGAAATGTTTTTCAACGTATATTTTAGCTTCGTTGACGTAGGTGTTAGAATTGGGAAGTTTTACGTTTGGAATGGGTGTACCCTTAGGCACCTTCTTTCTGTTTTCGGTATCAAAACTCCATTTGCCTCCTAATGGTTTTTCGTTTTCCTCCAACAAGATGTTATGCTTCTTGCGTGATTCTGTATAGAAGTTGGCCAAAAAATAACTTTTCTGCTTATTGAGCATTTCTGCTACTTCTGATTCAGTATTTAAAAAGTTGGGATTAGTGTATCGACATAGGGAAATATTAAGCTTTTTCGCATAACGGTTAAGTCTTCGTTCTAGCAGATAGTCATCGGTAAGGTAGCAATGAATTTCATGGTCTTTTAATTCGGTGATTAATTTCTCAATTCCTTGATAATCTGTAACTTGAATATATTTTACGATGGTACTACTCGAAATTAAATCCGCATAGTATTTCATACTGGCTCTGTGGAGGAGCAGCTTCTGTTTGTGAAATTTATAGTGTGTAAAGTAAAGGTGGTCCTCAATTAGGTAAACAACATCACAGTTATTTACTACCTTAGATTCTTTAAACAGCTGATGTGGAAATACGAGACCTACTTTGTTCATATTATAATAATACCTTCAGCAGGGTTGCCTATTTCTTGATGTCTGTTCTCTTGGTGTCGAGTCCCGATAAGCAGGGCTATAAGCGCGTCTACTTGATGCCAATTTTGAGGTTGTTGGGCTAGTACAAAACGTTCTTTATGGTGTAATTCAGCTATGAATAAATGTATATCTACTTTATAATGAATACTTTGCACTATTTCAGATTGGAAGAAAGCAGGGTATATCTCGTGAAAGGTTAATGGTTTTAAAGCGTGTTTAAGACTCATCGCTCTAGCAGTTAATCCTCCTAAAAACATAGGTGACATAGCACGTGTTAATTTATCTGCTTCTCGATAATGATAGCTGTCCCCGTTATTATAATAGGCTGCTGGTAAACTTAAAGGAGCATCTAAATAGACTATATCCGCTTGTATAGATATCAATTCTTTTCTGAGCCAGGTATCAGCATCTTTTTTTTTATCTACTTGACTAAAAGTGACTTGGTCATTAGTGTAATGAGCTAGTACAGTATTACCGCTCATTTTAGCTCCATAGTCTATGCCAACTATTTTAGCCATAGTTTTCTATAGTTACCTTCGCTATCATAGCGTTCAGCTTGTAATTTTGTGTTGAACTTTCTGAATGGTCTAGCATCGTGACCAACTCCAGCGATATACATCCAATTTCCCCAGTTACTTGCGGGATCATAATCAACCAATAAGCTTTCAAAATAAGCTGCACCCCATCTCCAATCTTGTTTTAAATCGTGTATCAGAAAGCTGGCAGTATTCTGTCTTCCTCTATTACTCATCCAGCCTGTAGTATTTAACTCACGCATATTAGCATCAACTAAGTCATCACCGGTATTACCTTGCATCCATTTTTCAAATGCTGCCGTGTTGCTGGTGTACCGTATTTGTTTTTGCTGAATGCCACCTACTTGAAAAAATAACGATCCCCATAATTGCAGTTGTAATTGAAAAAAATCTCTCCACAGTAATTCATAAATAAGCCAATACGTTGATTTATTAGATTCTATTTCTTCTTCGTACCTTACTATATAATCAAAAATAGTACGTGGTGTTATGTTACCAATAGCGAGCCAAGGAGAAAATCTACTAGAGAAGTCTGTGCCCAACATTCCGTTTCTAGTTAATTCGTAAGTAGATAGAAGTTGAGATTCCGTAAAGTAGTATGTTAACCTGTTTAAAGCTTGAGTCTCGCCGCCAACTAGTTTATATGTTGTACTTTCAGTTGGAAGCAAGGGTAATTGTATGGTTTCTTGATACGCTCCTTCAGCACCTACAGCATTTTTAAATTGCGTAAATAGGGACGGCATATTATCCAGGGTAAATGGCAAGTTGTTTTTATCTACCAGAGTAAAATCATCAAATACGTAGGTTCTTCCGTTAAAAATGGATGTTATCGTTTGCTCAATACTCAGTTCCTCAGTGCCATAAAGTTTTTGGTAACTTAGTACTTCGGTATTTAACATAGTGCTCGCTATTAATTCTTCCGCACTTTGAAATATATGAAGTTGTACATTTAAAGATGCTAAAGAATCCCGCAGTTCATTGAGTGATTGCTCCAAAAATAATTTACGGTGATTTCCGATTTTTGGAAATCCCAAGTTGAACACCGATTCTATTTCTGTATCATGCACATAAAATGCAGTGACCGTTGAAAATAAGCCAAGATTTGAGAAAATGGCATGATCATTTACCCGTTGGTCTTTTCTAAACCAATGGACAATGTTTTTATTTTTTAGTTCTTCTACAACGCTCACTACAGTACTTTACTTCAGTCCAATTTTTCTCCCATTTCTTACGCCACACAAAAGGAAGATTACATGCCACACAAATTTTGCTTGGAAGATTTAACTTATGATGTGCCAATTCAACAATGTATTTTGCTTCTAGTTACGAGCTAGCTAGTGTGCTCATACCACCGTCTATACCAATTATTTGACCAGTAATCCACTTAGCTGAATCGGAAATAAGAAACTTGGCCATTGCGGCTATATCGTTTGCTTCGCCTATTTTTTTAAGCGGGTGCCTAGCCTCTGCTCCTTCAATTTGCTTTTCATTTCGAAGTAATTTTATGGCCAACGGGGTGTTGGTAAGACTGGGCGCTATGCAGTTTACACGGATGGTGGGTGCAAACTCCGCTGCTAGGGCTTTAGTTAGACCTTCTACAGCTCCTTTTGCACCACTTATGCTGCTATGAAAAGGCATTCCTTTTTGAACTGCAACGGTGCTAAACATTAGAATAGATGGGTTTTCAGCTTCTTTTAAATGATCTAGGTAGTGCTGAATAGCTTTCACAGCTCCTAGGTAATTTATGGCAAGATCATTTTCAAAATCAGACACTTTGAGTGATTTGAATGGCTTTAAGTTTATACTTCCTGGGCAATATACCAAGGCATCTATACTGCCCTCTATCAAAGGAAAATTCGGTTCTGCTTCGGTCACATCTAGTCCAGTTGACTTACTGGCGATAATGGTTTCTATTCCTTCTACTTGTAACAACGAATTTAATGCAGCTCCTATCCCTGTATTTCCACCTATTATTAGTACTCTTTTAATCATAGGTAAAAAACAAGATAGTCTATAGAAAGGTTTTTGCGCGAAGCATATTAGTTACATAAAAATGATTCAAAAAAAACCCAAGTTTAAATTTGGGTTTTTTTGAATTTGCTGAAGTTTAATTCAAATCTTCAATAATTTGCAATGCCTCATATACATATGGATCTTTAGCTATGCCTTTAATCCATTCTTCGTTGCGCTTTACACGTGATTCCTCACCATTTATCAAGGCTAAATCAGAAGGGATATTTCTAACTACGAATCCGTTTATAATGATTTTATTTAATGCTTCATATTTCTCACCTTCTTTTTTCTCTTTTACTTCTTGAGCCTTATAGGCTTCTAGGCTTAGCGGAAATGTGTTTATTTCGCGCTGCAGCTCCCAACGGAGAGCATTTTCTTGTATCAGATTAAAAGTCTCATTTTTCTTTACTCTTGCTTGACTTTTCTTAATGGCTTTGTTATGTGCGTCAAGAGGGCTTGTTTCATATTTAGAACTTGAAATTTGGTCCCAAGCCATGGCGTGATCATTCTCATTTTCACCCGTTTTTATATACATATAGTTATCTGGCAAGACCACGTCAGAATTTACTCCTTTAAGTTGTGTTGCATCCCCATTTATTCTATAAAATTTTTGGATTGTTAGTTTTACACTACCTAAGTCTGGTAGGTTTTTATTCCGAAGTGTTTGATTTAGATTAAGGAAACGTTGAACAGTGCCTTTGCCATGTGATGATGACGAGCCTACAATAACGGCTCTACCATAGTCTTGCATTGCAGCAGCCATAATTTCAGAGGCTGATGCGCTGAATTCATTAATCATGATTACAAGAGCACCATCCCACTCTGCGCCAGGATATCTATCTTCAAGAACTTGAGCTTGTCTTCCTTTTTCTTTTACTTGTACAATAGGGCCTTGGTCTATAAAAAGACCACCCATTTTGACCACATCATCTAAGGATCCACCACCGTTATTTCGTAGGTCTAGTATTATTCCTTTTATACCCGTCGCTTTTAGTTTTTCTACTTCTACTTTTACATCTTTCCAGCTAAATCGTCCTCTAGGATTTTGAAAATCAGCATAGAATGTAGGTAAGTAGATGTAACCCGTTTTTACATTATCTTGATCATGTAAAATAAGTGATTTGGCGTAGGTCTCTTCGAGTACAACTACATCTCGTGTTATAGTAATATTTTTAACAGAACCGTCAGGTTTGCGCACGGTAAGTGTCACTTTGGTTCCTTTTTTACCACGTATAATTTTTACGGCATCATTTATTCTCCAATCTATTATCTCTACTGGTTCGCCTCCTTCTTGTTTTACTTTTAAAATAAGGTCATTGGCCATAAGTTCACCTTGAAGTGAGGACGGTCCGCCTGGGATGATGTTGGTTATTTTGATGTAGCCGTCTTTTTCTTGTAACTGAGCACCAATACCTTCTAATTGACCNNCGATTTAGTCTTTTATACCAATCTCTGTGTGTTTTCAGTACATTTTTACGGGCATGGTACTCTAGTGAATCATATGATTTTGGAGTAAAAATGGTATCGCTTTTTTCTATTGCCTTTTCTTGAGCAATAATATCGTCATGTAGGCGCGAAAGCACACTGTATTTAAGGTATTTTCTCCAACGATCTCGTAATTCTGTTTCATCTTTGGCAAAAGGCATATCTTCTCCTAGATTCACTTCTTCATTTTCGATAAAGCTAAAAGGGTGTGCTAAAAATTCTTCAAAATACCCCTCAGTTGACTTGGTTTGTTTTTGGATTAATTCTAATGAAAGATTAAATAGTTTATACGTTCCATCATTTATCTCATTATCTATTTCGTTGCGATAATTAACTAATTGAACCGTGTCGGAGGCTAGAAGTAGACGCTTATTTCCATCAATATTTTTAAGGTATAAATCAAATGCTTTTTGAGAGAATGCATCATCTACCAGAGGTGGGTCATAGTGCGCACCTTGCAAACTCATATTTACGGCTTGTAATAATATAGACTCACCTTCGTCTTGAGCCTTCATGTAAAATCCAGTGGCTACAAAAATGAATGGAGCTACAACAAAAAAAATATTTTTTAACTTCATGGTATACGTCTATGGAATAAAAGTTATGTAAATGGTATAATCAATTTATATCAAAAAATAAACTATTCATATTAAGGCACTAAAGTAATGAATTATTGTGTGACGGTTTTTATTTCACCATCAAAAATAAAAATAACCCGACCAACTTAATTGATCGGATTATTGACTGGATTTAGTTTTTTTTAGAACATTTCGAAAGCAGAGAAGAAGAAAGATGCTTCCCCTGCTGCGTTCTCATCGCTATCGCTTCCATGTATCGCATTTGCGTCTATAGAAACCGCGTACTTAGCTCTAATAGTACCCTCAGCAGCATCTGCTGGGTTGGTAGCTCCAATTAAAGTTCTGAAGTCTGCTACTGCATGTTCCTTAGTTAACACAGCCGCTACGATAGGACCAGAAGTCATAAAGCTAACTAAGTCGTTAAAAAATGGACGCTCACGGTGAATACCGTAAAAAGCTTCTGCTTTTTCTTTAGACAAGTGAAGATATTTCATAGCTTTAATAGAGAAACCTCCTTCTATGATATCGTTAATTACTTTTCCAGTGTGCCCGTTTGCTACGGCATCTGGTTTGATCATTGTAAACGTGATGTTTGACATGTTTTTTATTGAATTAAGGCGGCAAAAATAGAATTATCCTTTTCTTTTCACGAGTTTTGTCACAAAATTAAAACGTGCAAGATACTATAATCCATTCTTTACAAGATTTAAAAAGACAATCGGGTAAAATTATCATAACAACCCACTACAAACCTGATGGTGATGCCATGGGTTCTAGTTTGGGTTTGTATCATTATTTAAAAGCTGCAGGGATTGAATCTCAAGTAATTACACCAACGGATTATGCAGATTTTTTACATTGGTTACCCGCAAATGATAATGTCTTAATTTACCAAGAACAAAAGGAACTATGTCAAGAGTATATTAAAGAAGCAGCGTACATTTTTTGCCTCGATTTTAATGCATTAGGTAGAATAAACGAGATGGGAGAGAATGTTGCGGCTAGTTCAGCTAAAAAAGTGATGATAGACCATCACCAAGACCCTCAAGATTTCGACGACGAGCGTTATATAGAAATAGGGGCAAGTTCTACTTGCGAGTTAATTATAAATTACGTTAAAAAACATTTAGATATATCCTTTATGACAAAGGAAATGGGGGAGTGTATTTATACCGGGTTAATTACCGATACCGGTTCTTTTAGATATGGTAGCACGACAAGTAATACTATACGAACAGCTGCTGACCTGATGGATTTAGGAGTAGTCCCTGCTAAAATATACAACAACCTTTTTGACCAAAATAGGCTAGACCGACTGCAATTATTAGGATACTTTTTAGCCAATAAAATAGAGCTCATTGAGGACGGCACTGTAGCTCTTGCGCATTTAACAGAAGATGAACTTGCTCAATATAACGTGGTAACTGGCGATACTGAGGGTTTTGTAAACTATGGTTTGGGTATTAAAGGAGTTCAATTAAGTGCACTGATTATTGATAGAGGATATTTAGTAAAAATGAGTTTTAGAAGTACCGATGTATTTCCTTGTAACGAGTTTAGTGCCAAGTATTTTAATGGGGGTGGTCATAAAAATGCAGCGGGCGGGGCAAGTGAGGAAGGTTTGAAAAAAACAATAGAGAAGTTTAAAGAGTCTATAAAAAATTACAGACAACACCTAGGATGAAGAATGCAATAATCCTTGTGTTTCTGAGCTTCATAATAAGCAGTTGCGGAAAGACCTACGAAAAAGAAGGAAATATAGAGTATTGGCGGGGAGGTGAGCCGTGCACCGAGAGGGTTAAAAACCACTGGTTACTTGATGTAGAAGCCGCGAATGTTTCAGATAGCGTGTATCTTAACACAAATACAATGCATCGAAAACTAGAGCTACACAGATTAATGCTGGATAGCACTACTACTTTTTATAAATTACTTAGCCAAACATGCAAAGGAGATAGTTTAGAACTGAAGCTATCAGCTAATGATTTTTATACTGGTTTGGGTGGTGCTGTGCCTGAAAACATGGGTGTAAATGACGTTTTAAAGATTAAAATATGGATGAGGGATATGCTAGACGATTTAGACCACATTGCTTACAAAAAATTATTTGAAAGCGAGATCATAAACAGGTACATGGAACAAAATAAGTGGAATGCAATAAGAGATAGCAATACACTTATCTACTTTGAACGGCTAAAAATCAATGAAAAACCTCGTGGGACGTCGGAGAAAACTGAGATCTCATTTGTAATAAAGTCTTTAAACGATTATGAATTGGCAGGCACACAGGAGGGTAAACCGTACATTTATAATCCTAAAGACTTAAACCTTCTCCCAGGAATTCATTTTTTAATGGCCAATTTAGCGGTTGGAGAAAGCGCAAGAGCTCTACTTCCATCTGATCAAGCATTTGGTTCTGACGGCAATACAAAAATCCCAGGTTATACTCCTATACTAGTTGAGATAGAGGTGTTGGCTATATTGAAATGAAAAGTGTAAAGGAGTTATCTGCGGTTCAGCAAAAGTTGAGTGATATTTTAAGTGTTTCGCAGAAAAGGAAATTCTCGATTATGCTTGCCATCAGTTTATGTGCAGCACTACTAGAAATTGCAGGTATTTCTGTACTGTTACATACCGTACTTTCTATCCTGAAGCCTGAGTTTGTGCGAAGTAATTTTTTTACTTCTTTTGTTTACAATGGGCTAGGTATTCGTGATTCTAAAACATTCATTCTCGTTATTTCCACCTTTCTTTTTCTGTTTTATGTTGTTAAAAATGTAATCTTAGTGCAGCTTAATAAGCTTCAGGTTAGGTATGCTTTTGAGATCACAGACGAGGTTTCTAGTAGTTTTTATCGGTTTATAGCAAAGCAAGATTTACTTTATTTCACGCAAAAGAAATCTTCAGAAATTATGCATGAGATAGGCATGACAAGTCTAAGTTTTGCTGAGGGAATATTGCTTTCAAGTATCGTGGTCATCTCAGAATTAATGTTGATTATACTGGCATTGTGTGGCGTATTGATTTATAACCCATTGCTTTTTGTATTTTCCTTTCTCACCTTAATACCGACAGCGGGAATACTTATGTACATCAATCGTAGAAAATTACGACGTGCAGGCGCTAGGCTAAGTAATATTAGTCCTTTGATATACGAAAATGCGGGTGAATTAGCCTCAGGAATAGCGAACATAAAACTATGGAATGGCGCCGGTTATTTTTATGATAGATATGAGAAACTAAAAAAGGAGGCATATGCACTCAAAACCAACATCTATATAAGTTCACAATTTATTCCAATTCGCATATTTGAGGTAATTGCTATTTCAGGGATATTATGTGTGGTGCTTTACGCGATGTTAGCTGACCATAACTTTTCCAAAATAGCGACGTATATTTCAATTTATGCTGGAGTCTCTTTCAGACTTTTGCCAA
>DGBH01000165.1:0-994 GCA_002384205.1 Bacteroidetes bacterium UBA4009
AGATGTTACTTTATACCACTCGCTAGTATCGTTTGCTGTTAAAATTCTTAGCTGTAATCCAGAAGTAGTTCTAGTTATTGTTCCAAAATCTTTATCAAATTTGTCAACACTATCAAACCATATTTCCGAAGATCCCTCTATAGGGAAACCTCCAATGTGTTCCCAGTCCACTGCTCTACCTTTAGATAATCTAGTCTCTTTTAAATATTGAGGCGCTTCATTTTCTATTGCAATTACCTTGTATCTAGCGTCTTCTGTTACAGGGTTTTCGTTATCGTGTTCTTTCTTTAATGTAATAAAAGTTTCTTCGTCAATTTTATTTCTTTCTGATGAAGGAAATGACAACCAAACGTTTCCGTCTTCTGCATTATACCAACGATCTAAGCATATATTATAGTATTCCTGGCTAGTTTCTTTTACGTAATACTTAAAGGTAGAAAAAGGTTTTGCTTGATCATAATAAGGTACTTCATTAACTAGTTGAGCCGACAAGCTGTTTGCAAACTGCGCTTCTGACTTTTCTATAATTACGGAAGCTTCTTTACCTGTAAATACCGGAGTGGTTCTACCGTATTGATCTTGATATCCAACACCTATCTGGTAGGTTCTAGTACTTTTTACAGAAGGATATACGCTTTTGCCGTCTATACCAAGCCCCTGAGAAACTCCGCTAGCATCTATATTCAGTACTTCTACAGAGCTGGTGGTAACTGCTAGATCAACCTGTAGAGGTTTCATGGTAGAGGTTAACATGTTAAAGTTCTGTGTGTAATTTCCAAATATTAATCTGTTAGCCGTTATCTCCTGCGCTAAAGCAAACCTTGGAACATTATCGTAAGGCCTCAACAGCTGATTACTTTGTATAACAGATGTTATTATTTCTGTTTGTATGTTAAATGTATTACTGATCCACTCGGGATCCGTACTCTTGAAAGTGTCAACTACATATACATTAGCGTTATTTGACGCTTTATATAGTATATCTACAGCTACT